>NZ_CP035417.1:487500-800713 GCF_004123675.1 Leisingera sp. NJS204 | reverse complement strand
TCTGACCGGAAAATCCCGCCATTGGAGTTTCTTCCTAGTAGTCGTACCCATATTTTTCTCTGTAATGGTGCTCACCTCAATCGCATTTAACTGGTTGGGTTGGGTGACAGCTGAGGGGCCGAACAAAGGCGAACCAACATTTGGTGCCGGGCTTTTGATGGGAATAGCTATTTTCAGCATCATAAGTGCTGTCAATGGACGCCGGGAAGAAGTCAAGAGTGTCAAACTTGAATGCAGTTCAACCCAATGACCCTCCCGCTCTGGGGCCTTGTCTGCCTCTCGATCCTCGGCCTGATCCACGTGAGCTTCGACAGCTTCCTGCTGAAGCTCTCGGTCGGCAACGCCTGGACCGCAGGCCCGCGCGACACATCCGTCTCCCGCAGCGCGCTGGCGGGCCGGGCGCGGCGCGCCTTCACCAATTTCCTGGAAACCGCACCGATCTTCATCAGCTTGGCGCTGGTCGCGGAACTGGCCAGCCTGCAAGGCGCCCTGATCACCGGCGGGATATACACCTATCTCGGGGGCCGCGCCCTCTACCTGCCCGCCTACCTCAGCGGCGTGCCCTATCTGCGCACCGCAATCTGGCTCATCGCCACCAGCGGCCTTGCTGCGATGCTCGCGGGGGTGCTCCTCGCATGACCATTCATCTTTCCCAAAATACTCAAATTGGCTCCGCCCAAGCCGGGCCCAGCGCCGCAATTCTGCGGAAACTGCGGCAGCACCCGCCTTTCTTGAGTGGCATCAAAGCGCTCCCTTGCCAAAGCAGTGCACTCTGCCTGCAGAACGGATAAAGGAGTAACCCCAATGGCAACCCATGTTCTCTGGCAGGCCGATGTGGCCGATTTCACCGCTTGGCTGACCGTTTTCCGGCAGGACAAGGCCAACCGCCAGGCCGCAGGCATCACCGACATGAACGTATGGAGCGATCCGGACCGCACAAACCACGCCGTGGCGCTGTTCGCGATCACCGATCCGGAGAAGGCCCGTGCTTTTTTCGGATCGGAAGAGCTCGCTATGCACCTAGAACGCGACGGGGTCACCAATATCTCGATCAAGATGTTGACCCCCGTCTGATCCTAAGACCACTATCCCCTAATGCGTGTTCCGCCAAACGGAACCGGGGAGAACAGAGGAAAACCAACCCATGTCCCAATATGACGTCATCGTAATCGGCGCCGGCCCCGGCGGCTATGTCTGCGCCATCCGCTGCGCCCAGCTGGGACTGAAGACAGCTGTGGTCGAGGCCCGGGAAACCCTCGGCGGCACCTGCCTGAACGTGGGCTGCATTCCGTCCAAGGCGCTGCTGCACTCGACCCACCTGCTGCATGAGGCAGAGCACAATTTTGCCCATATGGGCCTCAAGGGCAAATCGCCGTCGGTCGATTGGGACCAGATGAAGACCTACAAGGATGAGGTCATCACCCAGAACACCGGCGGCATCGAGTTCCTGTTCAAGAAGAACAAGATCGATTGGATCAAGGGCTGGGCCTCAATCCCTGCGGCGGGCAAGGTGCAGGTCGGCGACGACGTGCATGAGGCAAAGAACATCGTGATCGCCTCCGGCTCGGTCCCCGCCTCCATTCCGGGCGTCGAGATCGACGAGAAGATCGTGGTCTCCTCCACAGGCGCGCTGGAGCTGCCGAAGATCCCCAAGAAGCTGGCCGTCATTGGCGCAGGTGTGATCGGGCTGGAGTTGGGCTCGGTCTATGCCCGTCTGGGATCTGAGGTGACCGTGGTCGAATACATGGATGCGGTCTGTCCGGGGATGGACAAGGACGTGCAGCGCAGCTTCAAGCGGATCCTTGAAAAGCAGGGGCTGAATATCATCCTGGGCGCTGCGGTGCAGGGGGTGGAGACCACCAAGACCAAGGCCAAGGTCAAATACCAGCCCAAGAAAGGCGGCGATGAGGTGACCCTGGACGCCGATGTGGTGCTGGTTGCCACCGGGCGCAAGCCCTACAGCGATGGCTTGGGGCTGGACGCGCTGGGTGTCAAAATGACCGAACGCGGCCAGATCGCCACGGACAATCACTGGCGCACCAATGTGCCCGGCGTCTATGCCATCGGCGACGTGATCGAAGGCCCGATGCTGGCGCACAAGGCCGAGGATGAGGGCATGGCAGTTGCCAGTGTTATTGCAGACAAGCATGGCCATGTGAATTACGGCGTCATTCCGGGTGTCGTCTACACCACGCCGGAAGTGGCCACCGTGGGCGCCACCGAGGACGCGCTGAAGGCAGAGGGCAAGAAGGTTAAGACCGGTAAATTCATGTTCATGGGCAATGCGCGGGCCAAGGCCGTCGGCCAGGCCGAGGGCGGCTTTGTCAAGATCATCGCCGACAAGGAAACCGACCGCATCCTGGGGGCTGCGATCATCGGTCCGGCCGCGGGCGACATGATCCATGAGCTGTGTGTGGCGATGGAATTCGGCGCCTCCGCCGAAGATGTGGCGCTGACCTGTCACGCGCATCCGACTTATTCCGAAGCGGTGCGCGAGGCTGCCCTGGCCTGCGGCGACGGGCCGATTCACAGCTAAACCTGGCGAGTCACCGAACATAACAAGGCGCAGCTCACCGCAGCTGCCCTTTTTCGATTGGCACGGCTGGCGATCCGCTCTTTACTGAGCCTCGATTTCACCCCGCAGGAGACACCGCTATGGCCGTTTCTTTACAAGTCATCTACCCCGTCAGTGACGGAAAAACATTCGACTATGCCTATTACGCTGACACCCACATGAAGGTTGTGGACCAGCACCTCGGGCCGCATCTGCAGTCAATTGTGGTGACGAGGGGGCTGGCGGGCGGACCGGATGTCCCGCCGCCGTTTTTTGCTATCGCCACGATGACCTTTGCCGATCAGGCGGCCATGGATACCGCGATGCAGGCAGCAGGGCCGGCTCTGGACGACATTGCGAACTTTACGGACGTCCAGCCGCAGGTTCTGATAGGCGAAGTCCTGCGCTGATGCAGCCCGCCCGGCACCCGCCGGGCAAAAAAATCTTCAAAGAATTTTGCCAAGAAAATTCGAATTTTCTTGGCCCCGGCGGGAGTCCCGCTCCGGCTGGTCAGGCCCGTTGCTCAGCCGTGCCCGGGTCAAACCCGGCTTCCCGCATCAGATCATCCGACCGGCTTTCTACCCGCATTTCCAGCTGCGCCATAAAATCGTCGCGGCTGCTCCCCGGTTGCATCGGTTCCAGGAACTCCACCACTGCAAGGCCAGGCTTGCGGTAAATACCCTTGCGCGGCCAGAACACGCCGACATTGGTGGCGGCCGGCACGCAGGGCTGGCTCAGCCCCTCATACAGCACTGCAGTACCTATCTTGTAAGGCTTGCGGGCACCGGGGGCCACGCGGGTGCCTTGGGAATAGATGATCAGCTGGCCCGGCTCGCGGCTTTGCGCGGCGACATCCTTGACCATCTTGGCAATGGCCGACCCGCGCCGGCCGCGGTTGACTGGCACACAGCCCAGACGCTTGGCATAAACACCGATCACCGGGGTCCACATCAATTCGCGCTTCATGATGAAGCGGGCCGAGGGTACAGCATTGAAGATGATCAGGATATCCAGGAAACTTTGATGTTTGGCGGCGACAATCACTTCCCCAGAGGGCACCTGGCCACGGACTTCGGTCTGAATGCCAACCATCCAGCGCGCGGTCCACAGGACCCAGCGCGCATAAGACTTACAGGCCGTGCGCGCACCCTTGGGGGATACTGCGGCCCAAGGAGCAAACAACAGCCCCAGCACCAGCATTGCCAGATACATCTGCAGCAGAAAGACCGCTGAACGCAGCCATTGAACCGGGTTTTTCACGACAGTGCTCCCAAACGTTTGGTGGCGGCACGGGTGGTGGCGGCAAAAGCCACCAGCGCGCCAAGTACCGGGATCACCAGCGGTACCAGCCAGCCCCAGCCCTGAAAGCCGAGACCGGTCAGGAAGCCGCCTTCATCCGAGGCTTCCGGCATCAGCCAGACGCCAATCATGCCAAGGGCCACCCCCGCTGCAGCGCCGCTTAAGGCGCGCAGAGTAAAGCGGCGTATAAAAGCCTGGGCGATATAGCTGTCCAGCGCCCCGACCAGCCGCAGAACCTCGATCACTTGCGCATTTGCGGCAAGGGCCGCATTGGCGGCAAGGGTGATCATTGCCGCCGTTGCGCTGCCGATCAGCAGGATCGACACCCAGGCCAGCCTGCGCAGCGACCGGGCGGCATCGACCAGCGGCGCGCGCCAGCGGGTATGGTCATCCAGAACCGCGCCCGGCACTTCGGCCTGCAGCCGCAGGCGCAGCCCGGCAGCGTCATATCCGGGATCCTCGCTTGTGACTTCGATCAGCTGCGGCAGCGGCAGGCTGCCAACCGGCAGGCTGGAGCCGAACCAGGGCGCCAGCAGCGCCGCCTGCTCCTCTCCCGACAGCGCGCGGGCGGTAGCCACACCCGGTGTCTGGCGCAGGATTTCCAGCGCCGCCTCGGTCTGTGCCGCGCGCTGCTCTGCCGGCGCGTTGATGCGCAGGGTTGCAGCCCGCGCCAGCTCTGAGGCCCATTGGTCTGCCAGCCGCCCGGAGGCCATCGACAGCGCCAGCGCAAAGACAGCAAGAAAGGCCATCGCGGCGGAAACAAAAAGCGTCAGATGGGCGGTAAAGCCGCTTGGCGGCACCACCCGGTTGGCCTGGGTATCGCCCAGGATCAGCTTGCGCAGTTTGCCCTCGGTCATAGGTCCGCCCCCGCCAGCTGCAATTGCCGGTTGGAGATCCGCAGCACCCGGGCCTGCACCTGGTTCTTGGCCGCCCGGATCAGCGACAGATCATGGGTTGCCACCAGAATGGTCTTGCCCATCCGGTTCAGCTCAACCAGCAGCTGCAGCAGCCGCTGCGACATTTCCCAGTCCACGTTACCCGTCGGTTCATCCGCGATAATCACATCCGGCGACAGGATGACTGACCGGGCCAGCGCCGCCCGCTGCCGCTCACCGCCCGACAATTCCGGCGGCAGCGCATGGGCACGTTCGGACAGGCCGACCCAATTCAGCAGCTCGCGCAGGTTGGGTTCCTCATGCGTCAGCTCCCGCCCGGAGACCAGCAGCGGCAGGGCGATATTCTCAATCACCGGCAAATGGTCCAGGAACCGGCAATCCTGGTGCACGACCCCGACGCGGCGGCGCAGATGGGCCATCTGATCGCGGTCCAGCCCCTTTACATCCATATTGAAGGCGCGCACCCGGCCCGAGGTCGGCATCAGCGCGCCATAACACAGTTTCAAGAGCGTCGTCTTGCCTGCGCCGGACGGGCCGGTCAGGAAATGAAAAGAACCTGGCGCCAGCTGCACTGACACCGCATCCAGCAGCTCGCCGCCGCCGTAATTATAGCCCACGTTCTCCAGCTCGATCACCGCTGCCCCCCGATTGCGCCGCAAAAATGGCGCTCCGGTGTTTTGCCCCAAGGGATCAGCAGTTTCAATGGGGCTCTGTTGCCAGGAAACCCCCGCCGCCGCCGCGCCGGGGCAGCAACGGCAATTGACTCTTTCACCGGACCGCCGGCCTGCATATAATCCCTTGAAAAACAACCTGCCGCCTGCTGGCCGGCAGGATGGTGCCGAGGAGAGCATGATGCGCCTGACCTGCCCGAATTGTGCAGCCCAGTACGAAGTTCCCGAGGACGTGATCCCCGACGAAGGCCGGGATGTGCAGTGTTCCAATTGCGGCCAGACCTGGTTTCAGGCGGCAGCGGGGGCTGTTGCAGCACGCACCGCTGGGCAAGACGCGCCGGACACGGGCGCAAACGGCGAAGCACTTTCGCAAGCAGCAGAACACCCTGAGCCGGACATGCCCGGAGACGTCCCAGGCGAAACCCCGGACCAATCCACAGGTGAAATCCCGGACGCCGCCCCTGCACCTGTTCCGGAGCCGCAGGATCCGGCGGAGCCAGCAGCCGGCGCACCGGAGACCCGCGCAGAGGATGATCCGGACGGCCAGCCGGGTGCGCATGAAACGGAGGCCGCGGACGAGGAGCCCGCGGCGGCACCAGCACCGCAACGGACCCGTGCTCTGGATCCTGCCTTGTCCGATATCCTGCGCGAGGAGGCCGAGCGCGAAGCCTCGCTGCGGGCGGCAGAGGGCCACAGCCTGGAAACGCAGCCTGATCTGGGCCTCGAAGAAGCCACAACGCCGGAAGACGAGGCCGCCCGCCGCAGCCGCCAGGCCCGCGACCGGATGGCCCGTATCCGCGGTGAAGACCCGCGCCAGCTGGCCGCAGCTGAAACCGGCTCGCGCAAGGAATTGCTGCCGGATATCGAAGAAATCAATTCAACTTTGCGCTCTGCAGGCAGTGCGGCCCCTGCACCGCAGGCCACCTCGGAAGAACCGCCGGTGCGGCGCAAAAGCAGCTTTGCCCGCGGGTTTTCACTGTCGGTGATTGCCGCATTGATGCTGGTCATGGTCTATGACAACGCGCCGCTGATCTCGGAAAAACTGCCGCAAGCGGATCCGGCACTCAGCAGTTATGTCGGCTGGGTGGATCAGATGCGGCTGTGGCTGGATGGCCAGGTCAGATCCCTGACCAGCACCCAGTAACGCCGCCCCAGTAACACCATCCGGTCAGCATTCTTTTCCTGGCGTTTAAGACATCCGGTTGCCGCTGGCGGCCGGGTTTCAGAACCTGTCCAGCAGCCGTTGCAGGTAATTGCGCTCCCGCTCGCTGCGCTCACGCTCTCCTGCCCGGCGGCGGATGTCCTCCAGCAGGTTCCAGGCACGGCGATAGGCATTGCCCTCTCCCACCTTGCCGCCATCGTCCACCGATCCATTGCTGCGGCCCAGCGGGTCCAGCCGCTCGCCCTCAGCCGTGGCCGAAGGCTGCCCCTGGCCATTGCGCTGGCCGTCTTCGCGCTGTGCCAGTGCTTCGCCTAGGTTGCGCATGCCTTCGCGCAGTGCTTCCATCGCCTCGGACTGCTGGTCAATCGCTTCGGCCATATCACCGCCGCGCAGCGCGTCCTCAGCGCCCTCCATCGCCCGGCCCGCCCGGTCCAGGGCTTCGCGGGCGGCGTCGCCGGCCTCACCGTCCAGATAGGGCAATCCCTCCTGCTGGCGCTGCAATTGCCGGCGCAGGGCCTGCTGGCGGTCAGCAAGCGAGCCGGCCGCGCCCGGCTGCTCGCGGCCATCAGGGCCGGAACCTTCGGGATTGCGGCTGTCGGCGCCGTCGCTGCCCTGCCCGTCCTGGCCGCTGTCACCGCCCTGCCCGCCCTGATGGCTCTGGCCGCGGCCCAGACCGCCGTCACGGCCTTCGTTGCCCTGGCTCTCGCCGCTGCGGGCGCCGGGGTTGAACTGTTCCTGCAGGTCGCGGAAGGCCTGATCGGAAAGCCCCTGCTGCTCCCGCAGGGTTTCGCCAAGCCCCTCCATCGCCTGGCGGCCCTCGTCGCCCTGGCCCTGCCCCTGCTGCGCGCGGGTCATCCGCATGTTTTCCATCATTTCCTGAAACTCGCGCAGCGCCTGCTCGGCTTCGGCCATGCGGCCCTGCTCCATCAGCTCCTGGATGCGGTCCATCATCGCTTGCAGGTCATCCTGGCTGAGGGTCATCATGTCCTCGGGCATCTCGCCCGGCTCCATCACCTCGCCGTTCGCCTCTGCCTGCCGGCTCAGCTGGCGCATATAGTCCTGGGTCGCCTCGCGCAGCTCCTGCATCAATTGGGCGATTTCCTGATCGCTGGCACCGTCGCGCATGGCCTGGCTCAGCCGTTCCTGCGCCCGCTGCATCCGTTCCAGCGCATCGCCCACGTCGCCCTCTTCCAGCTGGATCGCAAGATCCCACAGCGCCGCGGTTATTTCCGCCTGTTGCGGCTCGGGAATGCTGCCCTGCACGGTATAGCTTTCAAGCCGCCGCAGGATGGTGCGCAGCCGCAGGTAACCGCCATAGTCGCGGAACAGGTCTTCGGGGCGGTGCGACAGGGTGCGCAGGATTTGCGCCACCCGCGGCGCATTTGCGCGCGACCACAGCAGATCCCGGCGCTGCTCGATCACCGCAGCCGCCAGCGGATCAAAGAAACGGCGGGTGACAAGCTCGGTGCCAAAGCCCGCCGCTGCGGCCGATTGTCCGGCCTCATCCACCGCCGAAAAGGTAAAGACCACCGGCAGGTTGGCCCAAGCGTGCCGGGCGAAATCCTCGATCAGTTTTTCGGTGAATTCCTTGCGCGAGCCTGACAACGGCAGCGGCAGATCCAGCACCAGCGCCTCGCGCGGGTCGGGTTCTGCGGCCAGGCCGTGGCGCCGCTCCACCGCTGCCAGATCCAGTGCAATCCGGACCTGACCCGCGGCGACGCCATAGTCATCGCGAGCCGCAAAGGCCAGCGTTGTGTAGCCGTCGTTTTCCAGCTCCGGCTGGCCCGCAACCGCGACTTTGGGCGGATGATCCGGGATCACCTCCACCTGCCAGCTGCGTCCGCCGGAGCCATCAATTGAAACTGAGCCGCTGCGGATGACATCGAATTCGATCGCACCGTCCAAGTCCGGCGGCTGTTCTGTGCTTTGGCCTGTGACGCTCTGCGTCAGGTTTAGCGCCCCCGCCTCGCCATAGAACCGCAGGGTGACGCGGCTGCCTTCCGGCAGTTTCAAGATGCCTCCGGCTTGATCGTTCAAATACAGAACCGGCAGGCGGGTATAGGCGGGCGGCTCTGCCCAGCCTTCCCAGGCCGGTCCGCTGAGGACGGTTGCGCTCTCCGCTCCCAGCTCCTTGATCGACACTGCTTGCCAGATCGAGCCGAACAGCAGCGCCACCGCCAGAAACAGCCCCGCAATGTACCGCAACGCGTAAGGGTCCGCTGCGGCAACGTTCAGATCCGGTGCAGGCGCCCGTGCCTGTGCCGCGGCCTCAGCCATCCGGCGCTGATGCGCGTTCCACAAGGCGATCGAGGCGGCATCCTCTGCCCCGGCAGCCTGGGTGTCCAGCATCGCTGCAACCGGCCGCCCCGGCAGGGTTTCGTCCAGACGCGCCAAAGCCTCGCCCCGGGCTGGCCAGCTGAACCTCCAGGCGCCCCAGCCCGCGGCAGCTGCGGCACTCACAACAATAACAATTGAACCAGCCCAAACCGCTGTTTCCGGAAGCAGCAAATGCAAGCCCAGCATCAGCGCCGCCAGCCCCGTCATCAGCACCGAGGCCAGCGGCCAGAAGGCCCGCATCGCACGTTCGGCCACAAGTGAGGCCTGCGTCAGCAGTACAGGCCAGCGCAGGCGTTTCAGGACCGGATCGGCCTGCCGGTCATCTCGGCGGAACAAGGACATACGGGCCTCACGTTATGATGGCCCGCGCCGGATCGCGTCAGAGCCACTCCGGAATGGTATCGCGGTTTATCATCTCTTCATAGTCCGGCCGCCGGCGAATAACCGCAAATTGATCCCCATGCACAAGCACTTCGGGGATCAGCGGGCGCGAATTGTACTCGCTCGCCATCACCGCGCCGTAAGCACCGGCACTGCGGAAAGAAACCAGATCGCCCGCCGCCAGGGGCGGCAGGTCGCGCTGCTTGGCAAAGGTATCGCCGGTTTCGCAAACAGGCCCGACAATGTCATATGGCTGGCTCTCGGCACCTGGCGCAGCCTCCTGCACCGGCACGATATCGTGATGCGCCTCATACATCGCCGGGCGGATCAGGTCGTTCATCGCAGCATCCAGGATCAGGAAATCACGGCCTTCGCCCGATTTCACATAGATCACCTTGGACACCAGCTGGCCCGCGTTGCCGGCAATCAGCCGCCCCGGCTCAATCTCGATTTCGCAGCCCAGATGGCCCAGCGTCTCCTTGACCATCCGGCCGTATTCCACCGGCAAGGGCGGCGCGGAATTGGAGCGCTCATAGGGAATGCCAAGACCGCCGCCCAGATCAAGGCGGCGGATGTTGTGGCCTTCGCTGCGCAGGATCTGCGTTAGCTCCGCCACCTTTTGATAGGCAAGCCGGAACGGTTCCAGATCGGTCAGCTGCGAACCGATGTGAACGTCAATCCCGACCACATCCAACCCTGGCAAGGCAGCGGCGCGGGCATAGACGTCCCGCGCCCGGGCAATCGGGATGCCGAATTTATTCTCGGATTTGCCGGTGGCGATTTTGGCATGGGTCTTGGCGTCCACATCCGGGTTGACCCGGATGGTGATGGGGGCAACAAGGCCCAGCTCCAGCGCCACGGCACTGATCACTTCCATTTCCGGCTCAGATTCGACGTTGAACTGGCGGATGTCGCCGGTCAGGGCCACCCGGATTTCCTCTGCCGTCTTGCCGACGCCGGAAAAAACAATCCTGTCCCCCGGAACCCCTGCGGCCTTGGCCCGCAGGTATTCGCCCTGGCTGACCACATCCATGCCCGCCCCGGCCCCGGCCAAAGTTTTAAGGATCGCCTGATTGCTGGCGGCCTTCATCGCATAGCAGACCAAGTGCTCAGTGCCCTCCAGCGCCTCGTCAAACAGGCGGAAGTGGCGCAGCAGAGTTGCGGTGGAATAGACATAGAACGGAGTGCCCACCGCCGCGGCGATCTCGGAGATGGGAACGTCTTCGGCGAAAAGCGCGCCGTCGCGGTAGAGAAAATGATCCATGGCTCCGCGTTTAGGGCAAAAGGGGCAGATGGATCAAATGATTCCGCTCCGCGCGCCCTGGCAGACACAAAGCGGCCCTCCCGCCCGCCGCAGACGCATCAAAGATGCGCCCGCGCCCGTTGGGCCTGGCGCCGCGCTGGCGCGCGGCGGGCTGCGTCATAACCTGCAGGCGGTTCATTCCGCACGTGCGCCGGGAATTGAGTATTTGCGGAAAGATGAAAACACCGAAAGCCAGCCTTCATCTTTCCCGAAATACTCACTGCGAAACGGCTGCGGCAAACGCAGCATTCGCGGCGTTGCGCGGCCGGCGCACCCCGTCCTAACGTGATTTCAAACGGCGGATGCCATCATGCCTTCTGATCGCGGTCACCGATGGGCCTGACACCCACGGCACATTGGAACCGGGCCCTTTGGCAAGGGCACGCAGAGACAAAGTTCAGCGTGCGGGCGGAACCTCCCGTCCCGCCTCCATGGCGGCGGCGCCATTCCTTACTGCTGAAGCTCAGCAATTTATTGCAGAACGGACAGCAGAAAACAGCAACCGGACGGACCAAAGGGCCAAACGGCAATAAGGCTTGCGCTTAAAACGTATGAGAAACCCCGACCCGGCCATATCCGGAAACCGACACCCCGGTCGCTGCGGGTTCTTGCTTTTGCAGCGGTTTAGATGCCTGCGGTCCTGTATCGCAGGCTGCAAGCCCAATCAGGCACAGAAATACAACTGCAGCTTTCATCACAAAATCCCCAAATGAAAACCGTCCCAGCGGCCGGCAGGGACGGTTCAGAGGTGGTGTGTCACGGGCACCGCGTCAAGTGCGCGGGCTGCTAGAACCCCAGGAAAACACTGACCGGCCCCTTGTGCAGCCCGACCGCGCCGCCCACGTGGACACCACTGTCCCCGACGCCGACACCGGCGTTCAGTGTCGGCTGGACCGGTTCGCCATCGACACCGCAGGCGGCCAGAACCGCCAGACCAAGCAATGCAAAGATTATGTTGCGCATTATCTGCCTCCTTGCCGCGGGCCGCGCCTCTCGGCCTCAGCTTGCCAGCATCTCTGTCCAGCGGGCGATCTGCGCACGCACTTGCGCCGGCGCGGTGCCGCCATAAGACATGCGCGAGTTTACCGAATTCTCAACGCCAAGCACAGTGAAGATATCTTGGGTGATCTCTGCATGGACACCCTGCATGTCTGCAAGCGAAAGGTCCGGCAGGTCGCAGCCGCGGCTTTCGGCCATCGCAACCAGCGTGCCGGTCACATGATGGGCGTCGCGGAACGGCACCTTCAGCACCCGCACCATCCAGTCGGCCAGATCGGTGGCAGTGGAGAAGCCGGAGCCGGCCGCCGCCGCCAGACTTTCGCGGTTGCCGGTCATGTCTTTTACCATGCCTTCCATCGCCGCCAGCGCCAGCATCCAGTTGTCGGCAGCATCAAAGACCTGTTCCTTATCTTCCTGCATGTCCTTGGAATAGGCCAAGGGCAGCCCCTTCATCACCATCATCAGCGCGGTATTGGCACCGAAAATGCGGCCCACCTTGGCGCGGATCAGCTCAGCAGCATCCGGGTTCTTCTTTTGCGGCATGATCGACGAGCCGGTGGAGAAGCGATCCGACAGGGTCACGAACCGGAACTGGGCCGAGGACCAGATCACCAGCTCCTCGGCAAAGCGGCTGAGATGCACAGCGCTGATCGAGGCAACAGACAGGAATTCCAGCGCAAAATCGCGGTCGCTGACCGCATCCAGCGAGTTGGCTGCCGGGCGGTCAAAGCCCAGCGCCTCTGCTGTCATGTCGCGGTCGATCGGGAAAGACGTGCCTGCCAGCGCCGCCGCACCCAGAGGCGATTCGTTCATCCGTGCGCGGGCGTCACGCACGCGGGACAGGTCACGGCCGAACATTTCCACATAGGCCATCATATGGTGGCCCCAGGTGACGGGCTGCGCAGTCTGCAGATGCGTGAAGCCCGGCATCACCCAGTCAGCGCCCGCCTCAGCCTGCGACAGAAGCGCCCGGATCAGCGCCAGCAGACCCGATTCCGCCGCATCCAGCTGGTCCCGCACCCAAAGTTTGAAATCGGTTGCCACCTGGTCATTGCGCGAGCGGCCCGTGTGCAGACGGCCTGCAGGCTCACCGATGATTTCCTTCAGCCGCGCCTCCACGTTCATGTGGATGTCTTCAAGTGCGGTTGAAAACTGAAAAGTTCCGCCCTCGATCTCTGACAAAACGGTGAGCAGCCCTTCCCGAATGGCCTCAGCATCATTATCCGTAATAACGCCTGCTGCGGCCAACATTGCCGCATGGGCCCTTGAGCCTGCGATGTCCTGTGCTGCCATCCGCTTGTCGAACCCGATCGAGGCATTGATCGCCTCCATGATCGCGTCGGGACCTGCGGCAAAGCGGCCGCCCCACATCTGGTTCGAGGATTGATCTGTCATGGTGTGGAACCCCGGAGATAATATGCGTCTGTTTCGTCAGCTTTCCCTTTATATGGCCCTCGCCTTGGGTGCAAATGCCGCGGTTGCCGCGGATCAGGCGCAACTGGAGGGCTTGCGTGAAGACAGCCTCCGCCGCCTAGTCGTGCATTCCGAGCCGCGGGATGTATCCGCCGCCGCATTTGAACTGGCCAACGGTGCCGGCACAGCCAGCCTGGAGGATTACCAGGGCAAGGTGGTGCTATTGAACTTCTGGGCCACCTGGTGCGCCCCCTGCCGCAAGGAAATGCCGCAGCTGGCCGAGCTGCAGGAGGAATTCGGCGGCGAGGATTTCGAAGTACTGACCATTGCCACCGGGCGCAACTCTCCCGCGGGCATCCAGAAGTTCTTTGACGAGAACGGCATCAGCAACCTGCCCCGCCACCAGGACCCGAAACAGGCACTGGCGCGCGAGATGGCGGTGATCGGACTCCCGATCACGGTGCTTCTGGACCGCGACGGCAAGGAAGTGGCGCGGCTGCTGGGTGATGCCGAGTGGAACTCGGACAGCGCCAAGGAGATCGTGAAGGCGATGATCGCGTCAGAGTAGCTTGCGATTGACAGTCAAATGAGTAGCTTGGGGCCGGACTACCGGCTCCAGGAGACTACTTTGACTAGATTCATTGCAGGCATCGCGGCGATTGCAACTGTGCTATTTACAAACACGGCTTCCCTTCAAGCAGAAGAAGTCCTGCTCGAGGGATATCGTTCCAAGGTGACGGTTCACTCTTCTTTCCGCTTAAAAGGGGATGCCAAGAAGAAATTCTCCTCCTTCAAAAAACACGCTGATTTCTATGCTGCGATGTTTGTCAACCTCGAGGAGGATCTAGTAGGCAGCATTGCAGAAACTACAAGCCTTGAGCTTGCAGTTTACTATGCAAGAAAGTCTTGCCGGTTGAAATCACAACAGCCGTCGCAGTGCAAACTCCATGCAACGATCACCCCAAAGAAGCCAGCGGCCGACGACGGCACAACCCTAAGCCAGCACGGAAACATCGCCTTCCGGAAATACCAACAAAGGCAAGTCAAAGGGAAATACGGCGCCTTTGCGATGACAGAGAACGGCGACACGGGCCATGTTTGGAACCGAGATACGGAAATCGAGGCAACCGCTGGTGCCCTGAAATTCTGTCGGCAGGGCGTCTCAAATACAGCACGGGATAACACAGCGTTCTTTGTTCAGAATGTTATTGAACAAAAACGCGACAATTGCCGTGTTATCCATATAACCCAGCCGTAGCCGCCCCCTGACCCGGCAGGATTTTGCGCTACTTCCTCCTTGAGGGACGTCCCGAAACGGCGCCTGTATGTAGGGTGGAGAGTAAAATGAAACCTGTTGTGTTACTGATCGGCAAGCTGCCGCATGTGATTGGCAATGTGGCTGAGGAGCTGGACCATCTGCCGATCCACTGGCTGGGCGCGCATGACCAGCCCGAGGTGGTGCGCCAGCTGGAAACCGAACCGCGTATCGAATGCGTGATCATGGGCGCGGGCCTGGACGACCAGATCCGCGGCGACCTCATCGGCATCATTGCGGCGCTGCGCCCGGACGTCTGCATCCATTTGAAGGACCGGTCTTCAGGACCCGAAGGGCTGGTGCCTTTTGTTGAACAAGTGGTGCAGATGCAGGTTCTGGCAAAGCCGCAGCGCACGGCTGCCACGGTTTAATCCAGAAGCGCCGGCGCGCGGTTTACCCGCCCTTCCCTGCAGGCGGGACAGGATCCGCTTGACCCCACGCCACCTTTGACAGGTGCCTGCCCTCCCGCCAGTCTGCCCTGCGGGAGGACAAAATGCCGCTTGAACTGCTGCTGGCCCTGGTTGCGGGCGGGATATCCGCAATTGCCGTAATCCTGCATCTGTCGGGACGGTCTGAACGCGCTGTGCTGACCACGGAAACTGCGCGCAAAGCCTGGCTGCGGCATTGCCCCGGCGACAGCATCCGCGATGTGCTGCCCGCGGCAGGCGGCCATGCCGCGCTGATTGCGGCCCAAAGCGGCCCGGGCCTGGTCTGGGCTTTTGGCGCTGACACCGTGGCCCGGCATCTGCACGCTGCCGCCGTGTCCCCAAGCCCGGCCGGTTTGCGCTTTGACTTCAAAGACTTCAGCGCCCCGGCCCTGTCTTTGGCACTGACGGGCACCGAGCGCGCCCACTGGCAGGCGATGATCGCCGCCGCCGCTCAGGAGGCCGTATGACCGGAACAATCTCTTACCCCGATGCCACCCAGCTGGCAGTGCCGTTCTTCATCGCCGCCATTCTGGCCGAACTGTTGTGGATCGCCTTGAAACGGCGCGGCGGGCGATATGAGACGCGCGATGCGGTCACCTCGCTGATCATGGGCGCGGGCAGCGTCGCCGAAGGGCTGCTGCTGGGCTTTGCCGCCTGGGGTTTTCTGATGCTGCTGTGGCGGATCACGCCGCTGGACATGGGCACGTCCCTTTGGGCAGTGCTGGTATGTTTTGTGCTGGACGATCTGCGCTATTACTGGGTGCACCGCTTCGGCCACAGGATCCGCTGGGTCTGGGCGTCCCACGTGAATCATCACTCCAGCCAGCACTACAACCTGACAACCGCCCTGCGGCAGACCTGGACCGGGACCTTCACCTTCATGATGGTGGTAAAGGCGCCGATGGTGCTGCTGGGGTTCCATCCCGCGCTGGTGCTGTTTTGCGGCGGGTTGAACCTGATCTACCAGTTCTGGATTCATACCGAGACAGTAAACCGCCTGCCGCGCTGGTTCGAGGCGGTGATGAACACCCCCAGCCACCACCGCGCCCATCACGGCCGCAATGCCCGCTATCTGGATTGCAACTATGCCGGCGTTTTCATCATCTGGGACAGGATTTTCGGCACTTTTGTGCCCGAGCAGGATCACGACCGCCCCGATTTCGGCCTGGTCCACAACATCGCCACTTTCAATCCGCTGCGCGTCGCCTTTCATGAATGGGCGGGCATTTTCAAAGACATAGCCCAGCCCGGCCTCAACTGGAAACAACGGTTTCTCTATGCTTTTGCACCGCCGGGTTACAGCCACGATGGCAGCCGCAGCACCTCAGCAGGGATCAAGGCAGACCACCTCGCCCGCCACCCCGAAGATGCAGGCACCCCCGGCTTTGACGGCTAAGCCTACCGCGGCGGCATCAGGCAGATCATTCAAATTCGAACTTTAATTCCGCTTCAACCCTTTTGCGTGAAACTGCCGGGAGCACCATACTGTGCCACACCTTTGCCGGAACAGGGCCCCAGCAGCACATGACCAAACTCAACGCCAATGCAGAATTACCCGAAGGCTCTGAAAACCCGCTGAATGCAGCGGTGACCGGCCGCGACCGCTCCACCCTGGACATGGTTGCAGATGCGGTGCGCCACAATCAGACCGTGCTGGCCTATCAGCCCGTCATGCAGGCAATGGCACCGCATGGGGTGGCGTTTTACGAGGGGTACATCCGGGTGCTGGATCCGACTGGCCGGGTGATTCCCGCCCGGGAATTCATGCATGTGGTCGAAGAAAAGGAAATCGGCCGCGAGATGGACTGCCTTGCCCTGCAGCATGGATTGCGGGCGCTGGATAAATACCCGCGGATCCGCCTGTCTGTGAACATGTCGGCCCGCTCCATCGGCTATCAGCGCTGGGTAAACGTGTTGGACCGGTTCCTGAAACGCGACGCAACACTGGGCGAGCGGCTGGTGCTGGAGATATCCGAGGCTTCGGCGATGGCGGCACCGGAACTGGTGACGGATTTCATGGGGCGGATGCAACAGCACGGGATTGCCTTTGCGCTGGACAATTTCGGCGCCAGCACCACCGCGATCGGCCATTTCCGCCAGTTCTTCTTTGATGCGGTCAAGATCGACGGCCAATTCGTGCGCGGTATTCACACCAGCCATGACAACCAGTCCGTTGTCCGCGCTCTGGTCGGCATTGCCAAGCAATTTGACATGTTCACCGTCGCGGAATCGGTGGAAAGCCAGGAGGATGCGGAATTCCTGGTCGAAAACGGCGTCGATTGCCTGCAAGGTTACCTGTTTGGCGCGCCTTCCGTCTCGCCGCCCTGGATTGAAGACATGAAGCAGCGCCGGGAGGCAAGCTGAGCACGCCAGGGGAGCTGACACCGCGGACGGTCGCGGAAACCTCCCTGATCAGCAGGTTCACATGGCCCCCATTCACGGTGCGAGGATGTTCAGGACGCAGTTGAGGGCAGGAAAGCTGCTTGCCCGGCCCAGCCCCAACCCGACCGAGGCGCCGCAAAAGCGTCCTGAGAAGGGCAAGGTTTCCGTGCGCTGCCTCTATCGTATTCACATCAGAGTCCCTGACCTGCCAGCCCTGCTATTCCAGCGCAATCAAAGACCAGGGTGCTGACGCAGTTTGCGTGTTGTTTCGCTGCTTTGCGGAAGGTTCTCCTCCGGCTGACGGGAATCCTGTGCCGCGAGGCGTTTCTGGCGGTTGACTCTGCGGCCCCCCCTGAGACACCCTGTCAATTGCTGCACATGCAGCAATAGATTATGTCGGCACCCGGAGGATACGGGAAAGATTGTTGCGCGCCCGATTTCGCATCCCGCGCGCAAAGATCCCCGGAAGACCTGAACTGATGGCAGAGGACCAGAAATCAATGACCAATGTTGTAATTGCATCCGCCGCGCGCACCGCCGTCGGCTCCTTTGGCGGCTCGTTCGCCAACACCCCTGCCCACGATCTGGGCGCAGCCGTGCTTGAAGCTGTGGTGGAGCGGGCCGGCGTGGACAAATCCGAAGTCTCGGAAACCATCCTTGGCCAGGTTCTGACCGCCGCACAGGGCCAGAACCCGGCCCGTCAGGCACATATCAACGCCGGTCTGCCGCAGGAAAGCGCCGCCTGGGGCCTTAACCAGGTGTGCGGTTCGGGCCTGCGCGCCGTGGCACTGGGCGCACAGCACATCATGCTGGGCGATGCCTCGATCGTCGCCGCCGGCGGCCAGGAGAACATGACCCTCAGCCCCCATGCAGCACATCTGCGCGCCGGCCAGAAGATGGGCGATATGAAATATATCGACACCATGATCCGCGACGGTCTGTGGGACGCTTTCAACGGCTACCACATGGGCCAGACCGCCGAGAACGTGGCCGAGCAGTGGCAGATCTCCCGCGAGATGCAGGACGAGTTTGCCGTGGCTTCGCAGAACAAGGCGGAAGCGGCGCAGAAAGCCGGCAAATTCGCCGATGAGATCGCCGCCTTCACCGTCAAGCACCGCAAGGGCGACATTGTTGTGGACCAGGACGAATACATCCGTCACGGCGCCACCATGGAAGCGATGCAGAAACTGCGTCCGGCCTTTGCCAAGGACGGGTCTGTCACCGCTGCCAATGCCTCGGGCCTGAACGACGGCGCCGCCGCCACCCTGCTGATGAGCGCCGATGAAGCCGAAAAGCGCGGCATCGAGCCGCTGGCCCGCATCGCGTCTTATGCCACGGCCGGCCTGGACCCGTCGATCATGGGCGTTGGCCCGATCTATGCCTCGCGCAAGGCGCTGGAAAAGGCCGGCTGGTCGGTTGGCGACCTGGATCTGGTCGAAGCCAACGAGGCCTTTGCCGCGCAGGCCTGTGCCGTGAACAAGGACATGGGCTGGGATCCGTCGATTGTGAACGTGAACGGCGGCGCCATTGCCATCGGCCACCCGATCGGCGCCTCGGGCTGCCGGGTGCTGAACACGCTGCTGTTCGAAATGAAACGCCGCGGTGCCAAAAAAGGCCTGGCCACCCTGTGCATCGGCGGCGGCATGGGCGTTGCCTTGTGCGTTGAACGCCCGTAACCGGCACAAAACCGCAAAAAGTGAAGGACGCCCCTGCGGCGTCCTTTTTCTTTTACAAAACAAGTATATACTGTGGGTGCGACAATTTTCTCGCGGCACCGCAGAAAAATCACCACGCAATATTGTTGCGCCCGCAAAATGAAAACTGTAGCAAGATTACCAAGAGACTAATACTGGAGGATTCTTGAATGGCACGTACTGCACTCGTCACCGGCGGCTCCCGCGGCATCGGCGCAGCAATTTCCCAAGCGCTGAAGGCGCAGGGCTGCAATGTCGCCGCCACTTATGCCGGCAATGACGAAGCCGCGGCAAAATTCACCGACGAAACCGGCATCAAGACCTATAAGTGGAATGTTGGCAACTACGAAGACAGCGCCGCCGGCATTGCCAAGGTCGAAGCGGATTTGGGTCCGATCGACATCGTGGTCGCCAATGCCGGCATCACCCGCGACGCGCCTTTCCACAAGATGACGCCGCAGCAGTGGCAGGAAGTGATCGACACCAACCTGACCGGCGTTTTCAACACCGTTCATCCGGTCTGGCCCGGCATGCGCGAGCGTAAGTTCGGCCGCGTTGTCGTGATCTCCTCGATCAACGGCCAGAAGGGCCAGTTCGCCCAGGTGAACTATGCCGCGACCAAGGCGGGCGATCTGGGCATCGTGAAATCACTGGCCCAGGAAGGTGCGCGTGCAGGCATCACCGCCAACGCCATCTGCCCCGGCTATATCGCGACCGAAATGGTGATGGCGGTGCCGGAAAAGGTACGCGAGTCGATCATTGGCCAGATCCCTGCCGGCCGTCTGGGCGAGCCGGAAGAGATTGCCCGCTGCGTCGCCTTCCTGGCGTCTGACGACTCGGGCTTCATCAACGGCTCGACCATCTCCGCCAACGGCGCGCAGTTCTTCGTCTGATCTTTCACATCAGAAGAAACGGTAAGGGCCGGTCCATTTGGACCGGCCCTTTTCCTATCCCGTAAGTGCCTTTTCTCGAAACAGAGCGCGCTCAGGCCCAGCGGGAAATCTTGGGGCGGAGGGCTGGCACAGACCGTGCGCCAAACAGCCGGGTCCAGGCCAGTTTCAGCGCATTTTTCAGCACCTGTCCGCGCTCGGCATGGGCACGGGCCATGGCAGACTTCACGGCGGCATCAGCAGAGTATTCCAGCATCTTCGGCCTCCTTTTCGGATCAGTATCCTTTACCTGCACCCAATATGAAGACGTTCCGTCAAACACACAAACGAGACTTTGCACAGGTTCAGTTAAGCTGTACTTGTGTGAGATGTCTGACCGTCTGCCCCCCCTCACCGCCCTGCGCGCTTTTGATGCCGCGGCCCGTCACATGTCCTTTGCCAAGGCGGCGGAGGAGCTGAATGTGACCCCTGCGGCGCTGTCGTTTCAGATCAAATCACTGGAAGAGCATCTGGGCCAGCCCCTGTTCCGCCGCCTGAACCGCGCGGTAGAGCTGACTGAGGCGGGAAAGACACTGGCCCCCGGAGCGGCGGAAGGGTTCGAGGCGCTGACCGCTGCCTGGCGCACCGTGCGCCGCCTGCAGGACAACACCACGCTGACAGTGACCGCCGGGCCGGGGCTGACGGCAAAATGGCTGGCGCCGCGGCTGTATGAATTTGCCCGTGCTCATCCCGAGATCGACCTGCGGTTTTCGGCCACGTTGCGGATGCTGGATTTTGTCCGCGATGACGTCGATGTGGCAATCCGGTTCGGCTATGGCCCGGATGAGGGTTACTATGTGCTGCGAGTGCCGCCGGAATGGGTTACGCCAGTGATGTCGCCGGAGCTGGCCGAGCGCTATACCACGCCGGAAAGCCTGATGGAGGCGCCGCTGATCTTTGACGAATCCATCGATTTTCTGGACCCGCCCTGCGATTGGCCGGCCTGGTTCCGCACCCAAGGCATCGACTTCAAACCGACCCATGGCTCGCATTTCTCGCAAGCCGACCATGCAATCGACGCCGCTGTCACGGGGGCCGGCGTGGCTCTGGGCAGGCGCGGCATGGCGGTCACCGATCTGCATGCCGGCCGGCTGGTGGCGCCGTTCAAGACCGCAATTGAGACCAAGGCGCATTTCCGGTTTCTTTGCGCGCCCGGCACCGAAACGCGGCCGCCGATCGCGGCGTTCCGCGACTGGTTTGTTACCGAGATTGAAAAAACCGCCTACGTCTCGGAGGCTTTTGACATCATCCCGGTTGAGGACATCCCGCCGCCATGACCAAATCCCGTGCGACCGCCATCGGCTTCATCGCTGTTTTATTGTGGTCGCTTCTAGTGTTGCTGACCGTCGGAACCGCGCCCGTCCCGCCCTTGCTGCTGAATGCGCTGTGCTTCACCATCGGCGCTGGCTTAGGTTTTGCCGGGGCGGCGACCATCATTGCGGGCAGCGGCGGGTTTGAGGCGCAGTATCTTCCCACCTACGGGCTGGCGCTGTTGTGCGCGCTGACCTGGTCCGGCTATTCGGTGCTGTCGCGGCTGATGGGCGGGGCGCTGATTGCGGTCAGGGCCGGTTCGGCAAGCTGATCCCGCAATCCTGATCCCGCCAAATAAAAAGAGGGCCGCCGCGCCGGGCAGACCCTCCGATGTGCAGTGCCGGGATGCGTTCCGGCGGAAACTCTTCAGACCAGTTCAGTCGTCAGACGCTCAATCTCTTCTTTCAGCTTGAGCTTTTGCTTTTTCATTGATGCGATTTCCAGACCGTCGGTACTGGGCGATCGCTGGGCCTGTTCCACTTCCATGCTCAGATGCTCGTGCTTCTTCTTAAGTTCGGTCAGATGCGAGCTAAGGCTCATGGCAACCCTCCTTCGTTGAGCTAGATGTGTTTGACACCAAAGAGTGGACCACAAGTTTTTACGTCTGTCACGCCGCAGCCGCAGTATTTTTGTCATGAAATTTTCGTATCGGCCATGCGCCGCGCATTTTGCCGCAGGTAAAAGCGCATTATGGCAGAAACCCGCCGGACAACAGTCCGCATAAGTTGAATGCGGATAGCTTGACCCCTATATTCGCGGCGCTGGAAAACCCCCGTTAAACCGGCCAAGGCAAGGCCGCCGCCTCGCGCAGAACAGCCCGGATTTGCGGGTGGTAGCTGTCTCCGTCCCGCTCATGCCGGGCACCCTCATGCAGAATCAGCGGCGCATGCAGCCGGAAATCCGCCCGGCCGCCCTTGCGCGCGCGCAAGATCACCAGCTCGGCCCCCCGTCCCTGGCGCGGGGCCAGCGGCAGCACCTCGACCGAGCCAAGGCCGCCGCTGCAGGCCGCCAGCATGTCCGGCAGCCGGTCGGCGCGCTGGATCATGTGCAGGTATCCTTTCGGCGCCAGACGGCGGGCGGCGGTTTTGATCCAGTCTGCCAGCGGCGTGCCCTCTCCCAGCGCGACCTGCCTGCCGGCATCGCGCGCCAGACTATGGGCGCCCGGTTTGTAATAAGGCGGATTGGCAAATACGTGATGGAACTGGCGCTGTTTCAGAACCTCCGGCAACGCCGATAAATCAGCCTCGAACACCTCGATCTCCTGATCGTTTTCCGCAGCATTGCACCGGGCCAGCTCCGCGTACGGCGGCTGCAGCTCAACCCCCGCCAGTTGCAGATCCGGCACCCGCGCCGCAAGACACAGCAATGCCTGACCGGCACCGCAGCCCAGTTCCAGAACCGCCTCGCCTGGCCTTGCCGGGACTGCCGCTGCCAGCAGCACAGGATCCACCCCCGCACGGTATCCCTTGACGGGCTGCCACAGCCGCACCCTGCCGCCAAGAAAGCCGTTGCAGCTCAGCGTGTCTTCCGCAAAAGCGGTCATCGGCCCAGCGGGATTTCATTGTCGCGCATCACCACCAGCGCATCGTCATAGTCATCCGCGCGCACCATCAGGCGGCGCGGGAAAATTCCGATCCCGCCTTCCAGGATGCTCATATTTACGTCCATTTGAAAGCAGTCTATATCCTCACCCTCAAGAAGGGCGGAGGCAAAGGCCATGATCGTCGGATCGCTGCTGCGCAAAAGCTCTTTCATAGGATTGGATCTAAGGGCAAGGCCCCGGCCTTGTCGAGCCTTGCGAGCGGGAAAGTGATGGACCAAGTGATGACCAGGAAGCCGCATGAAATGCTGGCCGCCACGCTGAGCCAGGAACTGGACGCAGTGAATGTGCTGATCCGCAAGCGGATGGCCTCGCAACATGCGCCGCGCATCCCCGAGGTGACCGCGCATCTGGTTGAGGCCGGCGGCAAGCGCCTGCGGCCGATGCTGACTCTGGCGGCAGCAAAGATGTGCGGCTATCAGGGCGATCACCATCTGAAGCTGGCCGCCACGGTGGAATTCATCCACACCGCGACCCTGCTGCATGACGACGTGGTTGATGAAAGCGCCCAACGGCGCGGGCGGCCTACTGCGAACCTGCTCTGGGACAACAAAAGCTCGGTTCTGGTCGGCGACTACCTGTTTGCCCGCAGCTTCCAGCTGATGGTTGAGACCGGTTCCTTGCGGGTACTGGATATCCTGGCCAATGCTTCGGCCACCATTGCCGAGGGCGAAGTGCTGCAGATGACGGCAGCCTCGAACCTGAAAACCGGTGAAGACATCTATCTGCAGGTGGTGCGCGGCAAGACCGCTGCGCTGTTCTCGGCGGCGACGGAAGTGGGCGGCGTGATCGCCGGAGCCTCCGAGGCACAGGTGAAGGCGCTGTTTGACTATGGCGACGCGCTGGGGATTGCCTTCCAGATCGCGGATGACCTTTTGGACTATCAGGGCGACAGCAAGGCCACCGGCAAGAATGTCGGTGACGACTTCCGCGAACGCAAGCTGACATTGCCGGTGATCAAAGCGGTGGCGCAGGCGACAGACGAAGAGCGCGCGTTCTGGACCCGCACCATCGAGAAGGGCAAGCAGGAAGACGGCGACCTGGAGCAAGCGCTGGCACTGATGGCAAAGTACGGCACGCTGGAGGCCACCCGCAAAGACGCCAATGGCTGGGCAGCAAAGGCGAAGGCGGCACTTGACGCCCTGCCCGATCACGAGATCCGCAGCATGCTGCGCGATCTGGCCGGCTATGTGGTTTCGCGGCTGAACTGACCGGGTAAAGGGGGCGCTGCCCCCTCGGCCATTCCGGCCTCACCCCCGGAGGTATTTAGGACCAGAAAGAAGCAGCAGGACGGCACCGCGCCGTGCGTGAGCGCGGCGCCCGGCCCAACGGCGGAAAAGCATCTTTGATGCGCCGGGCCGCGGGCGGGAGCGCCCGTGTTCCACCGCGCGCAGTGCTTCAGGTCAAAGTGACTGCACTGCACCACCACTCGGGATGCTCCGCCCCGATTTCATAGGCTGCAAAATGCGCGGCTTTCCTTGATGGGTAGAGCGCAAAACAGGTGGCGCCGGAACCGGACATGCGGGCCAGCAGCGCGTTGCGGGAGCAGCGCAGGTCTGACAGAACCCGTTCGATCTCCGACGCAACACTGGTGGCCGGGGCCTCCAAGTCGTTGCGCTGTTCGCCAAGCCACGCGGCGCAGTCTTCAGCGGAGGCGAAAGCCGGAATGTCCTGCGGCATCGGCGAATTGTTACGGGAGGCAAGTTCGGAAAACACTTGCCCGGTCGGGACATGTGCGCCGGTATTAACAAGCAGCGCATGCAGCTCTGGCAGCTCCACCGGCGCGACCTGTTCGCCGATCCCTTGCATCCGGGACCCACGGGCCGCCATACAGACCGGCACATCAGCGCCAAGCGACAGCGGCAAATCATCGGGAATACCGCAGCCCTGCCCGGAAAGTGCCCGCAGAACCGCAGCGGCGTCCGAGGAGCCGCCACCGATGCCTGCGCCATGGGGCAGATGTTTGTCGAGACCGATCCGGCCGGTCCAGCCTGCCCCCGCGGCGGCTTTCCAAACCAGGTTGCGCTCATCCGCCGGCACGCCGCCCGCAAACAGGCCGGAGACATCCAACGCCAGCTCAGGTCCTGGATCAAGCTGCAGCAGATCACCCGAATCGGCAAAGACCACCAGCGAATCCAGCAGGTGATAGCCGTCGTCGCGGCGGCCGGTCACATGCAGGGTCAGGTTGATCTTGGCAGGTGCAAAGACCTCAGCCGCCATTGGCGACCTTCAGGGGCTCAGCGCCCTCCTCGGCCAGAACTGCGTCCAGGCCTACTTCCAGTTTGCGGCGGATGCGTTCGGGGTCGGCTTCGCCATCGGTGTCTTCCGGATCGATAAAAGACAGCGCCCGCTTCCACTGGAATTCTGCTTCACGCTCCCGGCCCACGGCCCAGTAGACGTCGCCCAGGTGGTCATTGACCACCGGGTCCACCGGCATCAGCTCAACCGCGCGTTCCATATGGGCAACCGCATCGTCAAACTGGCCCATGCGATAAAGCACCCAGCCCAGGGAGTCGACGATGAAGCCGGAATCAGGACGTGCCGCGACGGCGCGTTCGATCATTTCCAGCGCCTCGTCCAGCTTGCTGCTTTTTTCAACCAGCGAATAACCCAGGTAATTCAGCACCTGCGGCCGGTTCGGGTCCAGTTCCAGCGAGGCGCGGAAATCGGCCTCGGCCTGGTCCCATTGGTCCAGCCGTTCATGGCAGATACCGCGGGCATAGTAGAGGAACCAGCGGGTACCGGAGTCTTCGGATGTATTGGCCAGCGCCTTGTCATAAGCGCCGGCAGCACCCGCGTAGTCTTCCTGCTGGCGCAGCAGATCGCCGAGGCTGACATAGACGCTGGGCTGTTCCGGGAAGTCCCGCGCCAGCTGTTCCAGAACTTCGATTGCCGCGTCCGGTTTGGCGGCGCGGCGCAGCGCCTCGGCGCGGCCCATTTCAGCGGCGTGATAGTCGGGATGACCGCTGGGCACCTGCTTGTAGGTCGCAACCGACAGCTCGTAGCGGCCCAGCTGGTCCAGCAGACCGGCGCTCAGCAGGATTGCGTCCACATGATCGGGGCGCAGTGAGGCCGCCATGCGGGCGTACATCAGCACGTAATCGTTGGCGGTGTCGCCATTCAGCGCCGCGCCAAGAGTATAGAACACCTCAGCCACCCCCTCCCGCGGGCTGGGGGCGATGGTGTAGGCAAGCGTTTCCCCGGCGGCGAGCTGCGCATCCATGGCTTCCAGCCCGGGATCCAGGCGGCTGCCGAAGGCTGCATTAAGCGCTTCACGGGCGTCATCGCTGCGGCCCAGCTGCGACAGGATCTGCACCCTTGCAACTGCCGCCCGGCGGCTGAGTGTGGCCAGGCGGCCATCTTCGGCGGCAAACAGCGCCTCGGCCCCGCCGTAGTCACCGGCCGAGGCCAGTGCAAGTGCCCGGTGGTAGAGCACAAAGGGCCGCAGGCTGCCATCTTCGGCCAGCCGTTCAAAGGTCTTGAGCGCGCTGGAAACGGAGCCGTTGCCGATATGCGCCCAGCCTTCCAGCAAACCGTCCACCAGCGGATGGATTGCTTCTTGTTCGGCGTCGCGGTCCAGGATTGCCTGGAAATCACCATCTGCGGCATGGCCGCCTGCAATAATGATATTGGCCACCTGGCTGCGGGCACCGGCCTGTAGCAGCCTTGCGGCGACCGGCACCGCCAGTTCAGCCTTGCCCATGGCGAGCTGCGCAAAGACCACGTTTTCCATCAGCAGCGGGTTCTGCGGATCGCGGGCCAGGGCCTGCGTGTAATACAGAGCCGCGGCAGCAAAATCGCTGTCATAGGTTGCGGCCCGTCCGGCCAGATATGAGCCGGCCAGCCCTTCCGCCTGCGCGGCAGGCACGGAAGCGGCCACCAGGGCCGCACAGGACAGGGTGCGAAGAATGGATACGGGCACGCGGGACCCCTTTACGATTTACTGCTCTTTGCTCTTCTAAGAAAGCGTAGTGCGCCGCCCGTCAACACGCAATGGGGCGGCCCGAGGGCCGCCCCATAAATTCCGGCAAAACCGCGCCGAAAAGCTGAAATTCCGATCACATGTTCGGGTAGTTCGGCCCGTCGCCGCCCTGCGGCGTGGTCCAGGTGATGTTCTGGGACGGGTCCTTGATGTCGCAGGTCTTGCAGTGGACGCAGTTCTGGAAGTTGACCACGAACTCTGGCTGGCCGTCTTTTTCCACCACCTCGTATACACCGGCGGGGCAGTAGCGCTGCGCTGGTTCGGCGAATTTCGGCAGGTTGACCTGGATCGGAGTGTCAGCATTGCCCAGCTGCAGGTGGCAGGGCTGGCTTTCCTCGTGGTTGGTCATCGCAAAAGACACGTTGGTCAGCCGGTCGAAGGACAGCACACCATCGGGTTTGGGGTAATCAATGGGCTTGTGCTTGGAGGCTTCCTCGGTTGCTTCGGCGTCGTTCTTGCCGTGGCCCAGGGTGCCAAAGAAGGAGAAGCCCAGCAGGTTGTTGGTCCACATGTCCAGGCCGCCAAAAGCGAGCGAGGCGGTGAGACCCCATTTGGACCACATCGGCTTGACGTTGCGGACCATCTTCAGGTCCTTGCCGATGGCGCCGTCGCGCACGTCGGTCTCATAGGCGGCCAGTTCGTCGCCGGAACGTTCTGCCTTGATCGCATCAAAAGCAGCTTCGGCCGCAGCCTTGCCCGACAGCATCGCGTTATGGTTGCCCTTGATGCGCGGCACGTTGACCATGCCGGCAGAACAGCCCAGCAGCGCCACGCCGGGGGCAACCAGTTTCGGCATTGACTGCCAGCCGCCTTCGGTGATTGCGCGGGCGCCATAAGCCACGCGCTTGCCGCCCTTCAGCAGCTCGGCCACCACCGGGTGATGTTTGAAACGCTGGAATTCCATGTAGGGGAACAGATGCGGGTTCTTGTAGTTCAAGTGCACCACGAAGCCGACATAAACCTGATTGTTGTCCAGGTGGTAGATGAACGAGCCGCCGCCCGCGTTGGCGCCCAGCGGCCAGCCCATGGTGTGGGTAACGGTGCCTTCGCTATGCTTGGCGGGGTCGATCTCCCAGATCTCTTTCATGCCGACGCCGTATTTCTGCACTTCCTTGCCGGCGGCGAGATCGTATTTATTGATCACTTCCTTAGCCAGCGAGCCGCGCACGCCTTCGCAGATGAAAACATATTTGCCGTGCAGCTCCATGCCCGGCTCATAAGACGGGCCGGGAGTGCCGTCGGCGTTCTTGCCGAACTCGCCCGCAACAACGCCCTTCACTTCGCCGTTTTCGCCGTAAACCAGTTCCGAGCACGCCATGCCCGGGAAGATCTCAACGCCCATTTCCTCGGCCTGTTCCGCCATCCAGCGGCAGACGTTGCCCATCGAGACAATATAGTTGCCGTGGTTGTTCATCAGCGGCGGCATCGGGAAGTTGGGAATGCGGACATGGCCGGCTTCACCCAGCATCAGGAAATTGTCTTCCTTGACTTCGACGTTCAGCGGCGCGCCTTTTTCCTTCCAGTCGGGGATCAGCGCGTTAAGGCCGCAGGGGTCCAGCACCGCGCCCGACAGGATATGCGCGCCCACTTCCGAGCCTTTTTCCAGGACCACGACCTCAAGGTCGGCGTCCAGCTGTTTCAGGCGGATGGCCGCAGACAGACCGGCAGGGCCGGCCCCGACGATAACCACGTCGTATTCCATCGCTTCGCGTTCAATCTCGGCCATTTTGCGGCGCTCCTTGGCTTTTGTTCGCTACCGGCCCCACAATGGTGCGTGGGCGCAATATTATTTCGCGGTTGCTTAGCGTTTGGCAGACCTGCCGGTCAATCCAAACTCCGCGTCAAACACCTGTAAAACAGGCAACTGAGACAAAAAGTGCGTCCAATTTCGTCATTCAAGGATCATTTTCCGCCGCAGCTCATGTCTCGGGCCGGTCTCCCATCAGGTATCGGGGTCCCTGCCCCTTCTGTGCAGCCTTGTCTTCGGGGTTGTACAGTTTGCAATTCGGAAGCGAAAGACAGCCGCAGCCAATGCAGCCGTCCAAATTGTCGCGCAACCGCATCAAGGTTTCGATTCGCTGGTCCAGATGGCTGCGGAAGCTGTCCGAAATCCGCGCCCAGTCTTCTTTGGTGGGGGTGCGGCTGCCCGGCAGGCTTTGCAGGAAACCGCGGATCTCCGGCAGCGAAAAGCCGAACTGCTGGGCAATCATGATAAAGCTCATCCGCCGGATGTCGGCGCGGTGGAACCGCCGCTGCCCGCCCGCATTGCGCCAGGGCTCCACCAGCCCCTGCGCCTCGTAATAGCGGATCGCGGACACGGCAAGACCTGTGCGGCCTGCCAGATAACCAATGGAAATCCCGGCGGATGACGGCATGGCGCACTCCCTGAAAAATTGCTTGAGCTAAAGTTAGGTTTAGAAATTAGAGTGAGTCGTATCAACAGATTTGCTCAGGCGAGAAGGAGATTTCCAATGAGCGCAGTTCTTGAACATGCAAACGTCACCGTGGCCGACCCCAATGCCACTGCGAAATGGATGAAAGAGGTTTTCGGCTGGCATGTGCGCTGGGAGGGTGAGGCCAAGAATGGCGGCTACACCGTGCATACCGGCGGGGAAGACAGCTATCTTGCGCTTTACACGCCACGCACGCCCGCGGGCAATGCGCCGGAGAGCTATGGCATTGTCGGCGGGCTGAACCATTTGGCGGTGATCGTCGAGGATCTGGACGCAACCGAAGCTGCCGTGAAGGCCGCGGGTTTCACACCGATTAACCACGGTGACTATGAACCGGGCCGCCGGTTTTACTTTCATGACGAGAACGGCATCGAATACGAGGCGGTGCAATATGATTGATATTCCATGGCAGGCGGGGCTTGCGAAGCGGCCCCTACGCGGCATTTTTTCGCGCAATTCTGTGGAAAAGTCCCGCAATCCGCCCGCTTAGGCGGAATTGCGTGCCGGCAAGCCCCGCGCGCACTTGAAATCAGGTGCAGGATTGGGTCAGGTAATTGTCAACCGGACCGGAGGCCCCGCGGCTTATGCTGCGGGGCTGCGGTTTTCATACTGACAAGAAAAACCATAATAGCGACCTGGACCAATCTCATGGAAAAGATCCCGATGACCCCCACGGGTCACGCCGCGCTGGAAAGCGAACTGAAGAACCTGAAATCCGTCGAACGCCCGGCGATCATTCAGGCAATTGCCGAAGCGCGTGAGCTCGGCGATCTGTCGGAGAACGCCGAGTATCATTCGGCGCGCGAGAAGCAGTCCTTTATCGAGGGCCGCATCAAGGAGCTGGAAGGCATCCTGTCGCTGGCCGACGTGATCAACCCGGCCAAGCTGGCTGGCGCCATCAAATTCGGCGCCAAGGTGACCGTGGTGGACGAGGACACCGACGAAGAAAAGACCTGGCAGATCGTTGGCGAACACGAGGCCAACATCGAAGCGGGTCTGTTGAACATCAAATCGCCGATTGCGCGTGCCTTGATCGGCAAGGACGAAAGCGACAGTGTGGAAGTGCGCACCCCCGGCGGCATCCGCGCATATGAAATTCTCAAGATCGTCTATTCCTGATCCGCAAAGCAGCGAGTGTTCATGACAGGCTCCAGCAGCAGTCCCGGCTCCACCCCGAACCCCGGCGGCAATCGCCCGTTGCGGCGCCTTGACGGGCCTGCGGGCAACGGGCTGGGCGGTGCCGAGCTGGCGGCCATTGCCTTGGGTGCTCTGTGGCTTCTGGCGGCGGTCGGGTTCTTTGTCTTTGCACCGCCGGATTCCGGGCTTTCGCAATGGGCTGACCTGATCACCGGCGTTCTGGCACTGGTGCTGCCGCTGGCGATGCTGTGGGTTGCCGCCTCTGCCGCGCGCTCGGCCCGGGTGATGCGGGAGGAAAGCGAACAGCTGCAGGCCGCCATTGACGGCTTGCGCCAGACCTATCAGGCACAGTCGCAGCAGCATGCCGCGGTGGCTGAGCCGTCGATGGCCAAGCGGTTGGAGGAGATCGCCGAGGCGACCCGCAAGACCGAAACCGCGCTGGCCACCTTCCACACCAGCCGCCGCGATCCGGTGCGCCCGGCAATTCCTGCCGAAGCGGCCGAGCTGGCGGCGGCCGAACAAGGATCATTGGCTTTGGGCACCCAGGCCGAAGATGCCGCGCCGCCGCTGCCGGCCGAACATTTCATCCGGGCCCTGAATTTCCCGGAGACGGCGGAGGATCAGGACGGTTTCGCCGCCCTGCGCGCGGCCCTGCAGGACCGCAAGGCCGCCCAGGTGATTCAGGCAGCGCAGGATGTGCTGACCCTGCTCAGCCAAGACGGCATCTATATGGATGACCTGCGCCCTGATATGGCCCGCCCTGAGATCTGGCGCCAGTTTGCCCAAGGCGCGCGCGGCCGTGCCGTGGCCCCGCTTGGCGGCGTGCGCGACCGCACCTCGCTGGCGCTGACGGCAGCGCGGATGAAACAGGACCCGATTTTCCGCGATGCCGCGCATCATTTCCTGCGCCGGTTTGATCAGATGTTCGCGGAGTTTGAAGCTGAAGCGACCGACGGCGAGATTTCCGCTCTCGGCAACACCCGCACTGCCCGGGCCTTCATGCTGCTGGGCCGGGTGGCCGGGACGTTCGACTGAGAAGGCGGCCCTTCGGGCCGCGGCCTGCAGCGCGGGTGTTTTTGACCAGAAAGAAGCGGCGGGGCGGTAGCGCGCCGGGCGCAGCACGTCGCCATGCCCAACGGCGGGCAAGCATCTTTGATGCGCCGGGCCGCGGGCGGGAGCGCCCTGTTTACATGGCGAAGCTGCTGTAAGGGATGAAGCGGACCGGGTCGCCAAGCTTGATCTCTGCGGCGCCGTCGCCAAGCTCCACCAGCCCCTCCGCCCAGCTGAGGCCGCTGATGCGGCCGGAGCCTTCGGATTTGAACACCTCAATGCTGCCGTTCCGCATCCGTGCCCGCAGGTATTCGCGGCGGCCCGGTTTCTTGCGCTTTTCAAAGGCCGCCGGTATTTCAAATGCCTGCGGCACCTGCCAGCCCGCGCCCGCCATCAGCCCCATCGCCGGGCGGGCAAAAATCAGGGTACAGACCAGAGCCGCCACCGGGTTGCCCGGCAGGCCGAAGACCGGCGTGCCCTGCCACATGCCCAGCGCCAGAGGGCGGCCGGGTTTCAGCGCGATGCGCCATTCCTGCATCGCGCCCGCTTCGCGCAGCAATGCCGACATATGGTCCTCGTCCCCGGCGGAAGCACCGCCCGAGGTCAGGATAACGTCAGCCTGTTTGGCGGCGCCGTCCAGATCCGCCCGCAAGGCTTCGCGGTCATCCGCAGCTTTTCCCAGATCAACAGGTACAAATCCCAGCTGGCGGATCAGCGCCAGCAGCATCGGACGATTGGCGTCAAAGATCTGCCCATTGCCTGCGGGTTCTCCTGCCTCGACCAGCTCATCGCCGGTGGAGAGCACACCGACCCGCAATGGCAGACGGACCGCGAGCTCCGCCAGACCTGTGGCCGAGACCAGAGCCAGATCGGCGGGTGATATGACCCGGCCTGCAGGCAAGATGACGTCACCCGCGCAGACGTCTTCACCAGCCTTGCGGGTGTTTGTTCCCTGTTTCAGCGGACCGTTGAAAGCGATCTGCGCCCCATCGGTGTTGACGTCTTCCTCCAGGATCACCGTGTCCACGCCATCCGGCAGCGCGGCACCGGTCAGAACGCGGATGGCGCTGCCTGCGGGCACGGTGCCATCAAAGGGCACGCCTGCCGCCGCCCTTCCCTGCACCAGCGGCAGCACATGCGGGCCTTCCGACTTGCCGCCGGCAAAGCCGTAGCCATCCACCGCCGTGTTCGGCAGCGGCGGGTTGGAGCGTTTGGCCACTGCACTCTCTGCCAGCACCCGGCCAAGGGCGTCTGCCAGCGGCAGGGTTTCCACTCCGGTGACCGGCCCCAGCCTGTCCCGCAGCAGGGTCAGCGCGTCATCCACCGGGGTCCAATCCACGCCTGCAGGCAGGGCAAAGCAATCATTGCTGAGCGGCGGCGGTGTCAGCCTGCCCGGTTCATCCGCTGCCAGCGCGTTCAAGCGGTCTTCGTATCCCGTGCCCAATATCCAAGCTTCCTCTTGTGCTTCCTCAGGTACAGCAGCCAGCATTCCGGCAAGCTCACCGGCCGGCAGACGGCTGAGCGCCTGCGACAATAGCCGCATTTGCACCCGGTCGCGTATTTCGTCCCGGCCCGCAACAGCCATTGCGGCCTTAACGGCAGGCTCGATCAAACCTGGCCATATTTCTGCAAAAACAGTTTGTGCTGTCTCAACCTTTTCGAAAGGCCAGACAGCGGCCCTGTGCCGGCGCCGCAACCGCTGCAAAACCGGCACCCCCATGAGGATTTGACTGCCAACAGTCGGATTGAAAAACAGCTGGAAACAGGAGGAGGCCGCCTTGGCCGCCAGATCCGCGTTGCGCCGTTCTGCCACGTCTTTATAGATTATACCGGCTTTGCGGTAGGGAATGTCCGGCCAGGTCTTCTCATCAGGTTTGCCCCAGAACGGGCCGGGGCCGGTAAACAGCCGGTTCATTTCAGAGGCTATTTCAAACCGGTTGTTGGTTCCGTCCTCAGAGTCTTCGATCCGCTCTTCCAGCCAGGTCCAAAAAGCAAATGGGTCATCGGATCCGGTGATCCGGCGCGCAAATCCGCGCGGATAGCCAAAAGGAAAATCAAAAGCGGCTAGAACCCGCCGCCCCGCGGCCTGTTCCGCGTCGAGGAAGCTGCTGATCCAGACTTCTGCCTCCTGTCGGCTGCGGCAGTAGATTTGCCGTTCCGCGGTTCCGCCGCGCGCCACACCAAGCCAGATCGCATCCTTGCTTTGGCGCCGGGGCCTGCGCTTGGCAGCAGACCAATCGACGGTGAGAACAGTATCAAAACGGGTCACAGCCCCAGTTCTATCTGGATGAAATCCGCAATCGCTGCCGTATCGTTCAGATCAAAAACCGGGCGGTCCAGCGCCATCCCGGTGTTGCTGGCAACGGCCCGGATGTTCGGGTCTTCCGGGGCGATCAGTTCGGTGCCTGCTTCCTGCCGGAAAGCCTCAATTTTGGGGTGGGGTTCGCGCTTGTAGCCTTCGACCAGCACCAGATCGACAGGACGCAGGCGGGCCAGCAGCTCTGCCAGCGGCGGTTCTGCGGCATCGCGCAGCTCCTGCATGATTGCGATGCGCCCAGCCGAGGCCAGCACCACCTCCGACGCGCCGGCCTGCCGATGGCGGTAGCTGTCGGTGCCAGGCTGGTCCACGTCCGTTGCATGATGAGCGTGCTTGATGGTGGAAACGGTGAGGCCGCGCTCACAGAATTCAGCCACCAGCCGCTCCATCAGCCCGGTCTTGCCGTTGTTCTTCCAGCCGGTGACGCCGTAGATCTTCATTTCAGCAACGCCTCTGCCTTGGCCAGATCTTCCGGCGTGTTGATGTTGAAGAACGGGTCGAAGGGATCGGCCTCGAACAGCGCCTCGCGGCCGCCATGCTGGTCGGTCCACAGCACCACCTTGCGCAAACCGCCTTCAAGCGCCGCGCGCAGGTCATCGCGCAGAGCAACAGGCCAGAGGCCGAAGGCCGGGTGCCGGTTCACGCGCTTGCCGCCGCCGGATTTCAGTGCCTCGTCCCCGGTGCGCGGGGTGGTGGCCATAACCAGCGGCTGGTCCATCCCTTTTGCCGCGGCGGTCAGCCGGGTCACAAGATCCAGCGGGAAGAAAGGGGTGTCGGCGGCGGCTGTGGCGATGATCTCCGCGCCCTGCTCCGCCGCCCAGTCGAGGCCCGCGAGCACGCCAGCCAATGGACCCGCGAAGCCCTCGATCGAGTCGGCAATCACCGGCAGGCCCAGATCGGCGAACCGCTCCGGGTTGCCATTGGCGTTGAGCGCCAGGCCCGCGACCTGCGGCGCCAGCCGGTCCACCACGCGAGACAAAAGGCTCTGGCCGCCCACTTGCAGCCGTCCCTTGTCGCCGCCGCCCATCCGGGTGGCAAGGCCGCCTGCGAGGATTACACCGAGGGGTTGGGTCATTCCGGCACCTCCTGAACGGAAAAGCTTCCGCCTGGCTGAAAGGCCAGGCAGCGCCCGTCCCGCCCCCCACGGGGCGGGCGCTTCGCTTCCACCCCGCCGGGCCGGGCGCTGCCTTTAGTGTTAACAAGCCAGTTTCTCATTCCGCGCTCTTCCTGCGATGCTTTTTCTCCTCAACCGGCGCGTCTTTTGGATCCATGTCGCGCAGCAGCCGCTCCTCGCCCGCTAGACAGATGAACCGCTGGCCGCGCATCCGGCCAATGAGCGTCAGGCCGACCTCGCGGGCGATCTCCACACCCCAGGCGGTGAAGCCGGAACGTGAGGCCAGCACCGGGATACCCATCATCGCGGTCTTGATCACCATCTCCGAGGTCAGCCGCCCGGTGGTATAAAGAATCTTGTCCGCGGCCTCTGCTTGCTCCGACAGCATCCAGCCTGCGATCTTGTCTACCGCGTTGTGGCGGCCGACGTCCTCCATATAGACCAGCGGGCGGTCCTGCTGGCACAGAACAGTGCCATGGATAGCGCCGGCCTCAAGATACAGCGAGGGCGTGCGGTTGATCTTATGCGCCAGCGCATAGAGCCAGGAAGTGCGGACCTCGGCCTGCGGCAGTTGCACGTCCTCCAGCCCCTCCATCATGTCGCCAAAGACGGTGCCGACCGCGCAGCCGGAGGTGCGGGTCTTTTTCTTCAGCTTTTCCTCGTGACTGGTTTCCACCGCAGTACGGACCACCACGGCTTCCAGATCCTCGTCATAATCGACGCGGGTGACTTCATCCCCATCCAGCAGCATGCGCTGATTGCGCAGAAAGCCAAGCGCCAGGTATTCCGGGTAGTCGCCGATGGTCATCGCGGTGACAATTTCCTGGGAATTCAGGAAGATGGTCAGCGGGCGCTCCTCAACCACCGAGATGTCGCTGGCTTCGCCGTTCTGGTCCACCCCGGTGACGGCGCGGGTCAGCCGCGGGTCGGCGACGCCGGGCGCGATCAGATATTCTGACGTGATATCCATACTCACCAATTGCATTCCTTCTGCCATCCCCGTAGGCCGGATGCACGCAATCTAGGACGCGCAGATGGCAATCACCACCACCAAATCGGCCTTCTGGAAGGGGTTTCGCGACAGCGCGCCCTTCATCTTCATGGCCTCGCCCTTTGGCTTTCTGTTCGGAGTGCTGGCCGCAGAGGCCGGGCTGATCGTGCCCGAGGCGTTTGCATTTTCATTGGCGGTCTTTGCCGGGGCGGCCCAGTTCACTGCGCTGCAGCTGATGCAGGAGAACGCGCCGCTGATTATCATCCTGATTTCGGCGCTGGCGGTGAACCTTCGGATGGCGATGTATTCGGCCTCGCTGACGCCCTACTTGGGTGACGCGCCGATGTGGCAGCGCGCACTGGCGGCCTACTTCATGGTCGATCAGTCTTATGCGCTGTCCATCGTCAAGTTCGAGAGCGAGCCGGAGATGCCGCTGCCGCAGCGCATGGCATACTTCTTTGGCACCAATGGTATCATTGCCCCGGTTTGGGTGGTTGCCACCGCGGTCGGGGCGCTGGTCGGCACCCGCATCCCCGAAAGCTGGGGGGTGGATTTTGTGCTGCCGCTGGCGTTTCTGGCGATGATCGGCCCGATGCTGCGCACGCCTGCCCATGTGGCCGCCTGTTTCGTGGCGGTGGCCACCTCACTGCCGGCTGCGGCCCTGCCCTATAACCTCGGCCTGATCGTGGCCGGGATTGCGGGCATGATCGCAGGTGCCCAGGCGGAGCTTTGGCTGGAGCGGCAAAAGGCCAAGGCGGAGGGCGCAAAATGATCAGTATTCCTGCACCAATCCTGTGGACGGTGATCATCGGGCTGGCGGTTGGCAGCTATGCCCTGCGGTTTGCCTTTATCGGGTTCATGGGCGGCAAGCCCATTCCGGAATGGCTGATGCGGCATCTGCGCTATACCGCCGTGGCGATCATCCCGGCACTGGTGGCGCCGTTGGTGGTCTGGCCTTCCCCGACTGGCGGAGATCCCAGCCTGATACATCTTGCCGCCGCGGCCGCCACCTTTGCAGCCGGATACCTGACCCGCAACGTGCTGATCGGCCTGGGCACCGGCGGGCTGTGCCTGCTGCTGTTGTACCTCGCCGCCTAGCGCCCGCCCGGCGCCTGCGGCTTGTATCCGGGCGGAAGTGCTATTCAGCAGCGCTCAGCGCGGCGTCGCCTTTGGCAAGGCCTGCCTGCAGGTCGGCGCTGTCGGTCTCATAGTAGCGGTCCGTCACCACGCCGGGCAGCTGGCCGAACTGGGCCGACAGTTTTTCCGGGTAAAAGGTGCGATTCAGGCTTTCGAACCCGGGGATCTGCTGCAGGATGCCGATGGTGGCCTGGGCGCAATAGGCGCCCGGCACACGGCCATTGGTCACCGCCAACTGGTAAGCTTTCTGAGCCTGCTCAGGCGTTACCTCGACCTGCTGCACCACCACATGGAAGGTGCTGCGGGCATGGGCGCCGCGATAGGCCTTTTCCACCGCAGGGGTGATACCATAAAGAACGTCATTCCGCTCTGGCACCACTGAGGCATAGAACGAACCTGCCGGATCGAAAATCACCCGCTCGGAGGCGTTGATCATCAGCGACGCATGGCCGCCCCGCCCGGTGCGGTTGTTGATCATCGTGTAAAGGGTCAGGGTCGCCGGGCCGGGCTGGCGGTAGGCCACCCGCGCCAGCGTTTCAGCATCCGCATTGGGTTGCTGAGGCGCCGCGCAGCCCGCAAGTGCCAGCAGGACCGCGCCAAGGCACAGCAGATTACGCAAGGCGCGCGCTCCTTGAACCGGAAATCAGGTAGCGAAAACCGCCAGGAACAGCGCAAAGAAAACCAGGGCAATGCAGGAGCGGGTGATAAAGGTCAGAAAGCCGTTATAGACTTTTTCCTGAACCGCGGTGTCCATGGTGCCGTGCTGATGTTCAGCCATGTGAGTTTTCCCTCGAATTCACGTGCATTTTCCCTGTGATTACTGGATTTGCTGCCCTCTGTCACCACGTCATTCGGGCGCATCTGTCAGAAATACGCGGCGAATTCCGCAACAACACCCGCACCCATGGCGTCCGGCCGGCCCCGGCACGGCGCCCGGGCGAATCGCCCAGGCCCTTCCCCTGAGCTTATTCCTGCTCCAGATCCGAAGCGAGGCGGAATCCGATTCGGTTGGCCGGGGCTTCTTCCCGCGCTTTGGGCACCGCCCGCAGCATCACATTCAGCTGGCTGACATGCTGCACCAGCTGGGTGCGCGCGCCGGGGCCTTCGCTGCCGTAAAAGGTGATGATATCGGGATCGTAATAGCCCATGCCTTCGATCCGCAGCACCCCGGCATTGCCGCCGGCAAAGCCCATCGCAACCTCGTGCTCGCTGTCCAGCTGCTGTTCGAAATTCTGGATATAAAGGATCAGCCGCTCATAGGCCCAGCGTGCCGGGCTTTTGGCGGCATCCTGCTTTTGCAGTTTTTCCGGAACCTTGCGCAGGCCCGCACAGGCGTCGGGGTCGGCATGGACTTCGTGCACGCAGGGCAGCACCGCCGCCTCTGCCGCCTCGGCGCTGGTCGAAATCTCGTCGCTCATGGTGTCTCCCCCGAATGCGGGGTGCATCACCCCTTGCGCTGATAAAGCCAGGCACCGTCGCCGCGTTTCCAGCGGTCCACCTGGCCGGTGTGGTACAGATGATTTACATGGGCCACCGCCTCGACCAGCGCAAGCCCGTACTCGCCTTCGCCGATTGTGCGCTTGAACAGCGGCGCAAAGCAATCGGCAGCAGTCTGCGGCACGGACAAATGATCCATCAGCCGTTCCAACGCGCCGTGGTGATTGCCGATCAGCTGCTGCATCCGCAGCGGCAGCCGGGTGAACGGCAGCTTGTGCCCGCCCAAGGCCAGATGATCGGGACGCGCCAGTTTCGACAGGCGCTCGCAGGCTTCCAGCCATTCGCCCAAAGGATCTGCCATCGGTTCGGTCGCGTAGACGCCGATGTTGGGGCTGATGGTTGACAGGATCTGATCGCCGGTGATCACCAGATTGTCATCGCGGCTCCAGAAAGTGGCGTGTTCAGGCGCGTGGCCGTTGCCGATATGCACGTCCCAGTCGCGCCCGCCCATGCGGATCGCATCCCCCTGTTTGATGCGGGTGAAGCCCAGCGGCATCGGGTACACGGTGTCGGCAAAATTGAAGGGCCGGTCGCTGGCGCGTTTGTCATAAAACGCCTGGTCCATACCCGCACTGCGGTAATAGGCCAGCGTTTCCTCGGGCCAGGTGTCCTGCACGTCCAGGGTCAGCATCCGGGCAAACAGCCAGGCGGTGCGGGTGGTGATCAGTTCGGCGCCATGCTGCGACTGGAACCAGCCGGCCAGGCCAATGTGATCCGGGTGATGATGGGTGCCGACAACGCGGGTAACCGGCTTGCCCTTCAGCGGGCCGGCCATCAGGCTTTCCCAAATCGCGCGGCTTTTGCGGGTGTTGAACCCGGTGTCGATCACCGTCCAGCCATCGCCGTCATCCAGCGCGTAGATGTTGACGTGATCCAGCTTCATCGGCAGCGGCTGTCGCATCCAAAGGACGCCCTCGGCCACCTCTATGGCTTCACCCTGCGCAGGCGGTTCTTCCCACGGGGTGCGGGGCGAGACGTCGGGGATATCAGTCACAGATCAACCTGCCAGTTCTTCAAGGCTGAGGGCAAAAGTGCCCGCAGCGCCGGCCTGCGCATGGGCCAGCAGGCTGGCATGTTCGGGCAGCATCCGGGTGATGTAGAACCGCGCCAGTTTTTCGCGCGGGCCGCCCTGGTCCGCCATCGCTGCTGCCAGATGGTAATGGCCGCCCAGCACCCGGGCAAAGGCCCGCAGGTAGGGAACCGAGCCGGCAAAGCGGTCCTGCATATCCTGCTGGGCGACCAGCCATTCGGTGGCCTCACGCAAGGACTCGCAAGCCTGCCAGACAGATTCCGCCATGTTCGGATGGGTGGCGCGGGCCCGTTCGGCCTGCTCTTCGATCTCGTCGATCAGGGCAAAACCCATGTCGCCGCCATCCATCATCTTGCGCGCGACCAGGTCCATCGACTGGATGCCGTTAGTGCCCTCGTAGATCGCTGTCACCCGCACGTCGCGGTAATATTGCGCGGCACCGGATTCCTCAATAAAGCCCATACCGCCATGCACCTGCACCCCGGTCTCAGACACCCGGATTCCGGTGTCGGTGCCAAACGCCTTGGCAATCGGCGTCAGGAACGCCGCGCGCGCCGCCCAGCCGCTTTCACCCGTGGCGGTCTGCATGTCGATCGACTGCGCGCAGGCCAAAAGGATCGCACGGGCGGCAAACAGGTCTGCCTTCATTTCCATCAGCATCCGGCGCACATCGGCGTGGTCGGCAATGAAACCGCTGGCGCTGCGGCCCTGCTTGCGCTCCAGCGCATAGGCCAGCGCGTGCTGATAGGCGCCCTCACCGGCGCCAACGCCCTGCCCGCCCACGCCAAGACGGGCATTGTTCATCATGGTGAACATCGCCGCCATGCCGCCATGCTCCGCGCCGACCAGCCAGCCGGTGGCGCCGTCATATTGCATCACGCAAGTGGGAGAGCCGTGCAGGCCCATCTTGTGCTCAAGGCTGACAACCTTAAGGTCATTTGCCGTGCCCGGGTTGCCGTCGGCATCCGGCAGGTATTTCGGCACCAGGAACAGCGAAATGCCTTTGGTCCCCGGCGCGCCGTCCGGCAGCCGCGCCAGCACCAGATGGCAAATATTGCCGCAGAAATCATTATCGCCCCAAGAGATAAAGATCTTCTGGCCGCTGACCGCATAGGTGCCATCGCCATTCGGCACCGCCTTGGAGCTGAGCGCGCCTACGTCCGAACCGGCCTGCGGCTCGGTCAGGTTCATGGTGCCGGACCATTCGCCGGAGATCAGCTTGGGCAGGTACAATTCCTTTATCGCATCCGAGGCATGATGCTCCAGCGCCTCGATCTGGCCCTGGCTCATCAAGGGGGCCAGCTGCAGCGACAGGCAGGCGCCTGCCATCATCTCGTTCACCGCAGTGGCCACGGTCAGCGGCAGCCCCATGCCGCCGTGTTCCTCCGGCGCGCTCATACCGATCCAGCCACCCTCGGCGATGGCTTTGAACCCGTCACCGAAACCGGGCGAGGTCCGCAGGACGCCGTTTTCCAAAAAGGCCGGGGTCAGATCGCCGTTGCGCTGCAAAGGGGCCATCACCTCGCCGCACATTTTGCCAGCCTCGTTAAGGATGGCGCTCACTATGTCTGACGTTGCCTCGGCAAATCGGTCTGTGGCCGGGATGGCATCATAGCCGACAACATGGTTCAACAGAAACTCATACTCGGAAACGGGGGCACGGAAGGTCATGGGCGTCCTCTGGCGGTCATTTAAGGGGCGTCCTGGCACGGGCAGCCTTGGCTTCCCGGCACGGGCCTATTATGGTTATTGGCTTGACCGATTACCTAATCGGACGCTCATTTCAATCAACCAAAACGCCGCGTCACCCGGAATGCCCCTGCAAAGCACAGAAATCCTTGCCGCCACGGCAACCGGTATTGCCCGGGCCGCCCAACTGCTTCGGGAGGGCAAACTTGTCTCCTTTCCCACCGAAACAGTCTATGGTCTCGGCGCCGATGCCCGGAAGGGCGAGGCTGTGGCCGCAATCTATGAGGCCAAGGGGCGGCCCTCCTTCAACCCATTGATCGCGCATGTGCATTCGGCCGAGGCGGCGCAGCGCTACGTTCAGTGGAATGAGGCGGCAGAGCAGCTGGCCCAGGCTTTCTGGCCTGGCCCGCTGACCCTGGTGCTGCCGCTGCGTGCTGGCCACGGGATTTCGCCGCTGGTCACTGCCGGGCTGGAAACTTTGGGGGTGCGCGTTCCGGCCCACCCTGCTGGCCAGGCCTTGCTGCAGGCATTGGACGGCCCGGTTGCCGCCCCATCCGCCAACCCGTCCGGCAAGATCAGCCCCACCACGGCGGCCCATGTGCAGGCAGGCCTGGACGGGCGCATTGCCGCGATCCTTGATGATGGCGCTTGCCGTGTCGGGCTGGAGTCGACCATTGCCGGACTTGCAGGCCCCGCGCCGATGCTGCTGCGTCCCGGCGGGCTGGCAGCAGAAGAGATCGAAGCGGTGCTAGGCCGCAAACTGGCGGTACGCGATGTGAACGACCCGCTGACCGCCCCCGGCCAGTTGCTGTCGCATTACGCCCCCGGCGCGCCTGTCCGGCTGAACGCCAGCGCGCCAGACGAAGGCGGGCTTTTTCTCGGCTTCGGACCGGGGGTGTGCGACCTGAACCTTTCTGAAAGCCGGGATCTGGCTGAGGCCGCCGCCAATCTCTTTGGCCATCTGCACCGTCTGGACTCCCTTGGCAAACCCATCGCGGTGGCGCCGGTTCCGGATCACGGGTTGGGTGAAGCCATCAACGACCGTCTCCGCCGCGCCGCCGCGCCAAGGGATTGAGCCGTCCCAGCACCTGACCCACAGGGCAGAACACTCCCGCCCGTTTGAAACCCATCAAAGATGGGTGCCAAACCGTTGGGCATGGCGCCGCGCAAGCGCGGCGCGGCCCAGCCATGCACCCAAGCCGCTGATTTACTTCCGCCAAGGAAGCACAACCACCGCCACTGCAGCGTTTCCAATTGATGAAAGCCTCCGCCCTTCCGGCCTGGAAACCAGCCCCGGCAGGAAATCCGGGACGGGCCCCGCCTCAGCGGGAGGCGCGCCGTGCTTGCGCGGCGCCACGCCCAACCTTTTTCCGGTCATCTATGATGAATGGAACAAAGGGCGGGAGCACCCGGTTGAGACGGCGCAGTGCATCTTATCTGCCGCTCAGGCGTGGCCTGCGCTGGCTGACAGTGTCAGCGGATCGACGCCAAGGGTTTTCAGCGATGCTTCCCATTTGCTGTCGTCCGCCAGGCTGAAAACAAGATCCGGGCTGGCGTCGGCCGTCAGCCAGCCGTTCATGGCAATCTCGGATTCCAGCTGCCCCGGCCCCCAGCCCGCATAGCCCAGCAGCACCAGCAGTTGTTGCGGACCCTGCCCCAATGCGATGTCTTCCAGAATATCCAGCGTCGCGGTCATCGAGAACCCGCCCGGCACTTTCAGGGAGCTCACGTCCGATTCGTAATCCGGTGTGTGCAGCACAAAACCGCGCTGGGTCTCCACCGGGCCGCCGAACCGCACCGGCAGTGCCGCGGCCGCGCTGCCGTCTTCGCCCAGGTCCAGCTGCTCCAGAAGATCCCCCAGCGCCACCCCTTCCGCGCGCTTGTTGACGATGAGACCCATCGCCCCTTCCTCGCCGTAGGAGCACAGGAAAACCACCGAATGCTCAAACCTTGGGTCGCCGATTCCGGGCATTGCAATCAAGAGCTTGCCAGTCAGATCCATGAAATTCCATCTTTCCTGCTGCCTGCCTCCACCATGACGTCCCCCTGCCTGTCACGCAAGAGGTGCAAAGGCCATGTCCGGTGAAGCCTCCGGCAAAATTGCCGCAAACCTGCCCTTACTCCAAGACAATGACCCGAACGTGACTTGGCAAACCCTGCCGCCAAGCGCATGTATCAAGGCATGAAACCGATGCAAAACAGACACGCTGCCGCCCTGGCGGCCTTGCTTGCCGTGACAGCGGGCGCCCCGGTCTTTGCTGGCGCCGCTGACAACGGGATTGTGCAGATTGAGGTGCTTGACGGCGGCATCACCCCGCGCGGCACCTATATGGGGGCGCTGCGGATCAAGCTGCAGCCGGGTTGGAAGACCTATTGGCGCGCGCCCGGCGACGCCGGCATTCCGCCCAGTTTTTCGTGGCGCGGTGCGCGCAATGTGGGCGGGCTGTCGATCACCTGGCCCGCACCCGAGATTTTTGAAACCTCCGGCTACCGCACCATCGGCTATCACGATCAGCTGGTGCTGCCGGTGGAGATCACCCCGGAGAAGCCCGGCAAGCCGGTACGCCTGAAAGGCCGGATGCAGCTGGGTGTCTGCAAGGATGTCTGCGTGCCGGCCGAGCTGAGCTTTGACCAGCAGCTGGGCAGTGCCGCAGGCCGTAACCCGGCAATTGCCGCTGCGATGGCCAGCCGCCCCTGGTCGGCCAAAGAAGCCGGTGTGCGCCATGCCGCCTGCAGCCTGCGCCCGTCTGAATACGGGATGAAAGTCACCGCCCGCATCTCGATGCCGTCCGCCGGCGGCGAAGAGGTTGCGGTGATCGAGCCCGGCAATCCAAAACTCTACGCCGGCGAGACAACCACCCGCCGCGAGGGCGGTTTGCTGGTGGCTGAGACTGAATTCCTGCCAGCTGACGGCAACGCCTATGCCATTGACCGCTCGCAATTGCGGATCACGGTGCTGGGGCAGAACCACGCGGTGGACATCCAGGGCTGCAGCGCCGGATGAGCACCGCCAGCAGCCCTCTGCGTCCGGTCCTGGGCACCATTGCCGTGGTCTGCCGCCATTTCGACGGGCGGGACCAGGTCATCCTGGTGCAGCGCGGCAAGGACCCGAATGCGGGCTGGTGGGGGTTTCCCGGCGGCCATGTCGAGATGGGAGAGACCGCCCTGCAGGCCGCCGCGCGCGAGTTGCAGGAGGAAACCGGAGTTATTGCCAAGCCGCTGGAATACCTCACCAATGTGGATGTGATTTCCCGCGATGCGGCAGGCACGGCACAGCGCCAGTATCTGCTTACCGTGGTCCTGTGCGGCTATATCAGCGGCGAGCCGGTGCCGGATGATGATGCTGAAAAGGCCGAATGGATCCCGATTGCTGAGATCGAAAGCCGCGGCCTGCAATTGCTGGAACAGGTGGCGGATGTGGCCCGGCTGGCTCAGACCCGCTGGCGGGCACTGAACCGGTAGGCAATGCCTCCGGCCAGATAGGCCAGCAGCGCCAGAACCAGCGCCCCCGCAATGCAGGCCAGCAGTCCGGCGCGCACCGGCTCCATTGCTGCCAGCGCAGGAAACGCCCGCAGTGCCGGATGCAGCACGCCGGTGGCCATGGCCCAGCCCAGCGTCAGCACCAGCCAGCCAAGCTGTGCCAGCGCGGTGCCCAGCACCAGCCAGCGCAGCCCCCCTGCACCGCGCCGCAACGCCCGGCGCAGCGAGGTCATCGGGCGTGAAAGGTCCCGCTGCATGGCGACCAGTGCAGGCACCACCAGCAGGACCAGGAACATGCCAAAGCCAAGGCCATAGACCAATGTGATCACCGTCGGCTTCAGGAACTGAGCCTGCTGCGAGCGCTCAAACAGCAGGGGCGCCAGCCCCAGAACAGTTGTCATAGTGGTCAGCATCACCGGCCGCAGCCGGTCAGCCGCCGCATCGATGATCGACGGCACCAAACCGCGGTCCTGCGCATATTGGTCGATGGTCGTCACCAGCACGATCGAATCATTGATAATGATCCCGGTCATTCCCAGCAGCCCCACCACGGTGAACATGCTCAGCGGCACCTCCCACATGTAGTGGCCCCAAATCGTACCAACCAGGCCAAAGGGAATGATCGCCATCACCACCAGCGGCCGTGTCCAGCTGGCAAAGATCCAGGACAGCACCAGGTAAATGCCGGTGAGGCACAGGATCAGCCCGGTGCCTGCCTCCTGCAGGAAGGTTTGCTCCTGCTCGGCGAGGCCCGACAGGGTCCATTCCACCTGCCGCTCGCTGGCGATCTTCGGCAGGATTTCCTGCTGCAACGCTTGCATCACGGCTTCAGCCCGGGCGGGGTCGTCCTCTGAGATGTCGCCCGAGACACTGATCACCCGGATACCGTTTTCCCGCCGCACGGTGGAGAACCCGGTGCGCTGGGTGACCGAGACAATATCGGCCAGCGGAACGTAGATCCCGCTTGGCGCCCGCATCAGCGTGCGCTCCAGAAAATCGGCAGTCAGCTCATTTTCAGGCAGCTCCACCCGGATCTTGGCGCTGCGCGGCCCATCCGGGTATGTCGCGGCCTCAATACCATTCAGCCGCGCCCGCAACGCCTGTCCCAGGCTGCCAATGGTGAAATTCAACGCCTGGCCTTGCGGGGTGAGGTCGAGGATCACCTCCTCTTTGTCGTAGGCCAGATTGTCCTCGACGGCTGAAACCTCAGGAAACCGCAGCAGCGCGGTCTTCAGGTCTTCCGCGGCATCCTTCAGCACTTGCACGCCGGGCCCGGAAAATTGCACGTCCAGCGCGTCGCCGCCCGGACCAGACCGCCAGCCGCGGAAAGAGACCGTCTCGACCAGCGGATGCCGCGCCACCCGTTCCTGCAGCTCGGCGACAAAGGCAAAGCTGGAGTAAGGGCGCAGGTCGGCATCGATCAATTCAATCGCGATACCGCCCAGCAGATCTGTGTCCTTGGCCTCAACCCCGCCAAGGCCGCGGCCCGCATTGCCGCCCACCTCGGCTATGACAAAATCCAGCGGGTTGCGGCCATAGCGGGCGGCATATTCCGCGCCCAGTGCCTCGGTGGTTCGCTGCACTTCCTGCATCATCGCCAGGGTATCACTGCGGCTGGCGCCCTCAACCATGGCGAAATTGCCGGTCACGGAGCCGCGTTCAGGCGCGTTGAAAAAGCGCCATTTGACGTCGCCGTTGATGAACAGCGCCGCCTGGCCGGCCAGAACCACCAGCGCCCCGGCCAGCACCGCATAGCGGGCCTGAACCACAAGCCCCATGAACGGGCGGAATGCATTGTCGCGCAGCCAGCGGAAGCCGCGGTTCACCATCCGGTTCGGCCAGTCATACCAATGCCGCGCCTGGGCATGGGTCAGGGCATGGGCCAAGTGGTTGGGCAGGATCAGAAAACATTCCACCAGCGAGGCCGCCAGCACCGCGATCACGGTGAAAGGAATATCGCGGATCAGCTCGCCAAAGCGCCCGCCTACCAAGGTCAGGCCAAAGAAGGCGATGATAGTGGTCAGCGTTGCCGCAAAAACCGGCATCGCCATCCGCCGGGCCGCATTTTCGGCGGCCTGCACCGGGTTTTCCCCCAGCCGCCGCACACGGAAATCGGCGTGTTCACCCACCACGATTGCATCGTCCACCACGATCCCCAGGGTGATGATCAGACCGAACAGGCTGACCATATTGATGGTGATACCGGCAGCATACATCAGCGCCACGGCGGCAAACATCGAGGCGGGGATGCCCATGGCCACCCAGAAGGCAATGCGGGTGTTGAGGAACAGGAACAACAGGCACAGCACCAGGGCAAGCCCCATCAGGCCATTGTCGATCAGAATATCCAGACGGTCGGTGATGCGGCCCGCGCGGGTGCGGATCAGCTGCGCCGTCACGCCCTGCGGCAGGCTGGCCTGCATTTCGGCCACCACCTCCTGCACCTGGCCCTGCAAGCGGATGGCATTGCCCTGGTCCGAGCGGTCCACCCGGATCGACATTGCCGGGTTGCCGTCCACAAAATACGAGCGGTTGCGGTCCACACCCTCGACCCGCACCTGTGCCACGTCGGCAATGGTCAGCACCGAGCCATCGGCATTGGTGCGCAGGACAATGGCTTCCAGCTCGTCGGGTTTGCGTTTCTCGCTGCCGGTGCGCACCCGCGCGTTGGCGCCGCTGACATCACCTGCCGGATCTGCATCAACCTCTGCCGCTATGGCCTCGGCGACTTCGCGCATGGTGATGTCATGGGTCATCAGCTTGGCGGTGGGCACCTCGACGATAGTCTCGGGTGCAGCCACGCCGCGGATGGTGGTGCGGGTGACGCCGGCCTCAAACAGGCGGGTCACCAGCTCATCCGCAAACAGACCCAGCTGGCCGGCGGCCACAGGCCCGGATATCACCACATCGGTCACCCGGTCGCGCCAGGCGCCACGGCGCACTTCCGGCTCCTCCGCCTCTTCCGGCAGGGTGGTAATGCCGTCGACCGCGGCCTGCACATCGTCGGTGGCCTGCCCCATGTCCGTGCCAGGCTCAAACTCCAGCGTCAGCGTTGCCCGCCCTTCGCGCGAGCTGGAGGATGTCTCCTCCACCCCGTCCACGGCCAGCAGTGCCGGTTCCAGAATCTGCACGATGGCGCTGTCCACGTCCTCGGGGCCGGCGCCTTCCCATTCGACGGTGACGGTGACGCGTTCGACAATCACATCCGGGAAGAACTGCGTCCGCATGTTGGGCATCGCTGCGGCGCCCAGCACCAGCATGATCACCAGCAGCAGGTTTGCGGCGGTGCGGTGGCGGGTGAAGTAACTGAACAGCCCGCGGGCCGGCCGGGGGAGCTTGCGGACCATGACCCTCAGCCCCCCATCCGGGATTCAATCCGGGTCACCAGCCTGACGGGCACCCTGGCCTCGGCCAGTTGCTGCAGCATCTGTTCTTTCATTGCGGAAGGCATCACGCTGCTGCCCTCGACAAACGCCACAAGCCTGGCCCGGCGTTCGTCGGTCAGCTCGATTAATTGCGGAAGCGCCTGCACCCCGGCCCCCTGACGCAGCGGGCGCACTTTAATGCCAGCCCCCAAAAGCGGCGTGCGTCCGGTCACGATCTCGCGGCCTTCCAGTCCTGAACCGCGGATCAGCACGTCATCGCCCTGACGGCGCACCAGTTCGACGGCCAATGACTCCAGCCGGTCCTCAGCCCCCAGCACAAGGACCGAGCCATCCGCGCCCAGCGCCGAGGCCGGAACACGGGCCACCGCCGCGACCTCAGGCTCGGTCACTTTTACGGTGACAAAATCGCCAGGTTCAAACCCCGGCGCAGCCTGCAGCCGGGCATAAACCAAGCGCCCGGTCTGCCCGTCACCGGCAGCCCCGCTGGCGCGGGAAATCTGCCCGGCTGCACTTAACCCTGCGCCGGCGGCATCCAGCGACACCCGCACCGGCGCGCGCAGCAGATCGCCCCCGGCATCAAGCAGCCGGGCGTATTGCGCAGTGGAAACCCGGAACGCTGCCTCCAGCAGATCCGGATCAACCAAATCCGCCAGTTTTTCATTGGCCGAAACCAGCCGCCCCTGCACAAGGTTAACCGCCTGCAAAGTCCCGTCAAAACCCGCCATGATCGTTGTATCGTCCAGCTCGCGCTGCGCTTCGTCCAGCGCGAGCTGCGCCCGGGCCACGCGGGTGGCTGCTTGATCCACACGCGCCTCTGCCTGGCTGACGGCCTGGCGGCGCGAGATTACCGCCTGGCGTGCCTGCACCGCTGCAAGCTCCGCCGTTTCCACCGTTGCGGCGGTGCCGACACCGCGCTGCTGCAAATCCACTTGCCGTTGAAAGGCCCGTTCGCGCAGCTGCGCCTGGTCCTGGGTGGCCTGCAATTCGTCCTGTGCCAGGATCAGCGCCCGGCCGGCATCGCGTTCCTCGGCGCGGGCATCCATCATGTCGGCCTCGGCCCGGTCCAGCGCGGCTTGCGCATCCGCCGGATCGATTTGCACCAGCACTTCACCTGCGCGGACCGCGCCGCCGTCCTCGAAATCTTCAGAGAGGTGCACAACCCGGCCCGCCACCGCTGTGCGCAGCTCCAGTGCGCGGCGGCTTTCCACCCGGCCAAAGGCCGTCAGCTCCGGCGCCACGGTCTGCAGATCCGCCGTCACCACATTGACCGCAAACACCCGCTCACGCACTGGCGGCGTTTTTTTCTCCGCATTCAGCTGTGCGTCAATCGCACTGAAAACCAGCTGCCCGGCATAAAGCAGCAGCGCTGCCGTTAAGGCCGCCAGGAACACCCCAGTCACACTCTGACGCAAAAAGCGCATGTCTCTCCCTTCCGGTGGCGGATGCTGCCGGGACCGCCGATGCGGCCAGCCAAAGCGCAAATGCCTTGTGCCCGCTTGGAAATATACGATTTTCCGCACAGGTTTACGAGGTTACACGCCGCGCGGGGTTACTTCCGGCGCAGATGTTCCTCCAATCTGGGCATGATTTCCACGAAATTGCAGGGCCGGTGGCGGTAATCAAGCTGTTTTGACAGGATTTCATCCCAGCCGTCCTTGCAGGCGCCGGGGCTGCCGGGCAGTGCAAACAGATAGGTGCCGCCCGCAACGCCGCCGGTGGCGCGCGATTGCACCGCGCTGGTGCCGATCTTCTGCATCGAGACATGGGTGAAGACGGTGCCAAAGGCCTCGATCTCCTTTTCATAGACATCCCGGTGCGCTTCCACCGTTACATCCCGCCCAGTCAGCCCGGTGCCGCCGGTTGAAATCACCACATCCACCTCCCGGTCGGCGATCCAGGCGCGCAGCTGCGCGGCGATTTCGGCGCGCTCGTCGGGAATGATCTTGCGCCCGGCAAGGGTGTGGCCCGCGTCCCGCAACCGGTCCACCAGCACCTGGCCGGAGCGGTCATCTTCCATTTTGCGGCTGTCCGACACCGTCAGCACCGCAATACGGACCGGGATGAATTCCATGCTTTCGTCAATCCGGGACATTTCACGCCCTCTCCATAATCGCCAGCCGTACGGCCAGCCCTGCAAAAATTCCGGCCGAAACCCGGCCCAGCCAGCGCGCGAACACCGGCGATCCGGTCAACCGCTGCCCGGCCTGGCCGGCAAAAACACCAATCAACCCGTTGATAAAGAAACCACCCACGGCCAGGATCAACCCGAAGACCAGGAACTGCACCAGCACCGGGCCGGCCTCGGGTTTCACAAATTGCGGCACAAAGGCCAGCACAAACAGGATCACCTTGGGATTGGTCAGATTGACCAGCAGCCCGCTGCGAAAAGCGCCGGCCCCGCGCCGCTGCGGCAGCCCCTCCGCCGCCAGCCCCCCGTGCAAGGCGCCCCAGGCCAGATACAGCAGATAGGCCACACCCGCCCAGCGGATCAGATCAAACAGCGCAGGCATCGCGGAAACCACCGCCCCCAGCCCTAGCCCCGCCAAGGACACATGCACCATGCTGCCCGCGGAAATCCCGGCACTTGCCGCCACCGCCGCCCGGCGCCCCGAGCGCAGCCCCTGGCCAAGACAGAACATCATGTCCGCGCCCGGTGTCAGGTTCAGCGCCAGCGCTGCCGGGATGAAGGCGAGCAAAGTTACCGCATCAATCAAGGCTGCACCTCAAACCAGCTCACCAAAGGGCCCAGATTGGCCACCTGCGTCCTGCCTATGCTGCCGCGAAAGCCCCAGCAATCATGCACATGGCCGCAGAGCAGCAATTGCGGCTGGATCCGCTCCGCCGCTGCCCGGACCGCCATGGAGCCGACGGACAGCCCGCCCGAGGTCACGTCCCCCAGCCCCTTGGGCGGTGAATGGGAGATCAGAATATCCGCATGATCACAGGCCGCCAGCATCGCTGCCGCCTGAACTTCGCTTAGGTCGCAAGACCAGCTGCCAAAAGGTGTTTCAGGCACGCCATAGCCCAGGCCGAACAGACGCAGCCCCTCAAAATCAACGCCCTCGCCATGCAGCACGGTTGTGCCGGGAAACTCCGCTGCACGCAACTCACCAGCGCTTTCACCATTGCCGGGCACCGCCACCATCGGCGCCTTCAACCCGGCCAGCATCGCCACGGCCCGGTCCAGTCCATGGCGCATATTGCAAAAATCACCTGCACCAATCACCAGATCAGCACCCGCGCTGGCCGCCACGATTTCCACCGCGTGGCTGCTTGAAAGATGCAGATCTGAAAACGCGAGAATCTTCATGCGGCTCCTCCTCCGTCAGGACAGGGCGCCCAGCCGTGCCTTCAGCTCAAGAAGATCACCCCAGGCCTGCCGCTTCTGCTGCGGCTGGCGCAACAGATAGGCGGGGTGGAACATCGGCAGCACCGGCTTGCCCCAGGCCTGATCCCATTGCCCGCGCAGCCGGGTAATGCCGCGTTTGCCCAGCACTGCCTGGCAGCTGATATTGCCCATCAAAACCAGAATATCCGGCTCTGCCAGCGCCACATGCCGCTCCAGAAAAGGCGCCAGCATGGCGATCTCGGCCGGCAGCGGATCGCGGTTCTGCGGCGGCCGCCAGGGCAGCACATTGGTGATATAGACGCTCTCGGCACGTGAAAGACCGATGGCCTCCAGCATCTTGTCCAGAAGCTGACCGGCGCGGCCCGTAAACGGTTTGCCCTGCAGATCCTCATCCCGGCCCGGCGCCTCGCCGATGATCATCACCCGTGCGCCGGCCTGCCCGTCCGAGAACACCAGATTACGCGCGCCGCGTTTCAGGTCGCAATGGCTGAAACCCTCAAGGGCATCGCGCAAGGCCGGCAGCGAAGCCGCCCCCTTGGCGGCCTTCTGTGCCACATCAACAGGGTCCGCTTCCTTAGGCTTGGGCGGCGGCGCAGGGGCGGCGCCCGGTTTCGGCTTCGGCGCAGACTGCTCCAGCGCATAGCGGTCCACTGGCGCATCGCAAAGCGCCTCGGTTGCGCCAAGCTCCGCCTGCCACTCCAACAGCGCCCGGGCGCTCCAGTAATCCAATGCCGATTCCATTCGCCCAAGCTACTCCGCCCGCAGCCCAAGCGGAACACCTCTCCGCGGCCATCTTGTAAATTCAAGTCTTTCATCTTTTCAGAAATACTCCGGGGAGCGCGAGGGGCCGGCCCCTCGCCTGCGCAACGTCTGCCTCCGCCGCAACGCCTTGCCGCACGCGTGCACCCCGCCTATAAGAACCCGCAAATCAAGCGGAGCTGCCCCATATGTCCTTCGAACACCGCCACCTGCTTGGCATCGAACCGCTGACACCGCATGAGATCACCGCGATCCTTGATCTTGCCGATGAATATGTTGCCCTGAACCGCCGGCCCGAGAAGCATTCCGATGTGCTGGCGGGGCTTACTCAGATCAACATGTTCTTCGAGAATTCCACCCGTACCCAAGCGAGTTTCGAGCTGGCAGGCAAGCGGCTTGGCGCTGATGTCATGAATATGGCGATGCAGGCCTCCTCGATCAAAAAGGGCGAGACCCTGATCGACACCGCGATGACGCTGAATGCGATGCACCCGGACCTTCTGGTGGTGCGGCATCCGCATTCCGGCGCGGTGGATCTCTTGGCGCAGAAGGTGAACTGCGCGGTGCTGAATGCCGGCGACGGCAAGCACGAGCATCCAACCCAGGCGCTGCTGGACGCGCTCACTATCCGCCGCTCCAAAGGCCGGCTGCACCGGCTGAACATCGCGATCTGCGGCGACATTGCCCATTCCCGCGTGGCCCGCTCCAACCTGATCTTGCTGGGCAAAATGGAAAACCGCATCCGCCTCATTGGTCCGCCGACGCTGGTGCCCGGCCAGTTCGCCGAATTCGGCGCCGAGATCTATGACGACATGCGCGAAGGCCTTAAGGACGTTGATGTGGTGATGATGCTGCGGCTGCAGAAAGAGCGCATGGACGGCGGCTTCATCCCATCCGAACGTGAATACTACCATCGTTACGGGCTCGACGCCGACAAGCTGTCGCAGGCCAAACCCGACGCCATCATCATGCATCCCGGCCCGATGAACCGCGGAGTTGAAATCGACGGAACGCTCGCCGACGACATCAACCGTTCAGTCATTCAGGAGCAGGTCGAGATGGGGGTCGCAGTGCGGATGGCGGCAATGGACCTGCTGGCCCGCAACCTGCGCGCCGAACGTCAGGCGAAAGCGGGCTGAACAGGTGGAGGGCGTGATCCATATCCCGGCAGGCGAACGCGGCGTGATCCGGCTGTTTGCACTCGACATGCGGCCTGAGCAGGCGGCATTCCTGAAGGAACCCGGCGCGCTGGCGCAGGTGCTGGGGATCAAGGTGCTGGATATGGATCAGGTGGAGATCTTTCCGGTCTCCGACCTGGAAGACATCGGCCTGACCGGGTACCTCACCGAAGGCTGCGGTGTGCCGCGGACGCAGGTCGAGGAAGACCGCGAAATGCTGGACGCGCTGGATGGCCATGTGCTGCTGATCCGCTCGCGCGCCTTTGACGGCGCCGAAACCCGGCTGACCCCGGCGGAGCAGATCACCCTGACGGGCACATACGGCGAGCGGCAGACCAATTGGAGCGCCCCGCCCGCAACCGCCGAAAGCGCCAAGCCCAATTCCGCCCAGAAACTTTCCCCGCGGCAGGCGCGCACCCAAGCCCGCCGTATCGGCGCTGCTTTGTTTGCCGTGGTGATGCTGCTGGCCGCACTGCTGGTCTGGGCATTGACGGTTTGATGGCTCAGACCGAATTCAAACCGGACCGCAGCGCCTATGTCCGCGCTCACGCCTGGATGGCGGCGATCGGCATGGGCGGCGCCATGGCGGTTCTGTGGTTCCTGGACAGCCCGCATATCTGGACTGGCGCTGTTGGCGGCCTGGCCGCCATCGCCCTGCGCGGCTGGTATATGGCCAGCGAGGAGCTGGCGGTGGTCTGGATCCTGACGGATACGGCCCTTACCGGCCCGGCGAAACGCAATATCATGCTATCCCAAATCGAGACCACCCGCACCATGGGCAGCTATGTGCAGGTGATCACCAGGACCGGCGACAAACACCTGATCAAATACCAGGCCAACCCGGCTGCAACGCTTCACGCAATTGAAAGAGCCAAGGCATGACCACTCTCTTCACCAACGCCCGCCTGATTGATCCTGAGGCAGGCACCGATGCGCCTGGTGCGGTGCTGGTGCAGAACGGGCGGATCGCGGCAATTGAAAAGAACGCCGGCGATCCTGACCGGTTGCTGCGCGCGCACAACATCAGGCCGGAGGATGCGGTCCGTCAGGACTGCGGCGGCAAATGCCTGGCGCCAGGCATCGTCGACATCGGCGTCAAGGTCTGCGAGCCGGGCGAGCGGCACAAGGAAAGCTACAAATCCGCAGGACTTGCTGCGGCAGCGGGCGGCGTCACCACCATTGTCACCCGTCCTGACACGGCACCTGCCATCGACAGCCCGGAAACACTGGAATTCGTCACCCGCCGCGCCCAGGCGGATACGCCGGTGAATGTGCTGCCGATGGCGGCGTTGACCAAAGGGCGCGCAGGACGTGAAATGACCGAGATCGGCTTCCTGATGGATGCCGGCGCGGTGGCGTTTTCCGATTGCGACCATGTGACCGGCAATACCAAGGTCTTTCAACGTGCGCTGACCTATGCCCGCTCCTGCTGCGCCTTGGTCATTGCTCACCCGCAGGAACCGGTTCTGAGCGCCGGAGCGGCTGCAACCTCCGGCAAATTCGCCGCGCTTTATGGCCTGCCGGCCGTGTCGCCAATGGCCGAGCGGATGGGGTTGGACCGCGATATCGCGCTGCTGGAAATGACCGGTGCCAAGTATCATGCAGACCAGATCACCACAGCCCGCGCCCTGCCCGCGCTGGAACGTGCCAAGGGCAACGGGCTGGATATCACCGCGGGTACGTCAATCCACCACCTGACCCTGAATGAGCTGGACGTGGCCGGCTACCGCAGCTTTTTCAAGGTAAAACCGCCGCTGCGGTCTGAGGACGACCGGCTGGCCGTTGTGGAAGCGGTGCGCACAGGTCTGATCGATATCATTTCCTCGATGCACACGCCGCAGGACGAAGAAAGCAAACGGCTGCCGTTTGAAGAAGCCGCCGCCGGTGCTGTCGCACTGGAAACCCTGCTGCCCGCGGCGCTGCGGTTGTATCATGCCGAACTGCTGGACCTGCCCACCCTGTTCCGCGCTATGTCGCTGAACCCGGCTAAACGGCTGGGGCTGGACAGCGGCCGCCTGGCCAAGGGGGCGCCTGCGGATCTGGTCCTGTTCGATCCGGACGTGCCGTTTGTGCTGGACCGTTTCAAACTGCGCTCGAAATCGCAGAACACGCCATTTGACACCCAGCGGATGCAGGGGCGGGTTGAGGCCACATATGTCGCGGGTGAGCCCGTCTACCGGAGGGACTGATGCCTGTTCTGGAAAGCTCTGCCGCCGTTCTGATCCTGTGGGCGGTGATTGGCTACGGCCTGGGGTCGGTGCCCTTTGGCATGGTCGTCACCAAGGCATTCGGGCTGGGCAACCTGCGTGAAATCGGCTCCGGCAATATCGGCACCACCAACGTCCTGCGCACTGGAAGCAAAGCCGCCGCGGCACTGACACTGATCCTGGATGGCGGCAAGGGCGCGGCGGCGGTGCTGCTGGCCCGCTCCCTGGCCGGCGAGGATGCGGCGCAAGCGGCAGGGCTGATGGCCTTTCTGGGCCATTGCTTCCCGGTCTGGCTGGGGTTCAAGGGCGGCAAAGGGGTTGCTACTTTCCTGGGCCTGATGCTGGCGCTGGCCTGGCCGGTTGGCATTGCCTGCTGCCTGACTTGGCTGGCAGCAGCGGCAGCCAGCCGGATATCCTCGATGGGAGCGCTGGTTTCTGCAGCCTCAGGCGCTGTTTGGGCATTGGTGCTGGGCTTTCAGCCTGTGGCGGTGCTGGCGGTGCTGCTGGCGGCAGTGGTTTTCATCCGCCACGCGGCCAATATCGCGCGATTGCGTGCAGGCACCGAACCGCGGATCGGCCAGAAGTGAGCCGTGGCTGGCCGGACGCGTTTCTGGCCGCCTTTGATGCGCTGCCTTTGGGTGCCTTTTACGGTTCTGCGGCTGGGCGGCACTACGCAGTAACCCGCCAGGATCTGGCCGGCGGCAAGGCCCAAAAGCTGGTAGCCCATGAACGCGGCGGCAGGGATTACATCAGCCTCAACCTGTACCGGCTGGCTTTTGGCGCGCAGCTGAAGCCCTGGGAAGTGCCCAAGGAAAAAGTGATCCGCTTTGTGCTCGCGCTTCAGGTCACGGAATAAGCCGTTCCAGCGCACGGCCATTGCCCCAGGTGCCGTGCAGTTCGCCGCTGGGCATCCGCACATAGACCACCGGATGGGTCTGGCCCCAGTTCACCCAGATCACATCGCCATTGCGCGAACCGCTGCCGGAATAGGATTGCCCGGCAATCTGCCACTGCATGTCCACGGTCCCGCCATTGTCCTGAAATCTGCACGGTTCCGGAATAAGCGCTGCCGTCGGGATTGCGCCCTTCGGCCCGGTAAACACCACTGACGTTTTGCGCGCTGGCCGGGGCTGCGAAAAGAGCAAAAGCCGTCAGCCCGCTCAGAACCGCGCGGCGGCTGGGTAATCCACGTGTCATTGTTGTCTCCATATTGTCTGCGGCCACTTTGCCTGCCGGCGGCGGTGCTGTCACCCGTTCTGCGCATGAATGCACAGAGGGCCAACGTCTGATGCACATTCAAATTGAGTTGTTTTGAACGTGATCGCCCGGCGTTCCACATCAGTGCCGTGACCCGCAGCATACCGCGGCACGTATTATGGAACACCAGCCGGGCGCAAATTCGCTGCAGTCCCGGCCGGCATTGAAAGGACGGGATCCATGAACAAAGTAAAAGCTCTGGTGAGCGGTGTGGCGCTTTCGGTTGCTCTGGCGACTTCTGCTATGGCTGCCGGTGTAGAACTCAACGCCTCCTCAACCGGCCTTGCCCTGCAGGGGTACGACCCGGTTGCGTATTTCACCGTTGGGGAACCGACCCCGGGCAACTGGAAGATCACCGCACTCCACAATGACGCGATGTACCGGTTCGCTTCGGAAGAAAACAAAGCTGAATTTGAAAAGAATCCGGAAGCCTACCTGCCGGCCTACGGCGGCTACTGCGCCTTTGGCGCCGCCATGGGCTTTAAATTCGACGGCGATCCGACGCTTTGGAAAATCGTCGACGACAAGCTGTATTTGAACCTCGCCAAAGACATTCAGACCCGCTGGGAAGGCGACATCCCAGGTTTCATTGAGAAGGCCGATGTGAACTGGGAAGATATCGAAGACAAAGATCCGGCGGCATTGCAGCAGTAACACATTACCCACCACTCACATGCGAACAGCCGGCGGCGGGGCAACCTGCCGCCGGTATTTCTTTGATTTAACACGACTCAGGTTTTCCAATTTTCTATCATTACAGAAATTTCGGATCCTGTGATGAAACTGACCCCCGCAATGCAGAACTTTATCCTTCACTGGGGCGAGATGGGTTCCCGCTGGGGGGTGAACCGGTCGGTGGCGCAGATCCACGCGCTGCTGCATATCGCAACAAATCCGATGACCGCGGATGAGATTTGCAAGGTTCTGGGGCTGGCGCGTTCAAACGTGTCCAACGGGCTGAAGCAACTGCAGGCGCAGGGGCTGGTCAAGGTCAGCCGCCAGCAGCGCAACCGGCGTGATCATTTCACCTCGATCCGCGACATGTTCGACCTGGTCGACGCGGTGATGGCCGCGCGGCACGAGCGCGAGTTTGCCCCCACCCTTCGGGCGCTGGTCGGCGTGATGAAAGAGGCCAAGGCTGAAAACACCCCCAACGCAGTCAAGGACCGGATGGGCGAGACCCTGCGGGTGATGCGGATGTTTGACGACTGGTACGCGGATTTCCCCCGCCTGCCCCGGTCGGTGCATCTGGCTGTGCTGAAGCTGGGCGCAGAGGTGGCGCGGTTCCTGCCGGGAGCAACTTAGATGGGAAAAATGCAGAGCGGGAGCGGCCCGATTGCAAGATAAAAGAGGGTGTCCGCAAACGGTGTTGGTCGACTTTGAGGACGAAGCGGACTCTTAGCTTACATTCGGATATCATTGATCCTGCTCATAGGGGAACGGATGGGATGAAGATCAAACGTCAGCTGATTTCGAACGGCAACCCGATGGAAGAGATCGTCGGTTTCAGTCGTGCGGTTCGTGTAGGGCCATTCATCTCAGTTGGTGGTACGGCTCCCGTCGACAGTGATGGAAAAACAGTCGGCGTAGGAGATGTCTACGCCCAGACGAAACAGTGCTTCGAGATCATCAGGGCAGCACTCGAACAGGCCGGTTCCGGTTTGCATGATGTTGTCCGCACGCGCGTAATTCTGACGGATATCGACAATTGGAAAGACGCAATCGAGGCCCGTAAGGAATATTGCCGCGATGCGCGCCCTGTCGATACGATCATGGCGGTCAATAGATTCGTGAATCCGGAATGGCTCGTTGAAATCGAAGTAGATGCTGTGGTCGCCGACACTAGCGTTCTGTCAGACGATTGATGCCTGGATGATGGCTCTTGGCTGAAGCCACGCAAGCCGAAATTCCAGCCACCGTATGTAGCCGTCGAGGCTCTTGATGGACTTTTCATACCTGGCGTGGAGGGAGTTCACATTCTGGATGTGATAACAGCCTACTGCGACACGCGTCCCTTGCCTGCTACCGACCACGAGGTGTTCGATGCAGCCCGCTGCTGACGCCCTGGCAGGATGCCTCGGGCAGTTAAAACCGGCCTGCCGACTTCACCTGATTCCGGCCGCCGTGCTTGGCTGCATAAAGCGCTTCATCCGCCTCGCGCAGCACTGCCTCCACGGTCCGGCTGCCGTCGTGATAGCCAAGCCCGATAGATACCGAGCACAGAAGGTGTTCCGCTCCAACAGACAGGGCCTGCGCACCAATGGCTTGGCGGATCTCCTCGGCCTTTTGCATTGCGGTCTTCAGAGAAACATCCGGCAAGCACGCAACAAATTCCTCGCCGCCAAAGCGGGCCGCGATTCCTCCGGGCTGAACTCTCTCTTTCAACACGCCCGCCACAAACCGGATAACCTCGTCGCCGGCCTGATGCCCATATGTGTCATTGACCAGTTTGAACCGGTCGATATCAGCCAGCAGAAAACTGCCCTGAAAATCATTGCCCAGCCCGGCGATCAGCCGGAAGAAGTGATCGCGGCTGTACAGCGACGTCATCTGGTCATGCGCCGCCAGTTTCAGCAGCTTCTCATTCAGAATGTGGATTTCCAGCAGCCGGCACGACGCCCAATACGAGGCAACGGGTGCGATAAGCAACGGCGCCAGCGTCGAAGGCACCAAGGCAGCTCGGCTCAGCCCATCAGGCGCAGTCAGACCGGTCACTATCCAGGACACGGCCAGGGAAACAACAGTCACACAGGCAACAAAAAACCATTTCTGGCTGCTATTTCTGATTGCCAGCATGAAGTCCCCGAAACTATCCCCAAGGATCATTCTGGTGCAATTTTTTGCCGAAAGACAATATATCTAAAGTATAGGCGGCCCGCCGGGGCCGCCTGTGCAGATCAATAGGCAAACTCGCCGTAGATCCGGCTGAGGTCTTCGTCCCAGGCACCGTTGTAACGCGCCAGCAGCTCATCCGCCGGGACCTTGCCGGTGTCGAGGCTGTCCTTCAGAGCGTTCAGGAAGTGGGTCTCATCCGGCACCAGCCCGCCGGCGCCGGGCTTCTGCCGGGCTTTCAGACCGCTTTCCGAGATGGCGACTGCTTCGCGCGCCAGTTCATGCATGTCGATGCCGCCGACCTTGGCCTGCAGCCCCTGTTCTGAGGCCGCCACGCGCAGCGCATCACGGGTTTCCGCGTCCCAGCCCTTGACCAGGTCCCAAGCGGCGTCCAGCGCCGACTGGTCATAGGTGAGGCCGACCCAGAAAGCGGGCAGCGCACACAAACGCCGCCACGGGCCGCCATCGGCGCCGCGCATTTCGATGAATTTCTTTACCCGGGCCTCGGGGAAAACGGTGGTGAGGTGATCGGCCCAATCACTAAGCGTCGGTGTTTCACCGGGCAGCGCCGGCAGCTCCCCCTTCAGGAAGTCGCGGAACGACATGCCCAGCGCATTCACATATTCGCCGTTGCGGTACACAAAATACATCGGCACATCGAGCGCATATTGCACCCAGGCCTCGAACCCGAAGCCCTTTTCAAACACAAACGGCAACATCCCGGTGCGGTCGGCGTCCAGATCGCGCCAGACGCGGGCGCGCCAGGATTTATGGCCGTTGGGTTTGCCGTCGAGGAACGGTGAATTGGCAAACAGCGCGGTTGCCACCGGCTGCAGCGCCAGTGCAACACGCATCTTCTGCACCATGTCAGCCTCGGATTCGAAATCGAGGTTCACCTGCACGGTGCAGGTGCGGCGCATCATGGTGGTGCCCATGGTGCCGACCTTTTGCATATAGCCGTCCATCAGCTTGTAACGGCCCTTGGGCATCAGCGGCATGTCTTCATGGCGCCACACAGGGGCGGCGCCCAGACCGATAAAGCCGACACCGATCTTGTCGGCAATGTCCTTCACGTCGCGCAGGTGGGCGTTTACCTCGTCGCAGGTCTCGTGGATGGTTTCCAAAGGCGCACCGGAAAGTTCCAGCTGCCCGCCCGGCTCCAGCGAGATATTGGCGCCGTCCTTGGTCAGGCCGATGAGGTTACCGCCTTCGGTCAAGGGTGCCCAGCCGTGGCCGTCGCGCAGGCCTGTCAGCACGGCCAGGATCGAGCGTTCGCCCTCATAGGGCAGCGGCTTCAGCGTATCTTTGCAGAAGCCGAACTTCTCATGCTCGGTGCCGATGCGCCAGTCTTCCTTGGGCTTGCAGCCGTCGGCAAGATATTCGGCAAGCTGTTCGTGGCGTTCGATCGGTCCGCCGCCGGACTGGGGAATGGACATGCCTGGCACTCCGTCCTGTTAGGTCTGTCATGAAGGGTCAGTCGTGGGCGGAATCACCGCCGGTGTCAATGCAGGCGCTGATGTTCGGGCCGGCTGGAGGAGCGCTCCCAGATCACGACCTGGTGAGGGCCGCGGCGGCGCAGTTCGGTCAGCATCCGTTCGGTCTTAAGCCCCGGCAGAGCAGCAAAGACGTCAAACAGCGCCTCGTACCCTTCGGCATTCACCGGGATTGCCAGCGGCGGCTGGCCGGGCTGCTCCAGCAGCCAGTGCGGCGGTTTTGAGGATTGATCCAGCGCCAGCCGCTCCAGTTCGGAAGCCGCTACGGCACCACCGGTGAGCGGCCCGAAATAGGCGATCTGCCCTTCGTCGACCTGAACGACGCCGGGTCCACTGGTGCCGCGCCGGAAGCGCATCCGCTGCGCGCCGATAACAGCTGTCACAAGACCGGTGGCCACAAAGGCCCAGCCGGTGATCGCGGTGAAACCAGCTTCGGAGAAGGCCCATTTCAGCCCCAGCAGGAACATCAGTCCCGCAGCAAGGACCTCGCGCCATTGCCAAAGGGCGGCGCGGGCTTCGGGGCGGATGAAACTCATGTGTCTCGCCTCTAAAAAACGTTCGGCAGGCGAAGCTGCCTGCCCTGCCCTTCTTATTTGTGGCGCCGGGACAACGGATGCAATGGCCGACAGGCTGATTGCAGACCGCTGTGTCATTCTAGGTGTCACTGACACCAGCAGTTCAGCCTTCCGTCGGCTCGGAATCTCCACGCCGCCTTCCATGTTAACACGAACCAGTTTCGAGGGTCTAAGGGAAGACAAAGATGGTTAGCGCTTTGCCAGCCTGAACTTCTAGAAGTTACTCATCCTGGCACATCCAGAAAATGGCGCTTGAATGGCCTCAAACTCCATAAGCGTACAATCCAGCAGCAGCTCCAGGCCTCCAGCAGTCTTGCGGAAAAGCTTGCCGCCTTCGCATTCGTACTGCTGCAGCAACTCAGGAATTTTCCCGCGTTTCACTTCGATAGTTCGGGCGAGTTCTTCCCGCTCATAACCGGTCAAACCAATTCCCCGCGGGCGGTATGCATGCGCCCAATTTTGGAATTGCCGGTTCAAGACCAGTCCACTTTCAAGCAAAATTTCATCACGATCATCGACAATATGCTTGAAAGTCACCACTCGCTTATCGAGAAAGTATCCCCCTGTGTCGTACGCAGTCAGCTCAGGGAAAAACTCCAACGCTGTGAAATACGGAGGGCGGCTAACGGCAGAGAATAGATGCGGTGTGCCTTTTTGCATTGCGCTGTAAATGAAATATTCGCCATCAGGCGATAACGCACAATCAAATCCGTACACTCTTGTCTTCACCCACTGCCCTGGCACAATCTTGTCGCCATTTGTATCCCAGGAAATCAACCGGTGCAGGCTGCTGCTTGCCCGGTAAAGGATTACGGCTGTAGAGTTCTCCGCAGCAAAAAACAGGTGCAATTCGCGGTGCGGTTTGTCCATCACCAATCTCCCAGCACCTGTTGCCAAAGTGTCATCGCCGCAACTGCCGCCGTGTCGGCCCGCAGAATGCGGGGGCCAAGGCTGACCACATGGGACTGAGTATGATTGTGCAGCCGTTTTCGCTCAGTTTCCGAGAACCCGCCCTCAGGACCTATCAGAATGGCCCAGGGCGCACCCTTTTGGGTCTCTGCCGCCAGTTGCAGCGCGTTGCCCACCTCGGCCTCATCGCAGAACATCAGTTGGCGCCCGGCGGGCCATTGGTCCAGCAGGCGCGATAGCTTTTGCAGCTCAGCCACCTCCGGCACATAGGTGCCGCCGCATTGTTCCGCTGCCTCCACCGCATGGGCCTGCAGCCGGTCCCGGCGTATGCGCTCGGAATTGGTGAACTCGGTCTGCACCGGCAAGATACGGGCGGCGCCCATCTCAGCCGCCTTCTCAACAATAAAATCGGTGCGTGCCTTCTTGATCGGGGCAAACATCAGCCACAGGTCCGGCGGCATTTGCAGCGGCTTGGTCTGCTGCTGGCACACAAGCGTACCGCCGCGTTTTCCCGCCTCGGCGACCTCGGCCAGCCACTCGCCGTCCTGGCCGTTGAACAGTGCCACAGCAGCCCCTGCCGCTTGCCGCATCACCCCGAACAGGTAATGCGCCTGATCACGATCCAAGGGAACCGATTGCCCTGCCCCCAAAGGGTGCTCTACATACAGTCTGATTTTTGCACTCATGGGGTCCTACATATGCAAGGCCAGAAGCCAGCGCCAGAGGGTCAGGTCGCGGATGCGGTCCGGGGAAACTGGGTCGACACCTATGCGCCGGAGTGGACGCGGCCCTATTTGCGCCTATCGCGCGCTGACCGTCCGATTGGCACCTGGCTGCTGCTGATCCCTTGCTGGTGGGGGCTGGCGCTGGCCATTCTGTCGGATCAGAACCCGCGCTGGCAGGACCTGTGGATCGCCATCGGCTGCGCAGCGGGCGCTTGGCTGATGCGCGGCGCGGGCTGCACCTGGAATGACATCACCGACCGCAATTTCGACGGCCAGGTAGAGCGCACCCGCTCGCGCCCGATCCCCTCGGGCCAGGTCACGGTCAAGGGCGCGCTGGCCTGGATGGGGCTGCAATGCCTGGCGGGCCTGTTGATCCTTTTGACCTTCAACCAGGCGGCCATTGCCATGGGCATCCTGTCACTGCTGCCTGTCGCGGTGTACCCCTTTGCCAAACGGTTCACCTGGTGGCCGCAGGTGTTTTTGGGGCTGGCTTTCAACTGGGGCGCCATGCTGGCCTGGGTGGCGCATACCGGCACCCTCGGCTGGCCGCCGGTGCTGCTGTATCTGGCGGGCATCGCCTGGACGCTGTTTTATGATACCATCTATGCCCATCAGGACACCGAGGACGACGCGCTGATCGGGGTGAAATCCACCGCCCGGCTGTTCGGCACGCAATCCCCGATGTGGCTGCGCCGCTTTATCGTCGCCTTTGTCAGCCTGATGGCGCTGGCGGTGATCCTGGCAGTCCAGGACAGCGCCTCGGTTCTGGCGCTGGTGCTGGCGCTGGCGGCACCTTGGGCGATGGGCTGGCACCTGACCTGGCAACTGCGCGCCTTTGACGCGGAAAACACGCAAAGACTCTTGCAGTTGTTCCGTCTCAACCGTGATACCGGCCTGATTCCGCTGATCTTCTTTGTGCTGGCCATGTTCGTGTGATTGAACCGCAGCCGCGCGCAGGGTAAGAGCCTGTAACGCAAACTGGGAAAATGCTGCCATATGCGCCTGTCTAAGCTGTTGATCCCGGGTCTGGCCTTTGCCGCTGCTGCCGGGCTGAGTCTTGTTGCCGCCGGATTTGCCGTCACCGCGGTGGAACGGAGCACAGAAACAGGTGTGCGCCGGGCGTTGGATGATGGCGGTTACACTTGGGCTGAGGTGACTGCGGACGGTTTGCAGGTGCTGCTGGAAGGCACCGCCCCTGATGAGGCCACCCGGTTCTCGGTCAAATCACTGGCCGGCACGGTTGTCGATGCGGCGCGGATCGTTGATGGCATGGACGTGCCGCCCGCCGATGGCCTGGCACCGCCGCGGTTTTCTGCCGAAATTCTACGCAATGACAGCGGCATCTCGATTATCGGGCTGATCCCTGCAGGCTCCGGCCGCGCCGCACTGGTCAAGGAGCTTGAGACGCTGGCAGGTTCTGAGAACGTGGCAGATCTGCTGGAAACAGCGAAATACACGATCCCTGACGGCTGGCAGGAGTCTATGCTGTTTGCGGTGGAAGCCCTGAAGCTGCTGCCGCGTGCCAAAATTTCGGTGGCGGCCGGGGATGTCTCGGTCACCGCCATTTCCGACAGCGCGGACGCCAAGGCACGGCTGGAGGAACAGCTTGGCCGCACGGCACCGCCGGGCATGCGGCTGGCACTTGATATCGCGGCACCGCGCCCGGTGATCACCCCCTTCACCCTGCGCTTTCTCTTGGGACCGGACGGCGCAGAATTCGATGCCTGCTCCGCCGAGAGCGAGGAAAGCCGCAGCCGTATTCTGGCCGCCGCCCGCAAGGCCGGGCTGCAGGAGGAAGCGGATTGCGTGATTGGCATGGGCGTGCCCTCGCCCAACTGGGCCCGCGCGGCGGAACTGAGCATTGCAAGCCTGGCCGAACTTGGCGGCGGTACGGTGACCATTGCCAATGCGGATATCACCTTGGCCGCCGCAGAAGGCACCGAAAGCGCGCTGTTCGACCATGTGGCGGGCGAGCTGGAAAACGCCCTGCCCCGGGTCTTTGCGCTGCACGCGGTCCTGCCGGTGCCGGAAACCCGGGACGCCGGCGGCATCCCTGAATTCACCGCGACTCTCAGCCCTGAAGGCCAGGTGCAGCTGCGCGGCCGCCTTACCGATGCGGCGCAGCGCATGGTGGCCGACAGCTATGCCAAGGCGCGGTTCGGGTCGGACAACGTGCACACAGCAGCCCGTGTTGTCGCCGACCTGCCAGCCGATTGGCCGGTGCGGGTGCTGGCAGCGCTGGAAGCGCTCTCCTATTTGCAGCGCGGCGCAGTCACTGTAACGCCCGGCAATCTGGAGCTGCGCGGCATGAGCTACCGCAAGGACGCCCCGGCTGAGATCGCCCGTTTCCTGTCGGCCAAACTGGGCGAGGCCGACACTTACGGCCTCGACATCAGCTATGAAAAGCCGCCCGAACCCAAGGACAAGCCGCTGCCGCCGGAACTTTGCGAAGCGCAGCTTGCCAGCGCCCAAAGCGAGGCCAAGATTGCCTTTGAACCCGGCTCGGCCACCATCGCGGCGCAAAGCACTGGAACCATGGACCGGATCGCCGGCGTTCTTGGCCGCTGCGGACCGGTGCGGCTGGAAATCCAGGGCCATACCGACAGCCAGGGCCGCGAGGCGATGAACCAGAACCTGAGCCAGGCACGGGCCCAGTCGGTGCTGAACGAACTGCGGGCGCGCCGGGTGGTCACCTCGACCTTTGCCGCCAAAGGCTATGGCGAAAGCGAGCCGATTGCCGACAACGCAACGGAAGACGGCCGCGAATCCAACCGCCGAATTGAATTCAAATTGATCCGCCCTGCGGCCGTGGAAGACGCCGCTGATACGGGCAACGGCGAAGAGGCCGCCGAAAGCGCAGAAGACGCACAGGAGACCAAAGAGTAATGAACAGGACAGAGTTCATCATCACCACCGCGATCATCCTGTTCGCGGCCTTTGCCCTGGGCTGGTTCGCCAACTGGCTGGTGCACCGCTTCACCCGGGTGCGGCAAAGCGATGTGGCCGACCTCGACCGGATGAGCCAGGAGCTGCATGAGGCCGAAGAAACCCGCGACCAGGCGATCACATATTTGCAGCAGCGCGAGGCGGAGCTGACCAACCAGCTGACCCAGACCGAGGCCGAGCTGCGGGCAACAATGGATGGCCTGCGCGAGGCCCGCCGCGAAGCCGAAGAGCTGCGCAACCAGATCCCGCATTGAGGCCGGGGCAGCCGGGCACTCCCGCGCCTGCAGCCCGCGCTGGCTGCGCCAGCACCGTCTGGGCAGGCTTGGGCGTGGCGCCGTGCCGGCGCACGGCGGTTGCCTTACTGCTCACATATGGCCTGAACGGGCAAGTCTGCCCTCCAAGCCCTGTCTGATGTTATATGAAACCGGCGTATCCAGGCGAAGCCGTTCGGGGTTCGCGGGGCCTGCCGCCATTTGCAACCGGGCTGCGCCGCGCAAGGCGCGGTGCCGGGCCCAACAGGCGGAAATCATCTCCTGATGATTAAACACCTGGCGGGAGCCGCCCCCGTCCAGGTTCGCGGTTCACCAGCGTTTCAGCGCATCCTCGTCGGCATCCTTGGCCGCCACCCAGTCCGAGCCGCCGCTGGCCAGGATTTCCCTTTTCCAGAACGGCGCGCGGGACTTCAAATAGTCCATCAGGTATTCCGCCGCCTCAAACGCATCCTTGCGGTGACGGGCGGCGGTTGCGACCATCATGATGCGCTCGCCAGGTTCAAGGCGGCCATGGCGATGGATGACCAGTGCATCCGCCAGCGACCAGCGTTTCACGGCCTCTTCCGCTATAGCCGTCAGCGCCTTTTCGGTCATGCCCGGATAATGTTCGATCTCCATTGCCTGCAACCCGCCCTGATCCGCATCGCGCACCACGCCGGTAAAGGTCACCACGGCGCCGGCGCCCTCGGCGCCGGCCGCAAAGGCGTCGCTTTCGGCACCCAGTTCAAACGGTGCGTCCTGAACCGAGATTCGCATAGCGTCAGCCCCCCGTCATCGGCGGGAAAAAGGCAACTTCGCGCACGCCAGTCAGCGGCGCATCGAAATCAGACAGCTCCTGATCCAAGGCAACACGCAAGGCAGAAAGATCGGCAAAGGCAGCGGCATAGCGGTCTTCACGGGCGCGCAGCTCCTCAACCAGATCCGCAACGGTGGCTGCCGACGTCTCCACCCGCTCGCGCGGCAGGCCGATGCGTTCACGCACCCAGGCGAAATAGAGAATATCCATCAATGAGCCTCCTTCAGATGCGGCATCGCCTTGCGCAAGTAATCAGCGCCAGTGATTAGGGTGAGCGCTGCTGCAATCCACAGCAGCCACAAGCCCAGACGCCCCGTCCAGATCACACCGGCCTCTTTCCAGCGCAGCCCGAACAGATCTTCCAACTCGCCGGCGATGATCTGCGAGTAGATCTGATCATCCATGCCGAATGAGGACATCACCAGATAATGTTCGAAGATGCCTTGCGAAAACAGCGTAGCGATGGCGATCATCTGCGCAGTGGTCTTCCACTTTGCCAGTTTGGTCACTTTCAGCGTGCCGGCCGTGTCGCCCAGATATTCGCGCAAGCCCGAGACAAACACCTCGCGGAACAGGATCACCGTGGCCGGCAGCACCAGCCAGGGGGTCCAGTGTTCAGCAGCATATCCCACCAGGATCATCAGCGCGATCACCACCATCGCCTTGTCGGCAATCGGGTCCAGCATCGCGCCTATCTTGGTTTCCTGCTTCCAGGCCCGTGCCAGGTAGCCGTCGAACCAGTCGGTCACCGCCGCCGTGACAAACAGCAGCAGCGCAAACCAGTCCGCATAGGGACGGGAGAAATACAGAAACATCACGGCCAGGCCAGGCGCTGCGACGAGCCGCATCAGGGTGAGGATATTCGGCAGGGTCCACTTCATGCCGCGCACATTATCCGGCTGTTTCGCAAGAGGAAAGCGGGCTTGATCAAAATTCGGCGATGGCCGGGCCGGGATAGGCCGCAACAGCCGGCGGCACCTGCCCTTTGACACACGCGGGCCGTGCCCTGCTCACCCTATGGACGTATCCAGCAGCGCGCCCTTGGTTTCGCCGTGATGGGTGGAATGGTCAAACTTCCGGTGCACCTCGTTCAACCGGTCCCGGTCGATAAAGATATGATTGTTGATCTCCCGCATCAGGTCTTCCTTGGCCAGTTTCAGCGCCTCCGCCTCGGTATCTGCCAGCCCGGTTCCCTTCAGCTTGTTCAGCTCCTTGGCGATTTTCTCGCATTCCTTCTTGGCCTTATCCACATGCTGCGCTTCATGAACCAGACAGCACGCATAGAACCGGTACCATTCAATCAGCGCCCGCGGCGGCAGCCCGCTGACTGACCGTTTCGGGCAGCGAATAGTCGAATGCAGGACCAGCTTCAGCGCCGAGACTTTGGCCTTCACCTCGAACCAGCCCGTTTTCTTTTCGATCTTGGGCTTGCCGTCGGCGGCGTATTTGCCTTTGGCGGTCAGGCATTCCAGCTCAGTGGTGGTCAAAAACGCCACCTTTTTGTTGTCGTTCGGATCCTTCGGCCCTTTGCTTTTTATGCTCTTGGCAATGGCAGGCAGAGTTTTGCCGGACACGGAATAGGTGTCGTAGACAACGGATTTCATGGTCAGGGATACAGGCATAATTCCTCCGGGCAGTAAAAAGGCTGCCCTGCAGATTTAGCACGAAACCGGCCGGCCCCCAAATATCCGCCCTTACCCCTGCGCGTGGAAGTGGTCGTAGATCCGTTCGGCCAGAGCCTCGGATATCCCGTCCACTGCCCTGAGGTCGGCCAGATTGGCACGGCTTACCGCCTTGGCACTGCCAAAATGCGCCAGCAGCGCGCGCTTGCGGGAGGCGCCGACACCCGGCACCTCATCCAGCGGTGTCGCGCTCATCGTTTTGGCCCGTTTGGCGCGGTGGGTGCCGATTGCGAACCTGTGCGCCTCGTCCCGCATCCGCTGGACAAAATACAGCACCGGGTCGTTGCGCTGCAGGGCAAAGGCCCGTTCACCGGTGCGGTAGAACTCCTCCTTGCCGTGGTCGCGGTCGACACCTTTGGCCACCCCCACCATCGGGATGTCCTGCACGCCGTGTTCCGCCATGATCTCGGCCACCGCGGAAACCTGCCCCGCGCCGCCATCGATCAGCAGCAGATCCGGCCACAGGCCCTTGTCCCGGTCCGGGTCTTCTTTCAGCAAGCGCGAGAAACGGCGGTTCAGAACTTCCTTCATCATGCCGAAGTCATCGCCCGGCACCAGGTCATCGCCCTTGATGTTGAACTTTCGATAGGCGTTTTTCATGAAACCTTCCGGCCCCATAACGATCATGCCCCCCACCGCATTGGTGCCCTGGATATGGGAGTTGTCGTAGACCTCGATCCGCTGCGGCGGGCCGTCCAGCCCGAACGCCTCGGCCAGCCCGCGCAGCAGCTTGGTCTGGGTGGCGCTTTCGGCCATGCGGCGGGCCAGGCTTTCACGGGCATTACGCACGGCAAAGGCCACCAGTTCGGTCTTCTCGCCGCGTTGAGGCACCAGCAGCTCGACCTTGCGCTCAGCCTTCCCGCCCAGCGCCGCCTCCATCAGGTCGGCGTTTTCAATCGCATCCGACAGGATCAGCTGCCGCGGCGGCTCCTTGTTGCCGTAGAACTGGCCCAGGAAGGCCTCCATAACCTCGGCCGGGCTGTTGTCGGCATCGACCCGAGGATAGAAATCCTGGTTGCCCCAGTTCTGGTTGGCCCGGATGAAAAACACCTGCACACAGGCCTGGCCGCCATCCATATGCAGGCCGATCACATCCGCTTCGGCGACGCCGCGCGGGTTGATGCCCTGGCTGGACTGCACCTGGGTCAGCGCCTTGATCCGGTCGCGCAGCGCCGCGGCGCGCTCAAACTCCATTGCCTCGGAGGCCGCCATCATCTGTTCTGCCAGCTCCTCCTGAATCTTGGTGGAACGGCCCGACAGGAACCGTTCAGCGTCGCGCACGCTTTCGGCATACCCCGCCTCGGAAATCAGCCCGGTGCAGGGCGCCGAGCAACGCTTGATCTGATACTGCAGGCAGGGGCGCGTGCGGGCTTCGAACATCGAATCCGAGCAGTTGCGCAGCAGGAACGCCTTTTGCAACTGGTTCAAGGTCCGGTTTACTGCGCCCGCGCTGGCAAAGGGGCCGAAATAGCTGCCCTTCTGCTTGCGCGCCCCGCGGTGTTTTTTGATCTGCGGAAACCCGTGATCCTTGGCGACCAGAATATTGGGGAAGCTTTTATCATCGCGCAGCAGCACGTTGTACTTGGGCTTCAGCTGCTTGATCAGGTTCTGCTCCAGCAGCAGCGCCTCGGTTTCCGTCCGCGTGGTCAGAAACATCATCGAGGTTGTAAGCGCAATCATCCGCTCGATCCGCGGGCTGTTGCCGGGGCGGCTGTAGTTCGACACCCGCGCCTTGAGGTTACGCGCTTTGCCCACGTAAAGCACCCGGCTGTCGGCATCCAGCATCCGGTAAACCCCGGGCGATGCATCCAGTGTTCTGAGGTAATCCTGGATCACGGCATAGCCGGTTCTGGGCTTTTCGGCGGGCGAATCCGCGGGGGGGGCGGCGGGCTGGTCAGTCATGCGTCCAGACATATGATTCCCCGCCCCTGGCTGCAATGTTTGCCTGCCCGGATCAAGAGCAGGGAAATCCACCGAAGCTGTGGATAACTACGGAGATATCTTTGGGCTATCCCGCCTTTTCCCTTATTATTTGGTGGTTTTGGACGAATGATTAAAAATTAGGCAACTTGATAAGGTATTGTTTTTACTGAAAACTTTCCGTAGCTCCTGTCAAGGTTTTGAAAACAAAGGCGTTTTTGTAACGCTTCCGTGACGGCAGGTGAACCGGTGCAAAACTTTCGGGGAAAGGGACATTTTGGTCCCTGTTTGCGTCACTCCAGCCCGTCGCTGTCCGGGGTTAGCCAGCCCAGATGCTGGCCGCCGTCGGTGCAGATCATCTGCCCGGTGACCGCCTTGGCCTGCAGCAAATAGGACAGGGCCGCGGTGACGTCTTCGGCATCCGCGCCCCGCTGCAGGATTGTGGCTGCGCGCTGGCGGGCAAACTGCTGCTGGCTTTGCCGCGGCCCCTGCAAGGTTGGCCCCGGTCCGATGGCATTGACCCGGATCTGCGGCGCCAGGGCCTGCGCGGCTGTCTGTGTCAGTGTCCACAGCGCAGACTTCGCCAGCGTGTAGCTCATGAATTCAGGTGTCAGTTTGCGCACTCTTTGGTCGATCATGTTGACCGCCAGCCCCCAGGCACGCGGCTCGCCGCCTGCATCCCGCACCAGCGGCACCTGCTGCGCGGCCATCGCCTGCAGCAGCACGAAGGGCGCCCGCAGGTTGCTGTCCAAATGCCGGTCCCAGCTGTTCCGCGTGGCGGTGGGCAGCGTGTCATGCTCAAAAACCGAGGCATTGTTGACCAGGCAAGTGACCGGCCCGCCAAGGGCCTCAGCCGCGCGGGGCAGTAAGGCCTGCGTTTGTCCTTCGTCCAAAAGATCCGCCTGCAGCACCGCCGCATCCCGCCCCAGGGCGCGGATCTGCTGCGCTGTATCCGCAGCCTCCTGCGCCGAGGACGCAAAATGGACGGCAACGTCATACCCGCGCGCGGCCAGGTCCAGCGCCATCGCCCGGCCCAGCCGCCTGCCCGCTCCGGTCACCAATGCCCGCATCTGCGCCTCCCTGCTGCCGCTGCAGTGACAGAGTTAGAACAGCACGGCCATATAGGCCAGATAGAGCGCCGTAAGAATGACACCCCAGATGCGGGTGATGTCCTGTTTCAGGAAGACAAACGGGATCAGCAGCAGCGAGGCCGCCAGCATCACCCAAAGATCGAACCGCAGGAATTCCGGGTCCACACTGATCGGGCCGATAAAGGTGGCGATGCCAATGATGGCCAGCAGGTTGAACATGTTGGACCCGATCACATTGCCCAGCGCCACATCGGCCTGGCGGCGCATTGCTGCCATGACAGTGGTCGCCAGCTCAGGCAGCGAAGTGCCCACCGCCACCAGGCTCAGGCCGATCACGGTTTCGCTGATCCCGTAGGTGCGGGCAATGATGGTGGCATTGTCGACCAGCAGATCGGCACCCAGCGGCAGGCCGATCAGGCCCAGCAGCAGGTAGATGCAGACGCGCCAATAGGGCATGTCCGGATCCGCTTCCTCGATCTCTTCCAGGCCGGCGTCTGCGGCGCAGTTGTTGCCATTGCGCCGGTGATTGCGGGCTTCGTGAAACGCCACGCCCAGCACCCCGGACAGCGCTGCCAGCAGGATCAGGCCGGACCAGACCGTGAAAGTGCCGCAAAAGGCAAGACCGATGAACAGGACCGATGCGGCCAGCATGAAGACATAGTTTTTGCGGGTGTTGCATTCGCTGGTGTGCAAGGCCCGCATCAGCGCGGGAATGCCAAGAACCAGCAGAATGTTGGCAGTGTTGGAGCCGACCACATTGCCCATCGCAATTCCATCAGCGCCCTCATGCACCGCACTGATGGCAATCAGCAATTCCGGCGCCGAGGTGCCAAAGGCCACGATCGTCAGGCTGACAATCAGCGCAGGCACCCCCAGCCGCAGGCTGAGGTTCACCGCCCCGCGCACCAGCGCATCGCCTGCCAGCAGCAGGATCACCAGGCCCAAAGCCGAATACAGCCATGGCATCATTTGCCACGATCTCCTTTTTTGCAGGCACAGGGGCCTTTGCCGATCCGGAAGCGGCCGCAGGAGGGGCAACGCCTGGAATTGATCTGTTTCTGGCCCGGGAAGCGCAGCTTGCCGAACATGGCAAGCACCGCCATCACCACCAGAAAAAGTGCAACAATCTTGAACAGCACGTCAGAGGCCGAAACGCGCGTATTCCGCCCGCTCCTCGATCCCGGCCAGCGCATCCTGTGCGACCTGCATGCCCAAGCGGCTGAGCAGCGGCTTCTTAAGCCCGTAGCGGCGGAAGCGGACCTTGTCGCCGAAACGCTCCTGCATTTTGGGTTTCAGGTGGCCGATGCCGTCGATCAACCCCAGGTCCAAGGCCCTGCGGGCCAGCCAGATCTCGCCGGTGAACAGGTTTTCCTCGCTGTGCAGCTTGGCGCCGCGGCGGTCTGTCACATGGTCGATGAAATTGGCGTGGATGTCGTTCAGGATCACTTTCAGACGCTGCACATCCTCGGGATCTTCCGGGCGGAACGGATCCAGCATGGATTTGCTCTCGCCGGCTGTATAGACCCGGCGCTCCACGCCCTGGCGGGCCAGCAGCACATGGGCGCCAAAGCCGGCGGAGATCACCCCGATCGAACCCAGCACCGAGCTGGCGTCAGCCCAGATTTCATCCGCGGCAGCGGCCAGCCAATAGCCGCCCGAGGCCGCAACATCCTCGACAAAGGCGTAGACCGGGATGTTCAGTTCTACCGCCAGGCGGCGGATGCGGGCGCCGATCAGCGAGCTTTGCACCGGCGAGCCGCCGGGCGAGTTGATTTCCAGCGCCACCGCGGCGGGTTTACCCTTGCGGAAGGCACGCTCCAGCACTGGTGCCAGGGCCGCATCGCTGAGCGAGCCGCGGCCGGGCATTCCGATGGCGCCATTCAGGCGAACCACTGCCACCAAGGGCTGTCTATTCAGGAAAGGCAGGCGAAATCTCATGGCGCCGATGTAGAGAGCCGCCCGGGGTGAAACAAGGTGCGCGTCCCGGGGAATTGGCGTGAAATGCAAAATCCGCACAGCCGCGGGCATAAATGCAACGCTGGTTTGCAGCCGGCAAATAAGCCAGGAGGCTCCCGCCCGTCAGGCCGGCTGCTTGCAGCAGCCGCCTTCCCGTTGGGCCGGGCGCCGCGCTGCCGCGCGGCGCAGCGTGCTCTGCCGGTCAATGACGCAACACCCGGCACGCGCAGCGTGCCGGGCCCAACCGGGAGGGCGCCCAACGGGCACCCGCAGCGGGCGGGAGCCTCCCGCACCGCATCCAGCCGCCGGATCAGGCCCGGATGCGCCAGCCTGTTTTGAAGATCCACCAGATGACGCCCATGCAGGCCAGGGTAAAGCCGCCGATTGCGCAGAGGCTCAGCAATACCGGCACATCCGCCTGGCCGAAGAACGCCCAGCGGAAACCCGATACCAGATAGACCACCGGGTTGAACAGGGTGATGGTCTGCCAGACCGGCGGCAGCATCGAGATTGAGTAGAATGAGCCCCCCAGGAACACCAGCGGCGTCACCACCAGCAGGGGCACCAGCTGCAGCTGCTCAAAATTCCCGGCCCAGATGCCGATAATGAACCCCATCAGCGAGAAGCTGAGGCAGGTCAGCACCAAAAACGCCACCATTGCAATCGGGTGCTGGATGGAGAGATCCACAAACAACGACGCCGTGCACAGGATCACCACGCCGATAAACAGCGACTTGGTTGCCGCCGCCCCGACAAATCCCGCAACCACTTCCAGGAAATTGATCGGCGCCGACAGGATTTCGTAGATGTTGCCGATGAATTTCGGGAAATAGATCCCGAAAGACGCATTGGAGATGCTCTGGGTGATTACCGACAGCATGATCAGCCCCGGCACGATAAAGGCCCCGTAGTCGATCCCGTCAACCTCCTGGATCCGGCTGCCGATGGCGCTGCCGAAGACCACAAAGTAAAGCGATGTGGACAACACCGGCGAGATGAAACTTTGCAGAAAAGTGCGCCAGAACCGCGCCATTTCCGCCTTGTAGATGGTTGCGACCGCTGTCCAGTTCATGCTGCGTCCCCCTGAACGTCGCCGGCCGAAGCCCCACCCCCCGAAACAAGCCCGACAAAAATATCTTCCAGGCTGGATTCCCGTGTTTGCACATCCGCCAGCACCAGCCCGGCCTGCGCCACGTCATTCAGCAGCGTGGTGATGCCGGTCCGTTCCGCCCTTGTGTCATAGGTATAGAGCAGCGCACCGCCGCCGTTCACCAGCTGCAATTCATGCTGCGCCAGCGCTTCCGGAATGGTGTCAACCGGCGTGGTCAGCTGCACCTCCAGCTGTTTCTGCCCCATCCGGGCCATCAGCTGTTCCTTCGCCTCGACCAGCAGCAGCTCGCCACCGGTGATCACACCGACCCGGTCGGCAATCGCCTCGGCTTCCTCAATGTAATGTGTCGTCAGGATGATGGTGACGCCGCCGGCCTTCAACTCATCCACGATCGCCCACATGTCCTTGCGCAGTTCCACATCCACGCCCGCCGTCGGCTCATCCAGGAACAGAATGCGCGGATCATGCGCCAGCGCTTTGGCAATCAGCACCCGGCGCTTCATGCCGCCGGACAGCTCCATTACCTTGGCATCCCGTTTTTCCCACAGCGACAGCTTGCGCAGAATATCCTCGATCCGCGCCGGATCGGCAGGCTTGCCGAACAGGCCGCGCGAAAAACTGACCGTGTCATGCACCTTGGCAAAAGGCTCCAGGGTGATTTCCTGCGGCACCAGCCCGATCAGCGAGCGCGCAGCGCGGAATTCGGCCACATTGTCGAAGCCGCCAACACTGACATGGCCCGAGGTCGCGGTGGTGATGCCGCAAATGGTAGAAATCAGGGTCGTCTTGCCCGCACCATTGGGGCCGAGCAGAGCCAGAATCTCACCTTCTTCAATATCAAGCGAGACGCCTTTCAGCGCCTCGAACCCGCCGTCGTAAACTTTGCGCAGGTCGCGGATCGACAGAATGGACGCCATGGTGCCTCCGGCATGTTCTCAAATCCCGGCCACCCTAACGGCGGCCTGCCGACACTGCCAGCCCCCGCCTTGCAGACGCGCCTGTGCGCCTGCGCAGAGCTGATACGGGGATCAGCCGCGGCCCGTCACCTTGCTGAACCAGCCTTTCTTTTCGCCCTCTTCCTGGGTCTCTTCGCCGTCTTCGGTGCCCTCTTGCGGTGCCAGATGCGCTTGCAGATTGGCAAAAAACTGATCCGCCATCTTTTTGGCAAAACCGTCGATAATGCGGCTGCCAAGCTGTGCCAGCTTGCCGCCGACCTTGGCCTCAACCTCATAAGACAACAGCGTGCCTGTGTCCGAAGGCGCCAGCGTCACAACCGCCCCGCCTTTGGCAAAGCCGGCCGCGCCGCCTTTGCCTTCACCGGAAATGGTCAGCGTTTCATTCTCTACCAGATCCGACAGGCTGACCTGGCCTTTGAAGGTGGCTTTGACCGGGCCGACTTTTTGCGTGACAGTGGCTTCGAACCCCTCTTGCGGCGTGCCGGTGACCTCTTGCGCGCCGGGCACACATGCCTTCAGCACCTCCGGCGTCAGCAGCGCCGAATAGACGGTTGCGGGATCGGCGGCGATCTCCTTCTGGTCACTCATCTGCATGGGCTTGGCCTCCCTGGCGTATGTTTCCGGTTCCTCTCAGACCTAGCCGCACCGCAGCCCCCTGCCAAGCCGGCATTGGCCCGTGCCCCTGATCTGCACCGCTCAGGTCAGATCAGTAGAGCGGTGCAACTGCCGCAGCGTCAACCTTTGCAATTTTATCTTTACGTCGAGATTTATCCGCTATATCTCGACGTAAAGATAAATCAAGGAGCATACAATGAAGATCATCATTTTCGGCGCCACCGGCGATGTGGGCAGTGCAGCCGTAAAGGCCGCAGCACAGCGCGGCCATCAGGTAACGGCCGTGTCGCGCACGCCTTCAGCCCTTGCCGCAATCAGCCCCTTGGTTACTCCGCGGCCGCTGGATCTGCTGACGGATCCGCAGGCCGCGGTCAACGCGGCAGCAGGCCATGATCTGGTCATCAGCGCCCTGCGCCCGCCCGCCGGGCGCGAAGAGGACCTGATTCCGCTGACCCGCACCGCGGTGCAGGCCGCGCGCCACGCCGGCGTTCCGGCCCTGGTAACAGGCGGCGCGGCCTTGCTGAAGCTGGCGGATGGCAGCGCCCACACAGTGCTGAGCGCACCGGGTTTTCTGCCGGAGGCCTCCCGCCTGATTGCCGAAGCCTGCGCGGCCCAAGACGCCATGCTGGAGCAGGAAACCGGGGTGGAATGGACCTGCCTGCGCCCGCCCGCGCTGCTGACAGAGGGCCCGCTGACCGGCCAATACCAGCTTGGCACCGATACGCTGCTGACAGACGCAGCGGGTGTGTCGCAGATCTCCTTTGCGGATTTCGGCGCCGCGCTGCTGGATCTGGCTGAAAACCCGCGCCCTGCCAGCCAAAGACTGACTGTTGCCTGGGGCGCTCCCGCCCCCGCCCTGGCGGCCGGCTGACGCCGGACCTTGGGCAGCGTTGGGCCGGGCAGCGTGCTGCGCACGCAGCGGTAGCGCAATGGCGGCAACGGCATCTGTGCTTGTCAGACAGTCAGGCCAGGTTTGAATATCTACCAGAATGGCTTGCCGCAGACGGGCCCGGCGCCGCGCACCAGCGCGGCGCCGGGCCCAAGGCTTTGCCTTGCATCCAGGATGCATTGCAAAGGCGCGGGAGCCTGCCGCTTCATAGCCGGCGCATAGTCTTGCTCCTGCGAGAAGCCCCCCTAATACGGCAACCCGACGTAATTCTCTGCCAGCGCGGCCCGCGCCGCCTCTGAAGAGAATAGATAGTCCAGATCCGCCCGCTGCAGCCGCAGATCGGTCTCGGAGCCTTCCGGGAAACGATGCAGCAGGTTGGTCATCCACCAGCTGAACCGCTCCGCCTTCCAGACCCGCGCCAGTGCTTTTTCGGAATAGCGGTCCAGCCCTGCACTGTCGCCCCGCAGGTAGTGGTCCAGGAAGCCATGATAGAGGTAGTAAATGTCCGAGGCCGCCGAATTCAGCCCCTTGGCACCGGTCGGCGGCACAATATGGGCGGCGTCGCCCGCCAGGAACAGATTGCCGTACCGCATCGGCTCCGCCACGAAACTGCGCAATGGCGCGATGGATTTCTCGATTGACGGGCCGGTTTCCAATTGCCCTGCCACCTGTTCCGGCAGCCGGCGCTTCAGCTCTGCCCAGAAGGCCGCATCGCTCCAATCTTCGGCCCGGTCCGTTAACGGCACCTGGATGTAGTAACGGCTCAGCACCCGGCTGCGCAGCGAGCAGAGAGCGAAGCCGCGCTCATGGCGTGCATAGATCAACTCCTGCGCAACCGGCGGCGTTTCCGACAGAACCCCTAGCCAGCCGAAGGGATAGACCTTTTCGTATTCCTTCAGCACCTCCGCCGGAATAGATTTGCGGCTGACCCCGTGAAAGCCGTCGGCGCCTACGATGAAGTCGCAGTCTGCCCGTTGCGATGCGCCGTCCTGCTCCCAGGTCACATAGGGGCGCGCATCCGTCAGCGCATGCGGCTGCACATTCTGCACATCGTGCAAAACCTCACCACCCATCGCGTCGCGCGCCTCATACAGATCGCGGGTCACCTCGGTCTGGCCGTAGACCATTACCGTCTCGCCGCCGGTGTGTTTTGCCAGGTCGATCCGGTCCAGCCGCCCCTGATGGGCAATATGGAACCCCTCGTGGATCTCCCCTTCGCGGTCCATCCGGCCGCTGCAGCCAGCCTCGCGCATCAGATTGACAAAGCCGTGTTCCAACACCCCGGCGCGGATCCGGCCCAGCACATACGCGCGGCTGTGCTTCTCCAGAACGATTGAACTGACCCCTTGGCGATGGAGCAGCTGCGACAGCAGCAGCCCCGAAGGCCCGCCGCCAATGATGACAACCTGCGTCTGATGCGTGGACATGCGCGTTCCCCGATTTTCCGACTTGTGCTTGCAGGGTGCAGTTATGCGCTGCGCACACATCTTTGCGAATGGACCCAACGCGCCAGTTCTTGTACATTTCATACATGCAGACGCTAACCTCCATCGACACCTACAACCTGTTTGGCGAGACCGCGGAACTCGCTGATATTCTGCATGTGGAGACCATCCGCGCGCGTTCCGAACTGCATGATTGGGAACTGAGACCGCACCGCCATGCCCGGCTGCACCAGATACTGGTGCTGACCGGCGGTGCAGGAGAGGCGGATCTTGACGGAAACAGCCACACCCTGTCCCCGCCCTGCCTGATCAATGTGCCCCGCGGCGTGGTGCATGGCTTCCGCTTTGGCAACCGCACCGGCGGCTGGGTGATCACGCTCGCTTCGGATTTGCTGGACCAGAGCCTGGCACCGGGCGAAGGGATGCGCGCACCGCTGGATCTGCCTGCCGTCCTGCCCTTGCCCGAAGGGCTGCAAAGCCTGGCTGCGCGCCTGTTCCGGGAATACGGCAACAAGGATTTTGGCCGCGCGCAGATGCTGCGCGGACTAGCGTTGTCGGTTACCGCGCTGACCGCCCGCGCCATCGCCGCCGCCCAGGGAGAAGATCCGCAGGCCCGCGCCAGCCCGCTGTTTGCCCGGTTCGAGGCGCTGGTAGAGCGCGACTTCCGCCTGCGGCGCCCGCTGGCGGACTACGCTTGCGCGCTGGCTGTCTCTGCAACCCACCTCAACCGCATCGCCCATCAGGCCACCGGCCAGCCGGCCTCGGCCTTGGTCCGCGCCCGTGTCCTGCGCGAGGCGCGGAGGCTGCTGATCTACACCAACCTGACCGCGGCGCAGATCGCCTATGAACTGGGCTTTACCGATCCGGCCCATTTCAGCCGGATCTTTGCCAAGGGCACCGGACTGCCGCCACGGAAGTTCCGCCAGCAGCTTGCCCAAGGCAGCTGAGCCGCCGCAGACTGATCCAGCCGGGCATCACGAAAGGGACCGAAATGCTGCAAGGGATCCGTATTCTCGAGGTCGAAGGCCTGGGCCCCGGCCCCTTTGCCGCAATGACACTGGCCGACCTCGGGGCCGAGGTGATCTGCGTCAACCGCAAGGGCGGCACCGTCACCCCCGGAATGCCGGAACGCTCGCTGTTGGACCGGGGCAAACGATCAATCGGGCTGGATCTGAAAGAGCCAGCTGATGCTGAAACCTTTCTGGCTCTGGCCGCCACCGCCGACGGGTTGATCGAGGGTTTCCGCCCCGGCGTGATGGAACGGCTGGGCCTTGGCCCGGAAACCTGCCGCGCGGTCAATCCCGCACTGGTCTATGGCCGCATGACCGGCTGGGGGCAGGACAGCCCGCTGGCCCATGCCGCGGGGCATGATTTGAACTACATCTCGCTGTCAGGCGCGCTTTGGTATGCCTCATGCCCCGGCGATGTGCCGCAAACACCCGCCACGCTGGTCGGCGATATCGGCGGTGGCGCGATGTATCTGGTGGCCGGGATGCTGGCAGGCATCCTCAGGGCCAAAACAACCGGCGGCGGCTGCGTGGTGGACGCTGCAATCTATGACGGCTCGGCCCATATGATGAACCTCTTGATGAGCATCCGGCAGGCCGGCAATTTCGGTGTGCAACGCGGCGCAAACCTGCTCGACGGGCCGCATTGGAGCCGCACCTATGCCTGCGCCTGCGGCGGCTATGTCTCGGTGCAATGCCTGGAGCCGAAGTTCTATGCGCTGTTTCTGGAAAAGCTGCAGCTGTCCGAAGATCCAGCGTTCCATCAGCAGTTCAACAAAACCCTCTGGCCCGCGCTCACAGGCCGCCTCGCCGGGATTTTCGCCAGCCAGGCGCGTGATCACTGGGCGGCGCTTTTTCAAGGCACAGACGCCTGCGTGGCACCGGTGCTGAACCCCGAAGAAGCCCGGGCGCACCCGATGAACAGCCGCGGCACATGGGCTGAAGCGCAGGGTGTGCTGCAGGCTGCTCCTGCCCCGCGGTTTTCAGATCAGCCGGAATGGACCCCGCCGGAAATCCCCGCACGCGGACAGCATACGGATGAAATCCTGGCGGAATTGGGCCTGAAGTAGGCTCAGTCTTCTTTTTTGGGTTTTTCGGCTGCCGCTTTCATACGCTTCAGCAGCTCGGTCTTGTCCGACTGCTTGCCAAAGGGGTTCTTCTTGGTCCCCTTGGCATTATGTTCGGCGTGACGAGGTTTATTCTTGCCCATTTTGGGTGCTCCAGATTTACCGTAATCCACCGTTATGTCCTTATTCGCGGCGCGTGCTGCTGCGCTGATGCCCGAAACCGCCGCCCGGCACAAGGCCGGGCCGCTGCTGAACCGCTCAGCCGCCGCGGACCGTGTCGATCATCAGCTGCACATTGTCCGGGTCCGCATCCGGCGTGATGCCATGGCCCAGATTGAAAATATGCGGGCCGTTCTTGAAGGCATCAACAATGCGGCGGGTTTCATCCACCAGGTCCTGCCCGCCGGTCACCATGTGGCGGGACGCCAGATTGCCCTGCACGCAGCCGTCCGCCTGCACATGGGCAGCCGCCCAGGCCGGATCAACGGAGTTGTCCAGCGCCACACAGTCCACACCAGTTGCCTTGGCAAAGCCCACGTATTTCTCACCCGCTTCGCGCGGGAAACCGATGACGGGAATGCCCGGGTGGCGCTCCTTCAGCGCTGCGGTGATCTGGCGGCAGGGCTCCAGCGCATATTTCTGGAACGCCTCGCCCTTCAGCGAGCCGGCCCAGCTGTCAAAGATCTTGACCACTTCGGCGCCGGCCTCGATCTGCTTGGACAGATAGTCAATGGTGGCTTCGGTGATCCGCGCCAGCAGCGCCTCGAACAGGGCAGTGTTTTCCTCGCGCAGGGCGTGGGCAGGCCCCTGATCCGGCGTTCCGCGGCCCGCGATCATATAAGTCGCAACGGTCCAAGGTGCACCTGCGAACCCTATCAGCGTCGTCTCGGACGGCAGTTCACGCGACAGGATGCGGACGGTCTCATAGATCGGGTTCAGCGTCTCGTGGATATCCGATACCGGACCCAGTTTTGCAAAGTCGTTCTCGGTGGTGATGGTCGACAGCCGCGGGCCTTCGCCGGTCACGAACCACAAATCCGCCCCCAGCGCCTGCGGGATAAGCAGAATATCGGCAAACAGGATCGCTGCGTCAAAGCCATAGCGGCGGATCGGCTGCAGGGTCACTTCGGCGGCCAGTTCAGGATTGTAGCAAAGCGACAGGAAATCCCCGGCCTCAGCCCGCGTCGCGCGGTATTCCGGCAGATAGCGGCCCGCCTGGCGCATCATCCAGATCGGCGGCACATCCTGTTTCTCACCCGCCAATGCGCGCAGCAGCTTCTTTTGTCCACCCATGGTCATCCTCGCTATCAATCGCCCGTATAGATCGCCCTCTGAGGTCACGCCTGCGGGGCGGAATGTCAAGAGCAGGGGCGATCTGGCGCGCCCTGCCCTCAAGCGCCTTGTCCTATATCAATGCCGCCTCCCCAGGCATGTGAGAAAGGCAAAAACCGGTTTCCTCCGGGGCGCAAACTGATTTAAGGCTTCTTCTTATGACACTGACCCTGCCCACCCCCGCTTCGCCCCTGAAAATCGGCACCCGCGGATCGCCGCTGGCGCTGGCCCAGGCCTATGAGACCCGCGCCCGCCTGGCCGCCGCCTTCGATCTGCCGCAAGAGGCGTTCGAGGTGGTGGTGATCAAGACCACCGGCGACAATCAGGCGCTGATCGCAGCGGACAAGCCGCTGAAAGAGCTGGGCGGCAAGGGGCTGTTCACCAAGGAGATCGAAGAGGATCTTCTGTCCGGTGCCATCGACATTGCGGTGCATTCGATGAAGGACATGCCGGTGCTGCAGCCGGAGGGGCTGGCGCTGGACACCTATCTGCCGCGCGAGGATGTGCGCGATGCGTTCATTTCCCCGTCTCTCAAATCACTTTCTGACCTGCCAAAGGGCGCGGTGGTCGGCACGTCATCCTTGCGCCGCCGCGCGCAGCTCTTGAACCGCCGTCCCGATCTGAACGTGGTAGAATTCCGCGGCAACGTGCAGACCCGGCTGCGCAAACTGTCCGAGGGTGTCGCGGAATGCACCTTCCTGGCGATGGCCGGCCTCAACCGGCTGGCGATGGCGGATGTGCCTGCCACAGCGATCGAAACAAACGACATGCTGCCCGCAGTGGCACAAGGCGCCATCGGCATTGAACGGCGCGCGGATGACAGCCGCGCCGCCGAGATGCTCTCAGCAATTCATGACGGTGAAACCGGCCAGCGCCTGGCCGCCGAACGCGCCTTTCTGGCGGCGCTTGACGGCTCCTGCGAGACTCCGATTGCGGGCCTTGCCGAACTCGACGGCCCCACCCTGCGCCTGCGCGGCGAAGTGCTGCGCCCGGATGGTTCCGAAGCGATCAACGATGATCAGACCTGCCCGGTGGAAGACGGTGCGGAATTGGGCCGGGAAATGGCGGCAAAGCTATTGGAGAAAGCCGGCAAGGGGTTCTTCGACTGGAAAACCTGAAGCGAGGCTCTGCCTCGCGCTCCGGGGTATTTAAGGCCAGAAGAATAAAGGAGCCTCTCTTCATCTGGCTGAAAATATCTACCGTGTTGCTTCGGTCTCCATCTGGCCGCAACGATAGCATGGGCAAAGAGCGTGCAGACCTCAAATATCGGAACGCTCTTTGCTCATGCGATTTCAACAGAGCAGCCGTCCGTCGCTTGCGCGGCGAATTCAGTCAGAGCGCCCAGCGCGGAAGTGCTGAATTCTCAATGCGCCCGCTCGCAGCGCGCCTACCCGCCGCACTGCCGAAAATCACCCGCTGCATAGCAAAAGGAAACGCGGTCATTCAGGCAAGGTGCAGCAATTCCGAAGCCCTGAATTTACCCAATCCGGAACAGTCCTGACGTTCTCTGTATTTGCAGACAGGCAACCCGCCCAAGTCTGCTTTAGACACCGGGTGCAAAATCGCTCCGCGATAGGGACTCTGCGTGGCCGGTGTCGGGCTGAACCGGCGTTTATTTCTCGGTTTAGGAGGTCGGGTATGTGCTGTTGGCCGAGGTGATTTCGCCTCGGTCGACAGAGAGTTTCCCATGACCGTTCAACAGTCCACACCGACGGCACCCCTTCGCGCCCGGGTAACTGCCGGTATGCCGCCGCGCAAACTTGGACTGGTTCTCTAACCAGCCACTTGCGGGTCTGCAAGCGGCATCTGATCGAGAGCGGGTCGAGTTTCTGTACCCGCAACCAGACCATCACCGGGGTGAAGGTTCTGTTCCGGATCACGCTGCGGCGGCATGACCTGGCGGCCGAAGTGTTCCACACTCATGATGCCGGTGAAGGTGCCGCTAGTGCTGAGCGGCAACGAGGTCAAGCACATCCTGATCATGGCACCAAGCCAGTGACGCTGCACACGATGTGTCGAAGACGCGCCTCTGGCACGCTGCGCCATTCATTCGCGACACATCTGCTGGAGCGCGGCGTGGACATCCGCGTCATCTATTACCTGGCAGTCGAGTGCGCCGCAATCTGCCGAGAGAGGGCATGATCTCGGCGGCGGAGAGCCCGCTGGACGATCTGACCGCGGCGAAGCGCAAGAAAGGCGCTCGGCGTCCATGCCGCGATGTGTAGATTGCGGGCATGACCACATTGCCTGCAACTCTTGCCGGAACAGGCACTGTCCCAACTGATCGGGCTGGCCCGGCTGCACGTCGCCGGGAAGCCGCGCTTCTTCGGCAGTCATGCCGGGCTTGCGGGTCGCGCGGCCTTCGACGCGTTTCTGCAACCGCTGCGCCGGATCGATTGGGTCGTGTTTGCCAAGGAGCCCTTCGCCGGACCCAGGGCCGGACTGGCATACCTATCGCACTACACTCACCGCGCTGAGAACTTCAAGCAGCCTCCCGCAGGCCGGCGTTTGGCTGCCGCCAGTTTCTTTTTACCAAGCCGAAGGTTCGGGCTGTTCGCCTAAAATTTCGGCGTAAGCACGTTATCTGAAAATCGCGCCGCATCAGTGGCCTTTACAGACATCTTCCGCCCTTTCCATGCTCTGCCGCATGCCCGGTGTCCTGTCCATTGTTGTTGTCGAAACAGACCGCGAACGCGCCTTCATGATTGTGGACGGGTTGCGGGAAGCCGGGGATTTCGACATTCAGGTCATCTCGGAACCTTCAGGCCTGGCGCGCCGGATACAGGTGCGTGACCCGGATGTTGTCCTCATCGATATTGCAGATCCCTCGCGCGGCATGCTGGAGGAACTGACGCTGGCATCCGGCCCCAAGGAACGTCCGGTGGCCATGTTTGTCGATCGCAGCGAGGACGGGCTATCTGCTGCCGCAGTGGAGGCCGGTGTCTCGGCTTATGTAGTCGACGGGCTGCAGCCCGCCCGGCTGAAGCCGGTTCTGGACGCCGCGATTGCCCGGTTCCGGCAGTTTCAGCAGATGCGCACCGAGCTTGCCGAAGCCAAGCGCGCCCTGGAGGAGCGCAAGGTCATCGACCGTGCCAAAGGCATCGTCATGAAGGCCCGCGGCATCGCCGAAGATGAGGCCTATGCGCTGCTGCGCAAGACCGCGATGGACCAGAACAAGCGCGTCCCAGACGTGGCGCAGGCGCTGGTCACCGCGGCAGGGCTGCTGGCATGAGCACGGCACGGGGATCCCTGGCGGCTATGTCCCGCTGACCGATGCGGCGCCGCTGATTGCCGCGCAGAATATGGGCTTTGCCGCCGAACAACAGCTGGCGCTGGAGCTGCACCGCGCGCTCTCCTGGTCGTCGCTGCGGGATATGCTGGCCGCGCGGCGACATCTCGATCTGCCCGCCGAAATCTTCGAGCGCGCGCTGCCGGGAATACTCACGGTCACACCTCAGGGCCTGCAGCGCGAAACATCCGGTTTCATCTGCTTTCTGACGGCGCCGCAGGCTTCTCCTGGCGGAGCCAGGTGCAATGGAGTGCCTTACAGCTCGCACACAGGAACGGCTTGGGCCGCAAGACGGCACTGGCAAAGGCCGGGCAGGTATTCGACAGCAACCTGCACCGCAACGCCCTACGCGGGACCGGCGCCGACATGCCCGGCGCCCCTTTGACACTGGAAGGCGCGATCAGCACCCTGCTGCAGGCAGCCGGAGAATCGGCAGCGGCCAGCCTGTTACAGAACCGGTTCTTCGATGGCCGCGTTTTTGATCCCCAGGCCGCGGCCTGATGAAAAAGCAGGCAGCTTTCCAAGCCATCATGCTGCAACGCAGAATTTCTTGCTGCATGAGCAAAGAAGTCTTTGCCGCCTTGCTCCTCCTCCGGCAGCCTGAGGTCAGACAGGCAACGGTGCCTGACTGAGAATTTTCCCGAAGACCGGGTTTCACTGAGCAAAGCCGCTCGACCCGCCGCCACACTTTCAGGCGGTGCGTGTCAGCGGCTTTTTCTATTCGGCCTTCGGGCCGGACACAGCAATAAAAGGAAACCGACCCGATGAAGAAACTTGTCCTCGCCTTAACTGCCACAACCGCGCTGACCGGGCCGGCTCTGGCTGAAATGCACGACCTGGAAAAGGACGTTCTGACCTTCGGTTTCATCAAGCTCACCGACATGGCGCCGCTGGCGGTAGCCTATGAGCAGGGGTTCTTCGATGATGAGGGGCTGTTTGTGACCCTCGAAGCGCAGGCGAACTGGAAAGTGCTGCTGGACGGGGTGATAGATGGCACCCTGGACGGCGCCCACATGCTGGCAGGCCAGCCGCTGGCCGCGACTATCGGTTACGGCACCAAAGCCCGCATCGTGACCCCGTTCTCAATGGATCTGAACGGCAACGGCATCACCCTGTCCAACGAGGTCTGGGAAATGATGAAGCCGAACCTCCCGACAGACGCCGACGGCCGGATCGCGCATCCGATTTCCGCCGCCTATCTGAAGCCGGTGATCGAGAGCTTCAACGCCAAGGGCAAGCCGTTCAAGATGGGCATGGTGTTCCCGGTCTCCACCCACAACTATGAACTGCGCTACTGGCTGGCGGCTGGCGGTGTTAACCCCGGCTACTACTCGCCCGAAAATGTGACCGGCCAGATCGGCGCCGAGGCGTTCCTGTCGGTGACACCGCCGCCGCAGATGCCTGCGACATTGGAGGCGGGCACCATCTCCGGCTACTGCGTCGGGGAGCCGTGGAACCAGCAGGCCGTGTTCAAGGGCATCGGCGTACCAGTCATCACCGATTACGAGATCTGGAAAAACAACCCGGAAAAGGTGTTCGGGATCACCGCAGAGTTTGCCGAGGAAAACCCCAACACAACCCGCGCCGTGGTCAAGGCGCTGATCCGCGCGGCCCAGTGGCTGGATGAAAACGATAACGCCAACCGTGCGGAAGCGGTCGAGATCCTGTCGCGCCCGGATTACGTCGGTGCCGACCCGGAGGTGATCGCCAATTCGATGACCGGCACCTTTGAATACGAACCGGGTGACAAGCGCACGGTGCCCGATTTCAACGTGTTTTTCCGCTACAACGCCACCTATCCGTTCTATTCGGACGCGGTCTGGTACCTGACCCAGATGCGCCGCTGGGGCCAGATCGTCGAGCCCAAACCCGACAGCTGGTATGATGAAGTCGCGCGCTCGGTCTACAAGCCCGGGATCTATCTGGAAGCGGCAAAAATGCTGGTCGATGAAGGGCTTGCCGATGCTGCGGACTTCCCCTGGGACAGTGACGGATACAAGGCCCCGACCCCGGCCGCAGACATCATCGACGGCATCCCCTTTGATGGCAAAACCCCCAACGCCTACATCGACAGCCTGCCGATCGGCCTGAAGGCCGGCCAGACCGTCGCCGGCGGCGCCGTTCAGGGCTGACCCCGGACGGGTGCGCGGCGCGGCAAGCCAAGGCCGCCGCCGCCCTGTCGCAGCATTCCTCGAAAAGGATCCCACCATGACCACCGTCGACCCCGACACACTCAGCTCCGAGGCCCGCCGCGCCCGGCTGTTTACCCGGATCAACAAGCTGGACGCCTGGTTTCAGGTTTTTGGCCTGACCTGGATCACCCCTGTTCTGAAAGCCGCCGCAGGAGACAACCCCAAGGCGCAGATGAAGGAAATCTGGCGCCTGTTGGCGGTTCCCGTCATCGCGATTGCGGCCTTTCTCCTGCTCTGGGCCACGATGGCCCCCAAAGTACAAACTTCGCTGGGGGCGGTCCCCGGCCCTGCCGCTGTCTGGACTGAAACCGTGAACCTGCACAGGGATGCGCAGGCCAAAGCCGCCAAGAAACAGGCCCACTACAAGAAGGTGGAGGCCCGCAATCAACGCTTTACCGACCGCGGCCAGCCGGAGCGGGTCAAGGATATCCCCTATACCGGCGCGCCGTCCTACTATCAGCAGATCTGGACCTCGATCCAGACCGTGTTCTTCGGCTTCCTGATCGCCTCTGCGGTGGCGATCCCGCTGGGTATCCTGGCTGGCCTGTCGCCGGTGGCCAATTCTGCCATCAACCCCTTGGTGCAGATCTTCAAGCCGGTGTCGCCACTGGCCTGGCTGCCGATCGTGACGATGATCGTTTCCGCACTGTACGCCAGCAATGACGGGCTGTTTGCCAAGTCGTTCCTGGTCTCCGCCATTACCGTGACGCTGTGTTCGCTGTGGCCAACGCTGATCAATACCGCGCTGGGAGTGGCCTCCATCGACAAGGACTTGGTGAACGTCTCCAAGGTTCTGAAAATGAACACATATACCAAGATCACCAAGCTGGTGCTGCCCTCGGCCCTGCCGCTGATCTTCACCGGCCTGCGGCTATCGCTGGGGGTCGGCTGGATGGTGCTGATCGCGGCCGAAATGCTGGCGCAGAACCCCGGGCTTGGCAAATTCGTCTGGGACGAATTCCAGAACGGCTCCTCGCAGTCGCTGGCCAAGATCATCGTCGCGGTGCTGACCATCGGCATCATCGGCTTCCTGCTGGACCGGGTGATGTACGCGCTGCAGTCGCTCTTTACCTTTTCGAACAACAGGTGATCCGCCATGAGCGTTCTTGAGTTCAAAAATGTCTCCAAAAGCTTTGGCGAAGGCACCGCCCGCACCGATGTCCTGAACAATATCGACCTGAAGGTTGAGGAGGGCGAGTTCCTTGTCCTGCTGGGCTTCTCCGGTACTGGCAAGACCACGCTGATCAAACTGATGGCGGGGCTGGAAACGCCGTCGCAGGGCACTGTCACCTTCAGGGGCAAGTGCATCTCCGGTCCCGGACCCGAACGCGGCGTGATCTTTCAGAGCTATTCGCTGATGCCCTGGCTGACGGTGACCGGCAATGTCTCCCTCGCGGTCGACACGGTCTTCCCCGGCATGGCAAGGGCGGAGAAACAGGCCAAGGTGGACCACTACGTGAAGATGGTCGGCCTGGGCCATGCTGCAAACCGCCGCCCGGCGGAACTGTCGGGCGGCATGCGGCAGCGGGTGAATGTGGCCCGCGCGCTGGCAATGGACCCTGAGGTGCTGCTGCTGGATGAGCCGCTGTCAGCCCTGGATGCGCTGACCCGCGCCAATCTGGCGGATGAGATCGAGATGATCTGGCAGGCGGACAAGAAAACCTGCGTGCTGATCACCAATGACGTGGACGAGGCGATCCTGCTGGCCGACCGCATCATCGCGCTAAACCCCGACGGCACGCTGGGGGAGGCGTTCAAGGTTTCCATTCCGCGCCCGCGAGAGCGGTCCGCCATGAACAGCGACGAGATCTTCAAGCGCCTGCGGAGAGAAGTGACCTCCTGCCTGATGGATGCAGGGATCGAGGCCAAAATCAAAAGCACCAGAACTCTGCCGGATGTCATTCCGGTCCACGGGCTGCCTGCGGCAGTGACCGAGGCCTCTAAGTCGCTGACCAAGGAACGCTTTCTGGAATTCTCGCAGCTGCACAAGATCTACCCCACGCCGAAGGGACCGCTGACCGTGGTCGAGGATTTCAACATCAAGATCAACAAGGGCGAATTCATCTCGCTGATCGGCCACTCGGGCTGCGGCAAATCCACGGTTCTGACCATGGCGGCGGGGCTCAATCCGATTTCCAAGGGCGCGATCAAGCTCGACCGCAAACACGTAGAAGGCGCCAACCCGGAGCGCGCCGTGGTGTTCCAGTCGCCAAACCTGTTTCCCTGGCTGACCGCGCGGGAGAACTGCGCCATCGGGGTCGACAAGGTCTATCCCAAGGCGTCGCAGGCGGAGCGGCAGGACGTGGTGGAATACTATCTGGAGCGCGTCGGCCTGGCGGATGCGATGGACAAACCCGCAAACGCCATGTCGAACGGCATGCAGCAGCGGGTCGGCATCGCCCGCGCCTTTGCTCTCTCGCCCAAGCTGCTGCTCTTGGATGAACCCTTCGGCATGCTCGACAGCCTGACCCGCTGGGAGCTGCAGGAGGTGCTGATGGAAGTCTGGTCGCGCACCAAGGTGACCGCGATCTGCGTCACCCATGATGTCGACGAGGCGATCCTGCTGGCCGACCGGGTGGTGATGATGACCAACGGACCCCAGGCCACCATCGGCAAGATCACCGGCGTCGACCTGCCGCGCCCGCGCACCCGCAAGGCGCTGCTGGAGCACCCGGATTACTACACCTACCGGCAGGAGGTGCTCGATTTCCTGGAGGAATACGAGCACGGGGCAAAACCCAAGCCCAAACCGGCCGACGCCAAAATTGCAGCGGAGTAAGGACATGACCCAGAAACTCGTCATCATCGGGGCCGGCATGGCCTCGGGCCGGGTGATCGAGCAATTGCTCGATGCCGACCCCGGCGCCTATAATATCACCCTGTTCAACGCCGAGCCGCGCGGCAACTACAACCGCATCATGCTGAGCCCGGTGCTGTCGGGTGAGAAGACCTATGCGGATATCGTCACCCACTCGGACGCGTGGTACGCGGAGCGCGGCATCACCTGCCGGTTCGGCGAGCATGTGGTGAAGATCGACCCTGAGATGAAAGTGGTCGAGGGCGAGAACGGGCATGTTCCTTACGACAAGCTGGTGATCGCTACCGGCTCTGCTCCCTTCATCATCCCGGTGCCGGGCCACGATCTGCCGGGGGTGATCTCCTACCGCGACCTGGACGATACCAACGCGATGATCGATGCCGCTGCCAAGGGCGGCAAGGCAGTGGTGATCGGCGGCGGGCTTTTGGGCCTGGAAGCCGCCGCGGGGCTCAGCGAACGCGGTATGGATGTGACCGTGCTGCATCTGACGGGCCACCTGATGGAGCGCCAGTTGGACGAGGCCGCGGGCTACCTCTTGCGCAAGGATCTGGAGGCACGCGGCATCACCGTGAAGACCCAGGCCGCCACCAAGGCGATCTTGGGCGAAGACCGCGCCGAGGCGGTGCTGCTGGAGAGCGGCGAGACGCTGGGCGCCGATCTGGTGGTGATGGCGGTGGGCATCCGCCCGGAAACCCGCCTCGCCACTGACGCGCATCTGGATGTGGCGCGCGGGATCGAGGTGAACGCGCAGATGCAGACCTCCGACCCGGATATCTATGCGGTGGGCGAATGCGTGGAGTTTGACGGCCACCTGTTTGGCCTGGTCGCGCCGCTTTACGATCAGGCCAAGGTGCTTGCCGACAGCCTGCTGGGCGCACCGAATGCCTTTGCCGTCAAGGAACTGGCGACCAAGCTCAAGGTGACCGGCTGCGACCTGTTCAGCGCGGGCGACTTTGCCGGGGGCGAGACCCGCGAGGATATCGTCTTCCGCGACCCCGCCCGCGGCATCTACAAACGGCTGGTCATCGAAGACGACCGGCTGGTTGGTGCCGTGATGTACGGGGACACCGCCGACGGAAGCTGGTTCTTCGGGCTGATCAAGGACGGCGCGGACATCAAGGAGATGCGAGAGACGCTGATTTTCGGCCCGGCCTACCAGGGGGGCGCCTCTGCGGACCCTCTGTCAGCCGTTGCAGCATTGCCGCCTGAGGCGGAGATTTGCGGCTGCAACGGCGTATGCAAGGGGCAGATCACCAGCGCCATCGAAAGCGGCGCCACCGATCTGGGCGCAATCCGCGCACAGACTAAGGCCAGCGCCTCCTGCGGCACCTGCACCGGGCTGGTGGAGCAGCTGCTGGCCGTGACCCTGGGTGATGGCTATGCGGCGCCCCAGGCCCAGCCCATCTGCGGCTGCACCAGCCACACGCACGAGGATGTCCGCCGCCTGATCAAGTCGCAAGAGCTGAAAAGCCAGGCCGCTGTCTGGCAGGAGCTGGGCTGGACCACCCCGAACGGCTGCCATGTCTGCCGTCCGGCAGTGAACTACTACTTGCTGGCCGACTGGCCGCTGGAATACCGCGACGACCCGCAAAGCCGTTTTGTGAACGAGCGCAAGCACGCCAACATCCAGAAGGACGGCACCTTTTCCGTGGTGCCGCGGATGTGGGGCGGCATCACCACCCCGGAGGAGCTGCGCGCCATTGCAGATGCCGCCGACAAATACGACGTGCCGACGGTCAAAGTGACCGGCGGCCAGCGCATCGACCTGCTGGGCGTCAGGGGCGAGAACCTGCCTGCGATGTGGGCGGATTTGAACCGGGCCGGGCTGGTGTCGGGCCATGCCTATTCCAAGGGGCTGCGCACGGTGAAAACCTGTGTCGGCACCGACCATTGCCGGTTCGGCACCCAGGACAGTACCGGGCTGGGCATCAAGCTGGAAAAGCACCTCTGGGGCTCCTGGACGCCGCACAAGCTGAAACTGGCGGTCTCCGGCTGCCCGCGCAACTGTGCTGAGGCGACCTGCAAGGACATTGGCGTGGTCTGTGTCGACAGCGGCTATGAGATCCACATCGGCGGTGCTGCGGGCATGGAGATTAAGGGCACAGAACTTCTGTGCAAGGTGGAGAGCGAGGACGAGGCGATCGAAGTGATCTCGGCGATGACCCAGATTTACCGCGAAAACGCCCGGTATCTGGACCGGATCTACAAATGGCTGGCCAAGGTGGGCCTCGACTGGATCAGGGAGCAGATCGTGGAGGATGTAGAGAACCGCAAGGCGCTGGCGGAGCGGTTTCAGCTGTCGCAATCAATCTACCGCAAGGACCCCTGGGCCGTACACGCGCAGGACAGCATCACTCGGGCGCAATACGCCCCCCTTGCCAATCTGACACTGGAGGCTGCGGAATGAGCTGGATCGACATCGGACACATCAGCGATATCCCCCTTCACGGCGCGCGGGTGGTGAAAACACCCGTCGGCTGCGTCGCCCTGTTCCGCACCACCGAGGATAAGGTCCTCGCTGCCGACGACCGCTGCCCGCACAAAGGCGGGCCGCTGTCCGAAGGCATCGTGCATGGGCAAAGTGTGACTTGCCCGCTGCACAACTGGGTGTTCGATCTGAACACCGGCGAAGCGCAGGGCGCCGACGCGGGCCGGATCGAGACCTATCCGCTGCGCATTGAGTCAGGCCGCCTGCTGATCGACGGCGCAGCCATCGGCAAGCGGAGCGCGGCGTGATGATGGGCGCCAGCTGCAAGGAAACCCGCTCCACCTGTCCCTATTGCGGCACTGGATGCGGCGTGCTGCTGCGTCCGGACGGCATGGGCGGGCTGGCGGTACGCGGCGACCCCGATCACCCGGCCAACCGCGGGCGGCTCTGCTCCAAGGGGCTGGCGCTGGGGGAAACACTGGGACAGGAGGGCCGCCTGCTGGCGCCGCGGGTGAACGGGCAGGACACCGATTGGAACAGCGCACTTGATCTGGTAGCCGCCAAGTTCCGGCAGGCCGTGGAAAAGCACGGCCCGGGCAGCGTCGGCTTCTACCTCTCCGGGCAGATGCTGACAGAGGATTACTATGTCGCCAACAAGCTGATGAAGGGCTTTCTCGGTTCGGCAAACATCGACACCAACTCGCGGCTGTGCATGGCCTCCACCGTTGCGGGACACAAGCGCGCCTTTGGCACCGACACCGTGCCAGGCACCTATGACGATCTGGAACAGGCCGATCTGATCGTCCTGACCGGCTCCAACCTCGCCTGGTGCCACCCGGTGCTGCACCAGCGCATCCTGGCAGCGCGCGCGGCGCGCGGCACCAAGCTGGTGGTGATCGACCCGCGCCGCACGGCGAGCTGCGATCAGGCCGACATGCATCTGAAACTACGGGCCGGCAGCGATGTGGCGCTGTTCAACCGGCTCTTGGCTGCCCTCTACGAAGGCAGCGCGCTGGACGCGGATTACCTGCGTAACGTGAATGGGCTCGGTGAGGCGCTGGAAACCGCCTTTGCTTCCGATGCCGCGGTGACAGGGCTGTCTGACAGCGAAATCGCAGCCTTCTGCAACCTTTGGATGCGCACGGAAAAAGTGGTGACCATCTTCAGCCAGGGCGTGAACCAGTCCACGTCCGGGACAGACAAGGTGAATGCGATTCTGAACTGCCATCTGGCCACCGGCCGGGTCGGCAAGCCCGGCAGCGGGCCTTTTTCGGTGACCGGCCAGCCCAACGCCATGGGCGGGCGCGAAGTAGGCGGGCTGGCCAATATGCTAGCCTGCCACATGGATCTGGAAAATGTAATCCACCGCACGGCGGTGCAGGAGTTCTGGGGCGCTCCCGCGATGCCGGACCGGGCGGGCCTGAAGGCTGTCGACCTGTTCCGCGCCGCGGGCGACGGGCGGCTCAAGGCGCTCTGGATCATCCACACCAACCCTGCCGTCACCATGCCGGAGGCCGATGCCGTCTCCGCCGCCATCAAAGCCTGCGATTTCACCGTGGTCAGCGATATCACCGCCGCAACCGACACCGCCCGGCTGGCGGATGTGCTGCTGCCCGCCGCCGCCTGGGCGGAAAAGGACGGCACGGTCACCAATTCTGACCGCACAATCAGCCGCCAGCGTGCCGTTCTGCCGCCGCCCGGCCAGGCCCGTGCCGACTGGGACATTCTGGCAGACGCAGGCAGGCGCATGGGCTGGGGCGCGGCGTTCGGCTATCAGACACCTGCAGAGATCTTCCGCGAGCACGCAGCGCTGTCCGGCCTTGCCGGCAGCTTCGGGCTGGACTTCGACATCTCCGGCCTCGCCGCGATCTCCGGCCAGGACTACGACGATCTGCTCCCGCTGCGCTGGCCGGTCAGCCGCAGCCGCCAAGGCGGCCGTTTCTTTGCAGACGGGCAGTTCTTTCACCCGGACGGCAAGGCCCGCATGCTACCGGTCCGCTGCTGCCCTCCGGCAGCCGCGCAGGGCCGCCGCTACCCGTTCCGCCTGAACACCGGGCGCATCCGGGACCAGTGGCACACGATGACACGCACCGCGCTGGCGCCGCGCCTGTCGGGACATTTGGCAGAGCCCTTTGCCGACATCCATCCGCAGGACGCCCGGGCGCTTGGGGTGAAACCTGCGGATCTGCTGCGCCTCAGCAGCCCGCACGGGCAGGCCATCCTGCGCGCCCGGATCACGGCAGATGTGCAGCCCGGAGACCTATTCGTGCCAATACACTGGACCGGCGAAACCGCCCCCTCTGCCCGCATTGACAGGCTTGTCGCCGCCGCCGTCGATCCGGTTTCGGGACAGCCCGAAAGCAAGGCAACGGTTGTTGCGGCGGAACGCTGGCAGCCAGCTTGGTACGGGTTTGCAGTCTCGCGCCTGCCGATGAAACCGGTGGCGGACTACTGGGCCCTGGCACGCACCAAGGCCGGATACCGTGCAGAACTCGCCGGGCTGGCCTCCCTTTCGGAACCGGAGGCCGCCGCGCGGGACCTGTTTGCCCTACCGAAGGCCGAGGCGCAAATGATGACAGACAGGTGCAAGGGCATTACCCGGCTGGCCCTGTTTCAGGATGGCAAGTTCATGGCAGCACTGTTCACAGCGCCGGAACCGGTGGCGGTCAGCCGGGACTACCTGGCCGGCCTGCCGGGAACCGGCGCGGCAGGGGTGCTGACCGGCAGTCCCGCAGCAGACCAGCCCGACCCCGGCCCAGTGGTTTGCGCCTGCTTCAGCGTAGGGGCCAACACCATTCTGCACGCCATTGAGAACGGTGGTCTGATGAGCGTTGCAGACGTCGGCGCCGCCTTGCAGGCGGGCACGAACTGCGGCTCCTGCCGCCCTGACATCGCTGACTTGCTGGCGCGGCGCCCATTCAGGCAAGCCGCAGAATAGGACGGTTCCGAATGACAGATTCTCCGGCACATCAAACCGCACCGGGCACGCTTGCCCTGGTCGGCGCAGGCCCCGGCGCACGCGACCTGCTGACTCTGCGCGCGATGCAACGGCTGCAGCAGGCCGACACGGTTTTCTACGACCGCCTGGTTGATGAAGAGGTCCTGGAACTGGCCCCGGCTGCGGCCAAACGGGTCTTTGTCGGCAAACACGTCGGCGCCCACGCCTGGCCGCAGGACAGGATCAACGCGGTCATTGTGGCAGAAGCACTGAAGGGCCGGCGTGTCGTGCGCCTGAAATCGGGGGATCCCGGCATCTTTGGCCGTGCAGCCGAAGAACTGACCGCCGCCCGCGCGGCCGGAATTGAAACGGAAATCATACCCGGCGTGACCGCCGCCTGCGCTGCCGCGGCGCAGACGGGCCTGCCGCTGACTGAACGTGGCGTGTCGGACACGCTTGTGCTGACCACCGCTAGATGCAGGGCCGGAGACCCACTGCCCGACTGCGCCCGGTATGCAAAGCCCGGAACCACAATTGTCTTTTATATGTCGGTGGGACAGGCACCCCGGATCCGCGACGGACTGCTCCGCCAGGGCATGCCTTCCGCCACTCCTGTCACGATAGCTGTGGATGTCTCCAAGCCGGGAGCACGGACAGTGTCTTGTGGCATCAGCACGCTCCCGGAAACCCTAGATCAGCATGGGATCTCCGGCTGCGCTATTATTTTCATCACATGTCCCAAACACAGGTCCGGGTAAGGCTCCCGCTGGCAACAAGGCTATGTCGGCAAAGGCCGCAGCCAGACCAGGATTGAAGTGACGCCGACGGCATTCAGAAAGCTCTCGGCTGTCATATTCCAGCGGGTTTCGATTCTGCGGATGTTATGGAGTTTGTTGAAGCATTGTTCGACCCGCTTTCGGATCAAATACAGAAAACGGCCAACGATGATGCATCTCCAGAGCCAACGCATCGGGACTACGGGGCGCATCCGCACCTATAAGGACCGCTTAGAGCCGCTTTCGTCATACTGCACCGCCGAAGGCCGTCACGATGCCCGCCATGCCAAAGCAATGCTGGATCCGGCCGCAAACAAGACCGGCATGAACGATGCTGACGGCCTGACCCATCCCGCCGAGGCCGGGTTTTTACGCGAGGTGCGTGTGAAAGGGTTTGACAGCATGCCAACCCGCACTCACGTGGCCGCGCATTCCCGGTTGATCAGGATTGCGATTGAGCCTTCGAACCAGATCCGCGGGGTTATGAATACAATTGGGTTTATCGTGCCACCGGACAAAGGAAGCAAATTCAAGAAACACGTCAGGTTCCTTCTCCTTGAACAGGGCGGGTTTGCTTCAATCGTGCCGCCCCTGCTGGAAGCCTGGAGCGGCGAAGGAGACGGAAGAGCCCATGGTTATGTACCGGCTGCAGTTCGCAAATGTTCAATTGCGCGTTCTCAGGAAGTCGCTGATATGTATACGGCCTGTGTATCGACCTGTTGATTGCCGCGGCCCTGTTGGATGTGCGCACGCGCCGCTGTCTCATTAGTGCTACCGGGATCGATGATGACCATTTGGTCTCTCAGACTTTGGGTGCGTCTTTTTCCGTTCCATGCATTTGAGGTTTACGAACACCGTTTGCGGCTGAGGTCTGATAAAATCGCAGCCGCTGTTTCTTTTTCCTTCCAATCAAAAGCGTTCCCGGAGTTCAGGATGCTGCAGGCGATCCGGGCCAGTTTGCCGTCCAATGCCGGGAATGGTCATCAGGCGCTGACTGCCGGTCCGGGATATGCTGACGGCCTTGATCTCAGAAGCCGTCATTTTGATCCGCTCGTCCAGTCATATCCAATCGTGCTGAAGGCAGGCAATCAGCTTGCGCATGCGCAGGGACAGCTTTTCACTGAGGCTGCCGAGAATGGCTGGGAGCGCGTTGCACAGCGCAACCGCACACCGCCTGACAGTAATACCTTGTTCAATCAGAAAGGCGCGGATTTGCTTCAGCGTTGCCGTCCGGTGCAACACGAGGCAGGCCCGAACCCGGTGTAACGCCTGCAGGTCGAGCTGATCTTGCGCCTTCCCGGACACTGTCTTGAGGTTGGGGCGCAGGGCCGCTTCCGCAATCGCTTTGGCAACGTTGCAGTCGTTCTTTTGACCTTTTTTGAACGGCTTCACCTAGATCGCAGGAGTGATCCGAGGCTCAATTCCCAGCCCGCGCAACGAGCGGCTGACAAAATGCGCACTCATGCAGGTTTCAATGCCGGCTATGCAGCGCGGCAGGTCTTGAAACGTCGCAAGCAGCGCCAGCCGCTTGATTTTCCTGCGTAAAACAAACTGGCCTTCCATATCGAAGCCAACCGGCATCAGCTCATCAAAATCGTTCTTTGCCATACAATTCCTCCAGGCTGCAAAAATTGGCCAAGCTTAACCTATTGAGGGAAGCAGCCGGAACGAGCCCACACCTGCCATTGGGGTCAACCCCGGCAGGTTACGGGTTGTAGCTGGCAAAGCAGAAATACACGCCCAGAATGCCCTCTATCCAGCGACCGGTTTTCGTGTAGATCGCCACAACTGGCGAGGTGGAGAACGCAACCGCATAAATCACGTGGCCGGTTGCCGGGATAATGCTTGTGCCTGCCACGGCTAAAGCGGCGGCCCGCGTCGGTGTTTGCCCGTCCAAGGCTAGAGCTTTCCCTTCTGATCGGACGCCGGCATCAAGGAGCGCCCAAGGCGCAAGGGGGCAATGTCCCCTTGCGTCACGCTTTAGATCTGCCCCGACCACCTGAGCCAGCTTTCCGGGCTGCCGCGGAAGGTGTTGAGGTCCACGTCGCCCGCCACCCCCGGCACTTCACCGGTGCCGGAATACTGCCAGAAGCTCCAGCTTTCACCCGGGTAGACCTTGCGCGGATGGCCCGCGACCGAACGCAGCCAGAACTCGGTGCCGCTGAGGCGCCCGATGCCGGTGTCGCGGTAGAAGTCCACGGTCGTGTAAACCACCGGGCGCTTGCCGTAGTGACGTTCAAGAATGTTCAGGAACTTGCGCGCCTCGGCCCTGACCTTGGCGCCGTCGGGCCGTGTTCTGCAGGTGCGGGAGCGGTGGTTCCACTCCATATCCAGCACCGGCGGCAGTGCGTTTGCATCCCTTGGCACATTGCGGATGAACCAGCGCGCCTGCTCGGCCGCAGGGCGGCAGAAGTAATAATAGTGATAAGCGCCGCGTTTCAGCCCTGCGGCCCGCGCGCCGCGCCAGTTGTCGCGGAACATCGCGTCGGTGTGATCGCCGCCCTCGGTGGCCTTGATGTAGGCGAATGAGACGCCTGAGCGGCGCACCCTGCGCCAGTCGATCTCTCCCTGATAGCGCGACACGTCGATGCCATGAACCGGATAGGACCAGGGCTTGCGCCCCTCCCACGCATGCGGATCACGGTCGCCGAACCGGGGATATGTCCGCAACCCGGACAGCCGCCCATTGGCAGGTTCGGTGCGGGTGACTTCCGGCGCATTCACCGCCCTGTCCCGCGGCCCGCCGCACCCCGCCGCCAGTGCCATTGCCAGAATCCCCAGAACCAATCTGCGCATGTGATCTGCTCCCTGCCTCGCCTCGTGAAAAACTGCTGTTTTCTTTGCCTGTTGTTTTTCACCTTAGCGCAGGGTGGCGCAAAGTCGCGCCTGAAGGCGGGAAATCAGCATAAATCCGCCGCAGGAAGAAACGTGCCGCTTTGCAGGCGGCGCGTTCAGTTTGTCACAGCTGCGGCTGGCTCAGACCCATTTCGCCAGGGGCGGCAGGCTCATCAGCACCGCGTTGGCGTCATGGCCGGTTTCCAGCCCGAATTTGGTGCCGCGGTCATAGACCAGATTGTATTCTGCATAGAGGCCGCGATGGATCAGCTGGGCATCCTTGTCTGCCTCGGAATACGCCTGCACCCGGCGTTTTTCGACCAGCGGCACAAAGGCCGGCAGGAAGGCGCGGCCAATATCCTGGGTCAGAGCAAAATCCGCCGCCCAATCGCCAGAGCTCTGGTCGTCCATGAAGATGCCGCCCACCCCGCGGGCGCGCTTGCGGTGGGGGATGTAGAAATACTCATCCGCCCATTCTTTCAGCCGCGGATACTGGTCCGCGCCGTGCGGATCCAGATGCGCCTTCTGCTGCCCGTGAAAATGCGCGGTATCCTCATCGTATTCAATGCAGGGGTTCAGATCCGAGCCGCCGCCGAACCACCAGGCGTGCGGGGTCCAGAACATCCGGGTGTTCATATGCACCGCCGGGACATGCGGGTTGCGCATATGCGCCACCAATGAGATGCCCGAGGCCCAGAACCGCGGATCGTCCTTCATCCCCGGAATGCCTTTGCGCGCCGCCATCGCGTTTTGCGCCCTTTCGCCAAGGGTGCCGTACACCTCGGAGATATTGACCCCGACCTTCTCAAACACCCGGCCGCCGCGCATCACGCTCATCAGCCCGCCACCCGCATCTGATCCGTCATCCGACGTCCGCGTGGTCTCTGTCACCTCGAACCGGCCCGGCGCCATATCTGCAAACGGGCCTTCGCTGTGGCTGTCCTCCAGCCTCTCGAACGCCGCAACGATCTGGTTGCGCAGGTCCCGGAACCAGGCAGCAGCCTGGGCCTTTTCGGTCTTCATCTCAGCAGTCATACAGGGTCTTTCTGATCAGTGGACCGGTGCCGCCACCGGATCCAGCAGCGTGCGGCCGCCGTCCAGCGTCAGCACCTGGCCGGTCATGAAACCAGAGGCGTCAGAGGCCAGGTACTGCGCCGTCTCGGTCAGTTCAGTGGGCGAGGCAATACGGCCCAGCGGGGTATGCGCCTCGATATCCTGGCGGTAGCTGCGGTTGTCCTTGAGGGTGGTCCGCATCGACGCGCTCATCACTGAGCCGAAGGCAATCGAGTTCACCCGGATCTTGTGCGGCGCCAGCGCCACCGACAGGGAGCGGGTCGCCTGATCCAGCGCGGCAGAGGCGATCGAATAGGCCATCAGCTCAGGGTGGGTGCGGCGCGCGGCAATGGAGGACAGGTTGATGATACTGCCCAGCGGGCCGCTGCTGTCCTCGTCTTCCTCGCCCTGCCGGATCATCCGCTTGGCCACTTGCTGCGACAGGCGCACGGCGGGCAGCAGGCTTTGCATCAGCAGCTGATCCAGGGTGTCATCGGCGGGGTCCAGCGGATCAGTTGCCACCATCTGGCGCGCACCGTTGACCAGGATATCCACCCCGTCAAAGGCATCGATAGTGGCCGACAGCAGATTGGCAATGGTCAGCCGTTCGCGCAGGTCGCCTGCGAAATAGCGGATATTGCTTTCCTCGGCCTGCTCGCCCAGTTCGGCCACCAGCTGCGCCTCATGGGTGTCGGCAAACATCACATTGGCGCCGGCATCGGCAAACTGCTTGCCTATCGCCAGGCCGATGCCGCTGGACGCCCCAGTCACGATGGCGGTTTTACCGGAGATCGAAAAGGACATGTAAGGGCACTCCCCTGTAACAATCTGGCCTGCAAAAATCTGGCCTGTAGCACTCAGGGCCGCACGTTAGACCGGGCCTGCCGGTTTGGAAACCGGCATTGCGCCCCGCACGCGGTTACTTGCGCCGCCGTTTCGGCCGCGCCGCATGCAGGATCTTGAAACGGTTGTCACCGCCCTCCTCGCGCACCTGGGCAAAGCGTTCACCCAGTGCCACCTCATAAGGCAGATGCCGGTTGGCCACCATCCACAGGCTGCCCGAGGGCGCCAGCATCGCTGCTGCTGCCCCGATGAACGCCTGACCCAGCGACGGTTCCGCCGTGCGGCCAGTGTGAAACGGCGGGTTCATCACCACGGTGTTCACTGTGCCCGGCGCCTTCCATGTGCGGGCGTCCGCCCAATGAAACTGCGCCCGGCTGTCCGCAACATTCTGCCGCGCGCAGGCCAGCGCGTGGTAATCCGCCTCGGCCAGATGCAGCTCCTCGACACTCTCGCGTGTCAGCACCTCAGCCGACAGATACCCCCAGCCCGCCCCCAGATCAGCCACACAACGGCCCAGCTTCTGCGGCAGCGCCGCAGCCAGCATCCGGGACGCCGGGTCGATTCCATCCGCCGAGAACACGCCCGGCGCGGTGGTGAAGCCTTCAACCTGCTGCGGCTCCGCCGGCAGCCACTCGGACAAATCGGTGCCGCCGTCGATCCAGAACACCTTGCCATGCGCCTTGGAAACCGGAACCGAGGGTTCACAACGCTTGCGCAGATCTTTCAGAATCGAATCGATGCCCTCAGTCTTTGCGCCATCAATCAGCACCTGCCCCTGTGTCGCTGCCGCCGCCTGGGCGATCAGCATCCGCGCCAGCGCTTTGGCACGCGGAATAATGACAACGGCAGCGGCCAGCGCCTCGTCCGCCTCCAGTGCCGGGGTGCAGGCATAGCCCAGCGCGGCAAAATGATCGTGGTCGGGGCGCAGCGGCTGGACGATCAGCAGCTGCTCCTTGGGCAGGGCTGACAGGTCGTGCTCGCTGCGCGGATGAAACACGGCGATGCGGCCCTCTGACGGAACAGCAAAGCCGCCCGATTGGGCGGCCAATGACAGGCGAACGGACATCTAAGGGCCTCTTTATTCTTCTTTTTCCATGGTGCATTGCAGCGGGTGCTGCTGGCGGCGGGCGAAATCCATCACCTGTCCCACCTTGGTCTCAGCCACCTCATGGCTGAACACACCAACCACGGCAACGCCTTTCTTATGCACTGTCAGCATGATCTCGAACGCTTGCGCGTGGGTCATGCCAAAGAACCGCTCCAGCACCAGGACGACAAATTCCATCGGTGTGTAGTCGTCATTCAGCAGCAGCACCTTATAGCGCGGCGGGCGCTTGGTTTTCGGCCGCGTCTTGGTCAGGACGCCAGATTCGATATCGTCGTCTGAATGGTCGGTCATCATGATGTGCTGAAGCGGCATAAGCAATTTGATCCGTTGATACGTGGAATTTCCTGTGACGCTTATATAGCCTCTATACTGTTTAGGAAAAGAGACTGAGACCCGCAGATTGATACGTAATTTGACAACAATCGGCTTTGATGCCGACGATACCCTTTGGCACAACGAACGGTTCTTCCGCGTCACCCAGGAAAGATTCGCCGAATTGCTGATGGATCACACCCCCGCCGACGTCGGCCCGGAGCGGTTGGAACGGCTGCTTCTGGACGCCGAAAAGCGCAATCTGGGGCGCTATGGCTACGGGGTGAAGGGGTTCACGCTCTCGATGATCGAAACCGCGATCGAGGTGACGCAGGAACAGGTGCCTGCATCTGTGATCAAGGAACTGATCACTGCAGGGCAGATGATGCTCTCCTATCCCATCGAACTGCTGCCCCATGCGCGCCAAGCGGTTGAGGCCGTGGCCGGCCGCTACACTGTGGTGCTGATCACCAAGGGCGACCTCCTGGACCAGGAACGCAAGCTGGCGCAATCCGGCCTGGGGGAGCTGTTCGACGGCGTCGAGGTGGTCTCGGAGAAAACACCGGAGGTCTATCTGGACATCTTCGCCCGCCACGGCGACGGGGCAGCGCACGCGATGATGGTTGGGAATTCCATGCGCTCTGACGTGGTTGCAGCCATCGGCGCCGGCGCCTGGGGCACCTATGTGCCGCATGGGCTGGTCTGGGAGGTCGAACACGCCGAAGCCCCCGAGCATAACCCCCGTTATACCGAGATTGCCGATCTGAGCGGGCTGGCGGGTTTGGTAAACAGCCTTTGCTGACAGTGCCGGGGATTGGATGCTGGACGGACCTGTTCCGGCCAGCTATCCCTTTGCCGACCCAAAGCGGAGACGCCGGATAGATGCCGCATGCCGAACTGAAATTCTCCAGCGATCTGGAAATCGACGCCAAATCCATCCTGGCCGAGATCGAGTCCGTGATCCTGCAACACGACAGCGGCGCCGGGGCCTGCAAGGGCCGGGCCTATCCGGCAGCGCAGTTCCATCACAGCCACATTGCCATCACTGTGGCCCTGCTGACCAAGCCGCACCGGGACGAAGCATTTTCCAAGGCCCTGCTGGCGGATCTCGAATCCCGCATCAAGGCGCAATTGTCCCAGCCTTGCGAATTTTCCCTTGGCCTGAGCTATTCCACTCCCTTCTACGTGACCAATTTTCACGCAGGTTAACGGCTCAGACCCGGTCTATACGGCCTGCAGGGGTGATATTCGGCCAACGCGCGATCTGGAAAACACAACTTTTTTCGGTAACCTTCTGTTAGCACTTACTGCATCTAGAGGAGCCGCTGAACACCCCCACAAGATGCCGGCAGGATGGCGCGCATAGCGCTGAATGGCGTGTGTCACCGCTGTTTATTCCTCAGTAACCCTGTGTTAGGCTTTCGGTCACAGGCAAAAACGTCAGCCGGAAAACCGGCGGCATGAGGCAAACATGGCAGTGATCACGCAGGTCAATCCGGCGTCAGGCCGGGATTCTTGTACCCGGTTCCTGAGGGCAGCCGCGGTATTTCTTATCGCAGCACTTGTGCTGGCGCTCCAGCCGCACCAGGCCGCTGCGGCGCCCTATGCGGCGATGGTGATTGATTCCCGCACCGGCGAAGTGCTGCATTCGCGCAATGCCGATACCCGCCTGCATCCCGCATCATTGACCAAGATGATGACCCTCTACATCGCGTTTGAGGCGGTGCGGAACGGCGAAATCACGCTTGAGACCAAAGTCAAAATCAGCCGCAATGCCGCTGCCGAGCCGCCTTCGAAACTGGGTCTGCGCTCCGGCCAGCGGATTGCCTTTCGCTATCTGATCCGCGCCGCAGCCGTGAAATCCGCCAATGACGCCGCCACCGCCATCGGCGAGACGCTGTCCGGCTCCGAGGCGGCCTTTGCCCGCCGCATGAACCGCACCGCCAAGGCGCTGGGGATGAGCCGCACCACCTTCAAGAACGCCCATGGCCTCACAGCCAGCGGGCATATGTCGACGGCGCGCGACATGACCACGCTGGGGCGGCACCTGCTTTATGACTATCCCGAATACTACAACCTGTTCTCCCGCCGCACGACCCATGCCGGCGTGCGCGAAGTGCCCAACACCAACCGCCGCCTGCTGGCCAGCTACCGCGGCGCCGACGGGATCAAGACCGGCTATACCCGCGCCGCAGGCTCCAACCTGGTGGCCTCGGCCAAGCGCGGCAACGAGCGGATCATCGCCACGGTGTTCGGCGGCAAATCCTCCACCGCGCGCAATGCCAAAGTGGCGGAACTGCTGGATCTCGGCTTCCGCCGCGCCCCTTCGCGTGCCGCCCTGCGCAAGCCGCGCCGCCCCGCATACCAAGGTGCAGGCGTAGTAGTAGCAGACTCCGGGGACAGCGGCAGCAGCGAAGGTGCTGCGGGCAAGACCATCCGGGTCAGCGGCCAGGTCAACACCAGCCTGCGGCCCAAGACGCGCCCGGGCCGCACCGAGTCGCCGGTGCTGGTAGCCGCACTTGAGGAAGCCCTGCAGACGCCGCCGGCCGAAGCTGCTGAGGACACGGCACAAACCGCACCGCAAGCGGAGCAGATCGAAAATGTCCAGACCGTCAGTGCCGAAGGTGCCGTGCAGGGCGATGCCATCCGCAACAGCATTGCCGTTGCCCTCGCCGAAGCAGAGGCAGAACCCGCGCCGCCAGCCCAAGCCCAAGCCGCAACAGCCACTGTCATTGCTGCGGTGCAAAAGGTGCCCTTCACCGGGCTGAGGCCCGTGGCCCGCCCGGCCAGCCTGGCCCTTGCGAACGCTTCGCCCGAACCGGAACCAGTGGTTGTGACCCGGCTTTCCACTTCCGGCGGGCGTTACTGGGGTGTCAATGTCGGCCTCTACACCAGCCGTTACCAGGCCGAGAAGGTTCTGCTGCGCACGGCCCTGTCGGAGCTGGAAACACTGGACGGCTCCTTGCGCAAGGTGGCCAAGACCCGGCGCGGGTTCGAAGCCAATTTCCTCGGCATGAGCCAGGATCAGGCGGAACTCGCCTGCCGCCGCCTGAATGCCCGCAACGTAACCTGCAAGCCGATCGGCCCATCCTGACGCGAACGGCACAGACTGCAGAACAAAAGGCGCCCCAGAGGCGCCTTTTTCATGCCGGAAACACCGAGCAAGCCAGCTTCTCCCGCCCGCCGTCAGCCTCTTCTGCGAAAAGACTTCCTGCCGTTGGGCGTGGCACCGCGCTTTGCGCGGTGCCACGCCCAACGCTGCCAAGGGGCTCTGGCGCCAGCCAGGGCACCTGCAGGGGCGGGAGGGTTTGGCTATTCACACAGGCGCAGGCCGCCCGCATCACGGCTTGGGCTTGTCGTCCCACTCATCGCTCAGGATCCGGCGTGAGTCGCCTTCCGGATCGTCATACTGGTTGCTGCGCAGTGTATAAAAGAACGCCGCCAGCCCGACCGAGCCGAGGATCAGTGAAATCGGGATCAGATAGGCAAGGACGCTCATGGCTTCAGGTCCGTTGTGGCTGGCGCCGGCTTATCGCAGCCGCAGCGCATTGAGAGAGACTGTGATGGAAGAGGTAGACATCGCCAGCGCCGCAATCAAGGGTGTTGCCAGCCCGGCAATCGCCAGGGGCACTGCAATCACGTTGTACAGCGTGGCAATACGGAAATTCTCGCGGATCCGGCGGGTTGCCTTTTGCGCCACGCTGCAGGCCTCGGCAATCGGGGAAAGATCCTGCCCCAGCAGAACAATATCCGAAGCCACCCGTGCCGCATCCAGCGCGGATGCAGGCGAGATTGACACATGCGCCGCCGCCAGCGCCGCGGTGTCGTTCAGGCCGTCGCCAACCATCAGAACCTTTTTGCCTTGCTCTGTCAGCATCTGCACACGGGCGGATTTGTCAGCCGGCAGCGCCTCGGCCACCCATTTGGCGATGCCCAGCCGCCCGGCCAGATCCTCCACCGCACCTGTGGTGTCGCCGGAGACCAGCAGCACATCCTTGCCCGCCTCCTTCAGCGCCTGAACAGCCTCCGCTGCGCCGGGGCGCAGGGCATCTGTAAACAGGAAGGGTTTAGCCGCCCCTGCCCCGCTGTCGAGCCAGGCCGCGGTCTGGCTGCCCTGCGTGGCACCGACCCAGGCCGCGCGGCCCAGCCGGACGCGGGCACCGCGGAACATCCCCTCGGCACCATAGCCCGGAACCTCGGCGATCTCCTGCACGCTGGCCGGCTTGATCCCGACCTCCCGCGCCGCGCGGCTCAATGCCACCGACAGCGGATGCGAAGACCCTTCGGCCAGCGCCAGCGCGATCTCCAGATCGGCGCGGGCATGATCGCTCAGATTGGTCACTTGCGGCGTGCCGGCTGTCAGCGTGCCGGTCTTGTCAAAGACCACGGTATCGACCTCCGCCAGCCGCTCCAGCGCAGTGGCGTGTTTGATCAGCATACCCTTCTTGAACAGCCGGCCCGAGGCAGCGGTGGTCACCGCAGGCACCGCAAGACCCAGCGCACAGGGGCAGGTGATGATCAGCACTGCCGCGGCAATATTCAGCGCCATGCGGATGTCGAAGGTCCACAGATACCAGCCCGCAAAAGCAAGCGCCGACAGGATATGAACGCCGGGCGCATAAAGCTTGGCAGCGCTGTCCGCCAGCGAGGTGTAGCGGGAGCGGCCGGATTCAGCGATGGCGACCAGATCGGTCATCCGGTGCAGCGAGGTATCCTCCCCCACCGCAGTCGCCCGGATGGTCAGCGGGCCGGTCAGATTCACCTCGCCGGCTGACACCGCCAGACCGGGTTCCGCAAAGACCGGCAGCGTCTCGCCAGTCAGCAGCGAGCGGTCCAGTTCCGACCGCCCCTCGACAATCGCACCGTCCACCGGCATCCGCCCGCCGGGGCGCACCAGGATCAGATCGCCAATCGCCAGATCCGCCACCGGCACCTCGTATTCATCGCCGTCCAGCAGCCGGATCGCGCGGGGCACTTCCAGTGCTGCCAGCTCCTCAGCGGCCGAGCGCGCAACCGCACGGGTGCGGTAATCCAGATAGCGGCCTGCCAGCAGGAAGAACGTCAGTGTCAGGGCGGCATCGAAATAGGCATGTTCGCCCGACAGCGACGTCTCCCACAGCGAGGTGACCAGCGCCAGAACCAGCGCCAGCACAATCGGCACATCCATATTCAGGCGCCCGACCCGCAGCGCGCTCCAGGCGTTGGCAAAAAACGGCTGTGCTGCGAAGATGATCGCGGGAAAGGTGATGGCGGCAGAGATCCAATGGAACATGTCCCGTGTCGCATCCGACGCTCCGGACCAGACCGAGACCGACAGCAGCATCACATTCATCGAGGCAAAGAAAGCCACCGCCAGCCGCATCAGCAGGTCACGTCCCGCCTTGTCGTTCCGGGTGGCAGCCAGCGCTGCCAGATCCAGTTCGTGCGCCTCGTAGCCGATGCTTTGCAGTACCGGGATCAGATCCACGGCGCGCAGGTCCGGCTCGGCCTCAATCAGCGCCCGCTTAAGTGTCAGATTGACCCGTGCGGAATGAATGCCGGGGTGTGCGTTCAGCTCCCGCTCCACCGCTGAAATACAGGCCTGGCAGTGAATGCCGGGCAAGGACAGCGCCAGCCGCGCCTCGGTCGGAGCTTGTTCAGCAACGTCCTGCGGGACCGCGACACAGGCCGGACAGGCCGCAAGCGAGGGGCGGATCTGGGCAGTCATGGCAATCAGCCTTTCACATGCAGGATCACGCGCTGGGTGAACTCGGTGCCATCCTTGGCCCGCGCCACCATGCGGATATTCCAGTTGCCCGGCCCCAGCTCGGCCGGCGCCACATAGGCCTGGCCGTCAAAGGTGAACTCCGGCTGCTGGTCGTCCTGCACATGGGTCGCCCGGCCCAGCGTTGCGCTCAGCTTGGCGACCTCCACCGGGGTGCCATCGGCATCGGTGATCTCCAGCTTGACCTGATCCCCTTGCGAAGACGCATAGACCGACCAGCCCAGCGCCTCCTGGGCAGAACGGCGCACATCGAATTCCTGGCTGGCAACATAGGAATTCTTCACCTCCAGCCCCGGAAAGGTCTTCACCGCGTTGACTGCCAGGGCGATGTTCACCCCGATGATCACCGCAAAGGCGCCGCAGAACAGCATCAGGGCGTGTTTGCCGGTAAATTCGCGTTCGCTTTTCGCCATGGCTCAGTCCCCCGTGCCGTTAAAGCTGGTGTCCTTGTGGGCACGTTCCCCGTTTATCAGATCCTCCACCCAGATGCGAACCGGGGTTGACCCGGCCTGCGACGGGGTGGAGCCCTTAGGTGCCACGATATAGACCCGCTGCAGCAGTGCGGTATCGACCGGCACGTTGACCGAGTGATACATCGTACCCTCCAGCTGCAGCCGCATGGCCGGATCGCCCTTGATCGACAGTTTGAACACCCGGTCCTCGCCGTGCTTGTTGCGCAGGCGCACATCATAGGTGTTGCGGATCGCGCCATCGGAAAGCGTCACAAAGGTCGGGTTGCGTTCAGGTGCGACGGTCAATTCAATGTCGGAACGGATGAACAGGGCAAACAGCAGACCCGCACCGACCAGCGACCAAAGGCTGGTGTACATGATGGTGCGCGGCCGCAGGATGTGCTTCCAGATGTTCTTGGGCGGCTTGCCTGCGCGCTCCTCTGCCTCATCCGAAAGCGCCATATAGTCGATCAGTCCGCGCGGCTTGCCGATCTTGGCCATCACGTCGTCGCAGGCGTCGATGCACAGGGCGCAGGTGATGCATTCCATCTGCTGGCCGTCGCGGATGTCGATCCCCATCGGGCAGACGTTGACGCAGGCCATGCAGTCAATGCAATCGCCATGCACGGTGCCCGCCTCGTCGGTTTTGCGCGGTTTGCCGCGCGGCTCACCCCGCCACTCGCGGTAGCCGACGGTCAGCGTATCCTCATCCATCATCGCGGCCTGGATGCGCGGCCAGGGGCAGGCGTAGATGCAGATCTGCTCGCGCGCGAACCCGCCGAACAGAAAGGTGGTGCCTGTCAGCACCAGCATGGTGGTATAGGCAACGGGGTGCGCATTCAGCGTCACCAGATCATAGGCCAGCGTCGGCGCATCGGCGAAATAGAACACCCAGGCACCGCCGGTGGCGAGACCGATCAGCAACCAGGACACCCATTTGGTCAGCCGCAGCCGCGCCTTGCGGAAATCCATCTTCTTCTGCCGGTGCAGGCGCAGCCGGGCGTTGCGGTCACCCTCGATCCAGCGCTCCACCAGAATGAACAGGTCGGTCCACACCGTCTGCGGGCAGGTGTAGCCGCACCAGACCCGGCCCAGCGCCGAGGTGAACAGGAACAGCCCCAGCCCCGCCATGATCAGCAATCCGGCCACAAAATAAAACTCATGCGGCCAGATCTCGATCCAAAAGAAATAGAACCGGCGGCCCGCCAGATCCAAAAGCACGGCCTGATCCGGCAAGCTCGGCCCGCGGTCCCAGCGGATCCACGGCGTCAGATAGTAGATCCCCAGCGTCACCGCCATGATGTACCATTTCAGGTTCCGGAACGGGCCGGACACGCGCCGCGGGAAGATCGGCTCCTGGGCGGCGTACAGGCTCGGGGCTGGTTTGGAATCGCTCACGGACACTCTCCGTCTTGTGGCTGTCTCGCGCCGTTGTCACAGATGCATAATGCCAGAACATTGACGTGGATCAAAAAGCGTATCGTACAATCATGTTTTCAGGCGCCATCTCAGCGCATTGCGAAGTCAAAGCGCCACCTATGCCTGCCCGCCCGGCGCCGCCAGGGGCAAGTTGCCGCAGCGCAGCGATTGCGGCGTTGCAAAGAAGATTTCCGTCAGAATGCCCCAGTTTCACCGGTCCTCCTTCTTCTGCCGCCGCAACCAGCTGGTCAGCTTGCGCGCCTCCCGGCGCAGCACGCCGGGGCGGGTCACGATGTGATAGCCCCGGTCTGCGCCTTCGGTGAACAGTTCCAGCAACCGCCCGCTGTCCAGATCCTCGGCAACAAACTCCCGCACACTGACTGCCACCCCCTGGCCCGCCCGTACCGCCTGCATCAGCAGATTGCCGGGCAGCCGGGTGCGCGGCCCGCGCAAAGCCTCGGTGACGCCGCGCGATTCCAGCCAGCGCGAGGCCTCCGAGGTGCCCAGTTCTTCGAGCCAGGGCAGATCCAGCAGATCCTCCGGGGATGCCACCTGCCGACCGTCCAGAAGACTGCCCGCCGCAATGACCACCATCGGCGATTGCAGCAGCATCCCGGTCTCCAGCCCCGGCCAGCTGCCGTCGCCGTAGCGGATGGCAATATCCACACCGCCCGGCTTCAGCTCGACAATCTCGCCCCGCGGGTCCAGCACCAGATCAATCTCCGGATGCTCGGCCTGAAACCCGGCCAGCCGCGGCATCAGCCAGTGGGCGGCAAACGTCGGCGTACAGGTCACATGCAACGGCCGGGCGGCCCCTGCGGCAGATATTTCCTGCACCGCCGCCTCAATCGCGCCAAACCCCAGATGCAGCGCACGGGCCAGATGCTCTCCGTCCGGTGTCAGCGCCAGCGCCCTGCCGCTGCGGTCCAGCAAAGCTGCGCCCATATGCGCCTCCAGTGCGCGCAGCTGCTGGCTGATGGCAGCGTGGCTGACATTCAACGCCGCGCCTGCCCGCACCACATTCCCGGTCTCAGCAAAGGCAGCAAAAGCCCTGAGCGCCGCCAATGGCGGCATGTTCAGCCAATCCATATGTAATCCAGTCTTACATAACGTAATTCCAATTAACTCGCAGGAATCGCGCATTCACGCAAGTATCAGAAACAGACGCCAGGATAGGAGGCACTGAAATGCTGATTGATATCTATGCCCGCTCGATGATGACCGCCACGCGGCAGGACTGTGTAAGGCTGCGGGACCTGCCTGCGCCCGGCCCCTTGTCCCGCCCTTCAGGCAAGTTCACCCGGCTGATGCGCTGGCTCGCCGCAAGGCCGCCGAAAACGCGCTGCATTCATCCGCAGAACATCTGACCTGAGACCCTGACCTTTGGGAAGAAAGAAAAAGCGCCGGTTTTCCAGGAAACGCGCGAACAGATCGGAAAACCGGCGCATGACCCCGTTCAGCCTGCACGTCGGCCTTGCGGGATATCATGCTGCCCAGGAGGGCTGTTAAGCCAAGCAGCAATCTCTTTCACCTGCGGTTTTACCCGGTTTGCCGCCGGCAAAGTTTGACACGGATCAAAAAGGCGCAAAATAATTGCCCGGCTCCGGGAAAAAACCTACGCTCGGCCTTATGAACATCGAAACGCGCGAACAGGCGGTCACCAGTGACCGCGCACCGCTGACGGCGGCCGAAGTCGGCGCCCTGGCGCATTTGTACCGGGGCGAGATCTACCGCAGCACCGTCTGGCGCACCCGGTTGGACACCACCACAAACTGGTCGGTCGTCACCCTGGGCGTGGCACTGTCGATTTCCTTTTCCTCGCCCGAAGCCTCGCCCCTGCCGCTGATCCTGGTGGGGGTGCTGATCATCTTCTTCCTGATGCTGGAGGCCCGCCGCTACCGCTATTTCAACGTCTTCCGCGCCCGTGCCCGCTGGATGGAGACGCATTTTTATACCTCGATGCTGAAGGAAGGCGACCTGCATCTGGAAGATCATTGGCAGGACGTTCTGGCCGCGGATTATCTGCGGCCCCAATACCATGTAAGTGTCATGACTGCGATCGGACGGCGGATCCGGCGCAACTACTTTTGGATCCTGCTGATCCAGTCACTGGCCTATGCGGGCAAACTGGTGGTGCATCCAACCGCTGTCCTGTCCCTGCAGCAAGCGGTGGACCGCGCTGACATCGGCCCGTTTCCCGGCGAGCTGGTGCTTGGCACCGGTGTTTTCTATGTGCTGCTGTGGGGCAGCATCGCCTGGTGGAGCACCACAGCAGACGCCGCCCGCGCCCGCAAACGCAGCTCAATGACTTCGATGGGCTAGGGGGCATCCCGCACTGAACCTCTACAGCCGCTTTGCGCTGGAGGCGACCTAAGCAAAGCCTTGTTGCGGCTGGTGGCTCAGCGGACGAAGATGCGGTTCTTCGGAGGCAGCTGAGTGTCCGCTTCTGAGCTGCTTCAATTCGTGATTTCGATGCCGTTAGTTTTAGTCCAGTGGTCAAATGCCACCACGATCTTCCCGTCCTCAGCCTCAAATTCTGAAACTGCGTCGCGAGAACCCACATATTGTACTACTTCCAGAATTGGGGTTCCGACATACATTCCGTTAGCCATGTGCTTTTGCGTTTGCTCTAGGATTTCTTTTTCATCTTGAGGACTATGATTAAACTCACATGACCCGTATCGGCCCCAGTTGTTGAGAATGATCGAACATAGGTGATTTGGATCTCTCGCAAGTGTGTCATCTCCAAGCCAATGTCCAAGCCCTTCAACGTCAAACACGCGCGCTGCAGTTCCTTTGTCGCATTTCTCCTGGGTCAAAATCCAAGACAAGACTTTATCTTCATGATCGTAGTTCCATGTCATTACTACACGGTGCCAAGTCTCCGGTGTTTGCTTAGTCAACCAATCAATGATTGTGTCGGGCTGCCCTGCCTGCACGATCACGTAGTTCGGATCTTCCCAATACTTGAAGAGCGCATCCATCTTTTTCATGTCATCGACCAATCTGCTTTAAACGGTTTTTAAGCCACCCAACTACAGCGACTCAGCGCCCTGATCCGGGTTATTCGTTGAGGCCGACATTGGTTGCATCGCAGTAAATGGTCAAGAAGGGCTCGCTCCAGGCTTTCGCTGCAATGAGTTTCGGCGTCTGCTTCGGGTTGGCTGCCGAGCTTCCCATCACCACAAATCTACGAAAAAGGGCCGCCCGCAGGCAGCCCTCTCATCATTCTGATCAACCGGATCCGGCTTATTCGCCGCCGCCCAGCTGGTGGACATAAGACGAGACCGCCCGGATCTGCGCCTCGGTCAGGCGGGTGTTCCAGGCCGGCATCACGCCGTAACGCGAATTGGTCACGGTCTCGCTCAGGGTGGCGTAATCGCCGCCGTAAAGCCAGATCGCATCGGCCAGGTTCGGCGCGCCCTGGCTGCGGTCGCCGGTGCCGTCATCCGCGTGGCAGGAGGCACAATTGTCGGCAAAGACAACCGATCCGGCCTCAACCTTGGAGGCATCCTGCGCCTCGCCCGACAGCGACATCACATAGTTGACCACTTGGGAAATCTCTTCTTTCTCAAGCAGCTCGTCACGGCCGAATGCAGGCATCTCGGAATAGCGCGCATCATCGCTGTCTTCGTTGCGGATGCCGTGGGTGATGGTGGCGTGGACATCCTCCACCGAACCGCCCCACAGCCAGTCGTCGTCCAGCAGGTTCGGGTAACCCTTGGCCCCTGCCGCACCGGACCCGTGGCACTGGGCGCACCAGGTCTTGAACACGGCAGAACCCGCCGACACCGCGTAGGCGTTCAGCTCAGCATCTTCCGCAATGGCTGTCAGCTCGGTTGCTTCCAGCTTGGCGTTGACCGGCGCGTTGGCTTCTTCCACCGCGGTGATTTCAGCCGCCACGTCGGCGCGGGTCGACCAGCCCAGCACCCCGGCAGTGGCGCCGTTGATCAGCGGCCAGGCCGGATAGGCGATGGTGTAAAGAACGCCCCAGATGATGGTGGCATACAGGGTCCACAGCCACCAGCGCGGCATCGGGTTGTCGAATTCCTCGATCCCGTCCCACTCATGGCCGGTGGTGTTCGGATCGCCTTCGAACTTTTGCGATTTCTTGCTCATGCCCTCGCCTCCTTGGTCCCGGCGGGTTTGACTGCATCTTCACGGGGCGCCGGTGCATCATCATGCCGGAACGGGATGTCGGCGGTGTCCTTGTAAACTTTGGTGCTGCCCGGGCGGAACGCCCAGACCACAACACCGATAAAGAAGGTGAACAGGAACAGCAGCATCCAGCTGTCCGCGAATTGCCTGAGGAGTGTGTAGAATTCCATCTGTCCCTCCTCAGCGGCTCGCGTCCGGGGTGAAGGTCGAGAAATCGACCAGCGTGCCCATCATCTGCAGATAAGCGATCAGCGCATCGGCCTCGGAGACCCCCGGCTGGCCGTCGAAGTTGCGCACGTTGACCTTCTCGCCGTAACGCTCCAGCAGCCCGTCATAGTCGCTGTCGGGATCTGCCTGGGCGCGGAAGTCGGCCTGCGCGGCCTCGATCATCCCGTCCGTGTAAGGCGTGCCCAGCATCGCATTGGTCGCCATCACGTCGCCGATGTATTTGCCATCGACCCGCTTACGCTCAAGGAAGCCGTATTTCGGCATCACCGATTCCGGCACCACGGCCTGCGGGTTGCGCAGGTGGTCGACGTGCCACTCGTCCGAGTAGCGGCCGCCGACACGGGCCAGATCCGGCCCGGTCCGCTTGGAGCCCCACTGGAACGGACGGTCGTACATCGACTCTGCCGCCAGCGAGTAGTGGCCGTAGCGTTCGACCTCATCGCGCATCGGGCGGATCATCTGACTGTGGCAGACATAGCAGCCTTCGCGGATGTAGATGTCCCGGCCCGCCAGTTCGAGAGGGGTGTAAGGGCGCATGCCCTCCACCTTCTCAATGGTGTTTTCCAGGTAGAACAGCGGTGCAATCTGCACCAGGCCGCCGATGGTCACAACCAGAAAGCTGCAGATCAGCAACAGGGTCGCGTTGGTCTCGAGGATTTTATGTTTGTCGAGAATGGACATAGCTGCCTGGCTCCTTATTCAGCCGGGACCGGAACCGTCAGGCTGGCTTCTTTTGCCGGGGCCTTACGGACAGTCATCCACAGGTTGTAGCACATGATAAGCGCACCAGCGAGGAACATGACCCCGCCCAGGCCGCGCACCACATACATCGGGAACTTCGCTGCCACAGTGTCGGCAAAGGAGTTCACCAGGAAGCCGTTGGCATCCACTTCGCGCCACATCAGGCCTTCCATGATACCAGTCACCCACATGGATGCGGCATAGAGAACGATACCGATGGTGGCGAGCCAGAAGTGCCAGCTGACGAGGCTCAGCGAGTACAGCCGCTCCCGCTTCCACAGCACCGGCACCAGATAATACAGCGCACCAAAGGTGATCATGCCGTTCCAGCCCAAAGCACCGGAATGCACGTGGCCAATGGTCCAGTCGGTGTAATGCGACAGCGAGTTCACAGCGCGGATCGACATCATCGGACCTTCAAAGGTGGACATGCCATAGAACCCGACCGAGATCACCATCATCCGGATCACCGGATCGGTGCGCAGCTTGTCCCAAGCGCCTGACAGGGTCATCAGACCGTTGATCATGCCGCCCCACGAGGGCATCCAAAGGATGATCGACATCACCATGCCAAGGGTCGAGGCCCAGTCCGGCAGCGCGGTGTAATGCAGGTGGTGCGGACCGGCCCAGATGTAAAGGAAGATCAGCGCCCAGAAGTGGATGATCGACAGCTTGTAGGAAAACACCGGACGCTCGGCCTGTTTCGGGATGAAGTAATACATCATCCCCAGGAAGCCCGCGGTCAGGAAGAAGCCCACAGCGTTGTGGCCGTACCACCACTGGATCATCGCATCCTGCACACCCGGCCAGACGATGACCGACTTGGAACCCCAGATGGACACCGGAATGGTCATGTTGTTGACCAGATGCAGCATCGCCACGGTGACGATGAAGGCCAGGTAGAACCAGTTCGCCACATAGATATGCGGCTCTTTGCGTTTGATCACGGTGCCCAGGAACACCGCCAGATAGGCGACCCAGACCACGGTCAGCCACAGATCAACGTGCCATTCGGGCTCCGCATATTCCTTGGACTGGGTCGAGCCGAACAGATAGCCGGTCGCGGCCAGCACGATGAACAGCTGGTAGCCCCAGAACACGAACCACGCTAGGTTGCCGCCCCACAGCCGCGCCGCGGAGGTGCGCTGCACCACATAAAACGAGGTTGCGATCAGCGCGTTGCCGCCAAAGGCGAAAATCACTGCCGAGGTATGCAGCGGACGCAGGCGGCCGAAATTAGCCAGGCCTTGCGCCCACTCGAAATTCAGTGCCGGAAAGGCCAGCTGGAACGCTATGAAAGTCCCGGCCAGAAATCCGACCACGCCCCAAAAGGCGGTTGCAATTGTACCAGCGCGGATCACGCTGTCGAAATACTCATTTTCCAGACCAATAACTGCCGGTTTCGGCTCGTTGGTGTGGCGCAAAGTATAAAGAAACAGGCCGCCAGCCACGATCATCACGATGATCGCATGCACCTGGTAAGCCAGATCCCGCGCGTAATTGGACCCGATCATCGCAAACAGCGTGACCAGACCAAGCGCTATCAGCTTGATATAGTTAGACATCTTGCGTCCCTTTGCCATGCCCCCGCGAATCCTGCGGATACGGGAACGTTATTAGACCGCGCCCTTCATGCAAAAGGCGCATCCTTGATACCTTGATCTGCATCAAGACATATCCACGCAACATGTGACACATCTGCCCTTGTAACGAAATTCTCCGCATCGCGGCCATCCGGGCTGCGCCGCATCATCCGCCGAGAGGTGCCAATGTCCTACAAGTCCTTGCTTACCATTCTCACAGCTGCGGAAACAGCAGCAGCGCCCTTGGCGCAGATTACGGCCCTGGCCGAAGACTTTGGCGCTCATGCCGATGCGCTCTGCCTTGGGGTCGACCGGACCCAGACCGGCTATTATTACGCAGGCGCCAATGCGATGGTCCTGCAGGAAACCCTGTCCCGTGCCCAGGAAGAGGCCGAGCAGGTCGAGGCCCAGGCCGAAACCGCGCTGCAGCAGGCCGGCGTGCCATTTTCCACCGACAGCGGTGTGGCCCAAATCGCCGACCTCGGCCGCCATGTGGCGCGTCAGGCGCGTTTTTCCGACCTGGTTGTGCTGAGCAAACCCTATGGCCCGGGCAAGCGTGCCGAAGCCGAACCGATTGTCGAAGCCGCCCTGTTCGAAGGCCGCGCCCCGGTGCTGGTGGTGCCCGACAATGCCGCACCGATGCGCCAGCCCGAAACAGTTCTGGTGGCCTGGAACGAAAGCATCGAGGCGATGACCGCGATCCGGCGGGCAATGCCGTTCCTGATAGGCGCCGATCTGGTTCGTATCGCAGTGATCGACCCGCCGCAGCACGGGCCGGAACGCTCCGACCCTGGCGGCTTGCTGGCGCAGATGCTGTCCCGGCACGGGGTGGCCTGCGAGATAGATGTGCTCAGCAAGACACTGACCCGGGTATCCGATGTGCTGAACCGCCATGCGGCGGACACCGCCGCTGATCTGATTGTGATGGGCGCCTACGGCCATTCCCGCTTCCGCGAAGCAATCCTTGGCGGCGCCACCCGCAACATGCTGGAACAGGCCAAAGTACCGGTGCTGATGGCGCATTGACGAACCCATCAGTCAGCAATCTTGCCAAACAAAAAAGGGCGCCCTGCAGGGGCGCCTTTTTTCGTCAATCGCCGCCTGCGCCCTACCCGGCCTTGCGTATGAGGCCGATCAGGAACAGCAGGATCACCGCCCCGATGGTGGCATGGATCAGCGACCAGATGAAACCACCGCCCGCGGCAAACCCCAGTGCCGGAAAGATCGTTCCCGCCAGAAAGGCGCCAACCACGCCGACGATGATATTGCCGAGAATGCCAAAGCCGCGTCCTTGCATGATCTTGCCTGACAGCCAGCCGGCCAGCGCCCCCACGATCAGCATCCCGATCAAGCTTCCAAACTGCATTTCCGCCTCCGTTTGTTGTGATTGCCCCAATAGACCACACCCGCGGCACCGGGTCACCTGCAGCCATCAAGGAACCTGACGGCAAGCGCTGCAAAGCGGCGCAGCTCCCGCCCGTCGTCCGCCCTTCTTGCTGAAGGGCCTCCTCCCGTTGGGCGTGGCACCGCTTTGCGGTGCCACGCCCAAGGCTGCCAGCGGGTCCGGCACAGCCGGGCACGCGCAGGCGCGGGAGGCCCCCTCCCTGTTCTTCCGGTCTTAACCCTGGCGGACGTAGTGCATCCCTTGAAAAGCCTCGCGGAACTCTGCAATTTCCCCCGCCAGCGCCACCGGGACCTCTGGCCGCAGGCCACGGGCCATCAGCTCCGCTAAGCGCCGTCGTGCTTTGGCTCCACCCCGCGGCGCACCAATTCAGAGGTCCCGATGCGCAACCCGATCATGCCGCCCGGCACCTGCGCCTGTGCCTGTGCCTGTGATAGATACGACATGGCCTGGGCATAACCCGCACCGTGCTCCCCCCAATCCGGCAGGCTCATCGCCAGCGCCGCTGCTGGCCAGCGGCAAGCTGGTGGCGGCATTTGACATCCGGGCCAGCCTGCCACGGGACCTGCGGCTGTGGAGCCTGCGCGCCTCAGGCCCGCTCAGCCCCGCGGTACGGGTGGCGGGCTGGCTGGTAGAGAACAAATATGGGATTGCAGGAAATGCGGCCTTAGCCCAGGAAGCCGCCGTCGCTGTCGTCGCCGGCCTCTTCCATCAGGCGGCGCATGTCGGGCACTGTGACGTGACGCTTGCCTTCCAGCTCAATAACGCCGTCCCTCTTCAAAGCCGAAATCTGCCGGCTCACGGTTTCCAGTGTCAGGCCCAGGTAATCCGCCATCGCCTCGCGGGTCAGCGGCAGGTCGAACACCATGCGGCTGGTGGCGCCGCGCGGTGTCAGCGAGGCATCGCGCCGGGCAATGATCGACAAGAGGCTGGCAATCTTCTCGCGCGCTGTCTTGCGTCCCAGCACCAGCATCCATTCGCGGGCGGCGTCCAGCTCATCCAGCGTCATCTCCAGCAGCCGGTGGGCGATATGCGGGGTGCGCTCCATCAGCTCTTCAAACGGTTTCTTGCGGAAGCAGCACATCACGACGTCGGTGGTCGCCACCACATCATATGCCGCCCCTTCACGTCCGGGCCGGCCGACAAAATCGCTGGGCAGCAGCAGCCCCACCATCTGGGTGCGCCCGTCCTCCATCGTCTGGGTCAGCGAGGCAATGCCCGACACCACGGACCCGACAAAGGTCATCACATCGCCGGACCAGATGACCGGCTGGCCGGCCTCATAGGTGCGGTAGTATTTGACCGCATCCAGCTCCTCCAGCTCATCCGCGTTGCAGCGCGCGCAGACGGCGCGGTGGCGGATCGGGCAGTCGCCGCATCTGGACTGTGACAATACTGGAGCGTGCATCAGGGGATCTCGGTTGATCTGGGTCAAGGTTTGCCTGTCCGGCGTGCCTAAAACTAAAGGAATGGATCAGAAACCTCAATTGGCCGAACTCGGATTATTCGACGCCAAAGTGCCGCGCTATACAAGTTACCCGACGGCGCCGCATTTCGGAGATGCAGTGGATCCCGCCCGGTTTTCCGGCTGGGTGTCAAAGGTTGCCCCCGGCAGCAGTATTTCCGTGTACGTGCATGTACCGTACTGCCGCAGGCTGTGCTGGTTCTGTGCCTGCCGCACCCAGGGCACCCGCTCGGACGCGCCGGTGGAGGCCTATGTTCAGGTATTGAAGGCCGAGATTGCACTGCTGCGGCAGCAGCTGCCAGAGGGCGTGACGCTGTCGCGCCTGCATTGGGGCGGCGGCACTCCGACGATCCTGAACGCTGAGCTGATCCGCGATCTGGCCAGCACCATCGCAGAGGCCATTCCACTGGCGCCCCGGGCGGAGTTCTCGGTTGAAATCGACCCGAATGAGATCGGGGACCGGCGGCTGGAGGCGCTGGCCGGGTCCGGCATGACCCATGCCACGGTCGGGGTTCAGGATTTCGACAGCACCATTCAGCAGGCGATTGGCCGCATCCAAAGCTTCGAGTCGACCCGGACGGCCATCGAACAGCTGCGCAACCATGGAATTGACGGCCTGAACGCCGATATCCTGTACGGGCTGCCGTATCAGACACCGGCAGGAATGACCGACAGCGTGCAAAAGCTCGTTTCGCTGACCCCAGGCCGGGTGGCGGTTTACGGCTATGCCCATGTGCCCTGGATGGCCGGGCGGCAAAGCATGATCCGCTCGGACACTCTGCCAACGCCCGAAGCCCGGCTGCAGCTGTTTGAGACCGCCCGCCGGCTGTTCCTGTGGGACGGCTACCGGGAGGTCGGTATCGATCACTTTGCACGGCCCGATGACGGGCTGGCGGTGGCGCAGCGGACCGGGCGGCTGCGGCGTAGTTTCCAAGGTTATACAAATGACCCGGCGGAGGTGCTGATCGGGGTCGGCGCCTCGGCGATCTCACGGTTTCCACAGGGCTATGCGCAGAATGCACCGGGCACATCGGCCTATATCCGTGCTATCCGCGACGGGCAATTCGCCACTGCTCGCGGCCACGGGTTCCGCGGCGAAGATCTCTTGCGGGCGCGGCTGATCGAGGCGTTGATGTGCGACTTCCGGATCAGCCGGGAGGAGATCCTGTCGCGCTTTGCCGTGCCTGCCGCAAGATTGGAAAGGATGTTCGCCGAGGCCGGCGCCGCCTTCCCTGGCATGCTTTCGGTGTCCGCCCAAGGCCTTGCTATCCGCGAGGAGGCCCGTCCGCTGACCCGGATGATCGCCCGCAGCTTTGACGCCTATGATCTCAGCACGGCTGCCCACAGTACAGCGGTTTGAAATCTCTCCCGGATTGCCAGCCTCTCCCGCCCGTCGCCGCTGCGCCATGTGGCACAGCGCTTCCGTTGGGCCGGGCTCAGCGCCAGCGGCGCTGAGCCCGGCCCAAGGCCGCTAAGGCCCGTCTGGCATCAGCCGGGCGGGCCTGCGGGCGCGGGAGGTTTCCGCCTGTTCCGGGGTGACACAGATAGGTCAGCACCGCTGCCGCAATGTTTCGCGCGCGAAACATTTGGTCAATCGCACTGCCGCAACTTGTGGGCGTTGCGCCGGCAGCGTGCGCATAAATGCTGCAAAGCCTGCCACAATGTTAATCAGGGGCGGGTTAACCCGCCGCCGCCAGCAGCCTGCGGGTGTAGTCTGCCTGCGGGTTGGTGAACAGCGCCTCGGCCGCACCGGTCTCCACCACGTCGCCCTGGTTCATCACCACCACCTGATGCGACATCGCCCGCACCACGTTGAGGTCGTGGGAAATGAACAGATAGGCAAGCCCGTAACGGGTCTGCAGGTCGCGCAGCAGCTCGACAATCTGCACCTGTACCGTCATGTCCAAGGCCGAGGTCGGCTCATCCAGAACCACCAGCTTGGGGCGCAGCACCATGGCCCGGGCGATGGCGATGCGCTGGCGCTGACCGCCGGAAAACTCATGCGGGTAACGGTCCATCGCTGCCGGGTCCAGGCCGACCTCCTGCATCACCTCGGCCACCAGCTCGCGCGGCTTGCGGTGCTGGTCGACCTTGTGGATCGCCAGCCCCTCGGAGATGATCTGAGCGCAGGTCATCCGCGGGCTGAGCGAGCCGAAGGGATCCTGGAACACGATCTGCATATCCTTGCGCAAAGCACGCAGGTCGCGGGTGGACCATTTGCGCAGGTCCTGCCCCTGGAATGTGACCGCGCCCTCGGAGGCAATCAGCCGCATGATGGCAAGTGCCAGCGTGGTCTTGCCGGACCCGGATTCGCCGACGATACCCAGGGTTTCGCCACTCCGCACTGAGAGCGACATCGGGTTCACCGCCTTCACATGGCCGACTGTGCGTTTCAACAGGCCGCGCTGGATCGGGAACCAGACTTTCAGGTCCTGTGCCGCCACCAGCTCTTTGGCGTCATCCGGCACCGGCGGAGGCGTTCCCGATGGCTCGGCTGCCAGCAGTTTCCGGGTGTAGGCGTGCTGCGGATTGGCAAAGATCTTTGCTGCCGGGCCTTCCTCGACTATTTCACCGTCCTTCATCACGCAGACACGGTCGGCGATGCGGCGCACGATGCCAAGGTCATGGGTGATGAACAACAGCCCCATGCCTTCGCTTTTCTTAAGGTCCGCCAAAAGGTCCAGAATCTGCGCCTGGATGGTCACATCCAGCGCCGTTGTGGGTTCGTCCGCGATCAGGATGTCGGGCTTGTTGGCCAGCGCCATGGCAATCATCACCCGCTGCCGCTGGCCGCCCGACAGCTGATGCGGATAGGCGCTGAGCCGGCTTTCCGCGTCACGGATGCCGACCTTGTTCATCAGCTCCAGAATACGCTCCCGCGCCGCGCGACCCGTCAGCCCTTGGTGCAGGGCGATGGATTCCTCCAGCTGGCGTTCAATGGTGTGCAGCGGGTTGAGCGAGGTCATCGGCTCCTGAAAGATGAAGCTGATGTCATTGCCGCGCACATCCATCAGGTGCTTCTCATCGGCGCCCACCATTTCGGTGCCGCCGTAGGTGACGGAGCCGCTCACCATGGCGCTGTCGCCCAGCAGCGACACAGTGGAGAGCGCCGAGACCGATTTGCCCGAGCCGCTTTCGCCCACCAGGGCAACCGTCTCGCCGCGGCCGACGGAGAAGGAGACGCCGCGCACGGCCTCTGTCACCTTGCCGTCCTGGCGGAAGGAGACGCGGAGGTTCTGGACATTCAGGAGGGGGGAGGAATTTGCGGTCATTCTTTTGCGGCTCCATTGCCCCGTTCTTCGTCCGGGACGCTTGCGGCCCGGGCTGCGCCTCCCCAGGCAGGCTTCGCCCTATTGCCGTGCTTCGACAGCATCCTCATGAAAACGTCTTCCGCGGGTCGAAGGCATCGCGCACGCCCTCAAAGATGAAGACCAGCAGCGACAGCATGATGGCAAAGGTGAAAAAGGCGGTGAAGGCCAGCCAGGGGGCCTCCAGGTTCTGTTTGGCCTGCAACGTCAGCTCCCCCAGGCTTGGCGCCGAGGACGGCAGGCCGAAGCCGAGGAAGTCCAGCCCCGCCAGCGCCGAAATAGTGCCGGTCACGATAAAGGGCAGCATGGTCAGCGTTGCCACCATTGCATTGGGCAGCATGTGGCGGAACATGATGGTCATATTGCCGACCCCCAGCGCCTTGGCGGCACGGACGTACTCAAGATTGCGGGCACGCAGGAATTCGGCCCGTACCACGCCGACCAGCGCAGTCCAGCCGAACAGGATCATCAGGAACACCAAGAGCCAGAAACCGCGCCCCAGGATCGCGAACATGATGATGATCACATAAAGCGTCGGGGTGGAGCTCCAAATTTCAATGATGCGCTGGAACACCAGATCCAGCCAGCCGCCGAAAAAACCCTGCACCGCACCGGCCAGGATGCCCAGCACCGTGGCAGCACCGGTCACGATCAGGGTGAACAGGATCGACAAGCGGAAGCCGTGGATCACTCGTGCCAGCACGTCGCGTTTGGTGTCATCGGTGCCCAGCAGGTTCTGGCCATTGGGCGGCAGCGGCGCGGCACCGGGACGGTCAACGGTGGTGTTGAAGCTGTAGGGGATCGGCGGCCAAAGGGTCCAGCCTGCCTGAAACCCCTCCGCGGCATAGGTGCCAGCGGCGATTTCTTCCAGGATCTGTTCGGGTTCGTCAAAGCAGTCCTCGATCCCGCCGGAGCGGATCAGGCATTCCACCTCCGGGTCGCTGTAGATCGCCTCGGTCTGGAAATCGCCGCCGAAACGGGTTTCGGGGTAGAATTTGAACACCGGTGCGTAGATCCCGCCGCGGTAGCTCACCAGGATTGGTTTGTCGTTGGCGATGAACTCGGCAAAAAGCGAACATGTGAACAGTACGGTGAACAGGATCAGCGACCAGAAGGCGCGCTTATTCTTGCGGAAATTGTTCCAGCGGCGCTGGTTCAGGGGGGAAAGTGCCATCAGTCAGCCCTCCCGCTTGTCAAAGTCGATGCGCGGGTCGACCAGCACATACATCAGGTCCGAGACGATGCCGACAACCAGGCTCATCAAGCCGAAGATGAACAGAGTGCCGAAAATCACCGGGTAGTCGCGCGCCACCGCGGCCTCAAACCCCAGCCGGCCAAGACCGTCGAGCGAGAAGATCGTCTCGATGATCAGCGAGCCGGAGAAAAACACGCCGATAAAAACCGAGGGAAAGCCGGCAATCACAATCAGCATCGCGTTGCGGAACACGTGACCGTACAGCACCCGGTTCTCGCTGAGGCCCTTGGCGCGGGCGGTCATCACGTATTGCTTCTTGATCTCGTCCAGAAAGGAGTTCTTGGTCAGCAGCGTCAGCGTTGCAAAGGCGCCGATAGTCGAGGCCAGCACCGGCAGCGCGATGTGCCAGGCATAATCGCCGATCTTACCGATCAGGCTCAGCTGATCCCAGTTGTCGGAGGTGAGGCCCCGGAGCGGGAAGATCTGCCAGTAGGAACCGCCGGCAAACAGCACCAGCAGCATAATTGCAAACAGGAACGACGGGATCGCATAGGCGGCGATGATGAAACCGCTGGTCCAGGTGTCAAAGCGCGAGCCGTCCCGCAGCGCCTTGCGGATGCCCATCGGGATCGAGATCATATAGGCGATCAGCGTGGACCACAGGCCTAGCGAGATTGAAACCGGCATTTTCTCCAGCACCAGGTCGGTCACGTCGATCTTGCGGAAATAACTCTCGCCGAAATCAAAGCGGGCATAGTTGCCAAGCATTGTCAGGAAGCGCTCCAGTGGCGGCTTATCAAGGCCGAACTGCTGCTGCAGTTCCTCGATCAGCTCAGGCGGCAGGCCCTGACGGCCGGCGTAGTTTTCATTGGCGCTGATCGCCTCGGTGCCGGTATCGCCGCCGCCGCCGGCAAAGCCTTCGAACACGTCGCCGCCGCCTTCCAGCTGGGCGATGATCTGCTCTACCGGACCGCCGGGCACAAACTGCACCAGGGCAAAGTTCACCAGCAGGATGCCGAACAGCGTCGGGATCACCAACAGCAGGCGTCTGAAGATATAGGCTGCCATGTCTCTGTCTTACCGAAGCGCGCCGGCGGATTTGAGTTCGGCCTCGCGGGACGCATCGATCCACCACAGGTCCAGCATGCCGGTGTCATAGGGCGGCAGGTTGTCCGGCTGGCGGTACATGTCCCAATAGGCGATCCAGCTGACATCCAGATACCAGGCCGGCACCATGAACCGCTTGGCCCGCAGCACCCGGTCCAGCGCGCGGGCATTGGCGCGCAGGTCTTCCTGGGTTTTAGCGTTGACGATATTGCCGATCAGCGCATCCACCGCCGGGTCTGCCAGCCCTGCCGGGTTGAACACCGAATATTCATGCGCCTCGGATCCGAAATACTGGTACAGGCCGGTCGAAGGCTCCAGCGACATCCGGTAGGCCGAGGAGATCATATCGAACTCCTTTTCCCGGCGGCGGCTGGTGTATTGCGCGTAATCGACCCGGTTCAGCACCGCATCCACGCCCATGGTGCGCAGGTTGGTGACATAGGGCTGCACGATGCGTTCAATTGTCGGGCTGTCGGCCAGAAACTCCAATTTCAGCACTTCGCCTTGCGCATTGCGGCGCAACCCGTCATCGCCGACGGCCCAGCCGGCATCGTCCAGCAGTTTCATTGCCCGGCGCAGGTTTTTGCGGTCTCCGGGGCGCGACGCCTTGGAGCTATGCGCCATCACCGGTTCCGAGGTCAGCAGCGCACGGTCGATCTGATCGCCCAGCGCCTCCAGCACCTCTTTCTCACGGCCCTCGGGCAGGCCCTGCGCGGCCAGCGGCGAATCCTGCCAGAAAGAGGAGCGATGGCGGAACAGCCCGTACTGCAGGCTTTCGTTGGTCCACTCAAAGTTGAACGCCAGCTGCAGCGCCTCGCGGACGCGGATGTCCTGGAACTTGGGCTTCAAGAGGTTCATCACAAAGCCATTGGCAGATGGCACATTGCCGTCGGGGATTTCGCCCTTGATCACCTGGCCCTTATCCACCGCGGCAAAGTCATAAGACGTGGCCCAGCTTTTCGAGTTGTTCTCGGGGCGCAGTGTATAGACGCCCGCCTTGAACCCCTCCATCGCGGCAATTGCATCGCCGAAGTATTCAACCCGGATGCGGTCATAGTTGTGGCGGCCGATGTTCACGTTCAGCCCTGCGCCCCAGTAATCCGGGTTGCGGCGGTAGGTGATGCGCTGGTTCACCTCGGCGCTTTCCAGCACATAGGGGCCGGAGCCGATGCCCGGATCCAGCCGCGGCTCATCCAGGCGGCGGTTTTCGGGGTCGGCCTCAAACCAGGCCTTGGAGAACACCGGCGTGCCGCCGACCTGAGTGATCATCGCCCGGCGGGGAAAATCCGGACTGAAGTGGAATTTGACCCGGTGCGGATCCAGTGCCTCGGCCTTGGGGATGCGTTTGCGCACAGCTTCGGCATAAGATTTCAGCCCCTGATCCAGCAGGATATTGTGGGAAAACACCACGTCATCAGCGGTGACCGGGCTGCCATCGGAGAATTTTGCCTCGGGGCGCAGGTTGAAGATCACCCAATCCTGGCTTTCGGGGTATTCCAGGCTTTCGGCAATCAGCCCGTAATAAGAGCCGGGCTCGTCATAGGATTCCACCAGCAGGCTTTCGAACTGATCCGAGGACAGTGCCCCGGCACGGCCGTTCCGGGTATAGGGGTTCATGCTGTCAAAGGTGCCGACGGCAGAAATCGACAATTCACCGCCCTTGGGCGCCTCAGGGTTCACATAGTCGAAACGGGCAAAGTCTTGCGGGTATTTCAACTCGCCGAATTCAGCAAAACCATGCGCCTTGATGACAGTCTCTTCCGCCTTGACCAGCGTCGCCGCAGCCAATGCCAGGAAAAGCCCCAGTAACAGTACCGGGGCCAATGCCGCCGCAGCCTGCAGCGGAGTCACCCTTTCTTTTGCGCGCACGCGCGCCGCGGCTCGAGCGGTGTTCATCTGCCATGACCTCCTTTGCCCGGAACTTCGGCCCGGATTTCTGCTGCCAAGCTAATGGCCGGGGACGGTAACATTCAAGTTGAGATTAAGTGATATCCCCGGCTCTCTTGGCACAAAGCAGCCGAAAACCATGCTTTTACAAGGCGGCGCTTGCCCGCAATAAAATTGCCTGCCAGCCTCGCATCACGATTGCGTTATATAACGAGGGAGTTTGCCGATGCCGACGTCAATGAAACTTGCCGCCCTTGCGGTTGCCGGGGCCGCCGCGCTTAGCGCCTGTGCCCAGCAGGAAGAGGAAGTGGTCTACAGCAGCCCGGAAGAGGCGTATTGCGTGCAGACCGGCGGCAGTTATGTGCTGCGCAGCGGCAAAGCGGGCACTATCGGCGTCTGCATCCTGCCGGACGGCCAGGAGCGCGATGCGCTGGCCTATTACCGGGAAAACAACCCGGCCTAAGGCGGTCCGGTTCATACCCGCATCAAAAAAGCCGCTGCAAATCTGCAGCGGCTTTTTAATTCGATAGCTGGGACAGCGGTCCGGATCAGCCGTCCAGGCTGTCCAGATAGGCAATAAGATTCACCCGGTCCTTTTGCTTTTTCAAACCGGAGAACGACATGGTGGTGCCCGCGGCATAGGCCGACGGCTTGGTCAGGAAGGCGTCCAGCGCCTCGGCAGTCCAGTCGCCGTCCAGGCCGGTCAGGGCGCCGGAGTAGCCAAAGCCCGGGGCCGCTGCGATATCGCGGCCGACAACGCCGTACAGATACGGGCCGGTCGAGTTGGCGCCATCTTCCAGCTTGTGGCAAGCAGAGCATTTCTTGAAAACCTTGGCGCCCTTGGCAACGTCGGCAGCGGCCATCAGCTCTTCAAAGCTGACTTCCGGCTCATCGCTGGCGGCGGCATCGGCCGAGGCGACTTCGATCACATAGGACGCCTCACCGTGGCTGTCCATGTGATACAGGCCGCTGGCGGCCCATTTGCCCAGCAGGAGAACCAGGAACGCGCCGCAGACGCCTGCGGTCGCTTTGGTAAGGGTCATTGTGTCAAACATGAATCGCGGGTCCATTTAGCTGTCTGCGTGGCTGTCTAAGGCTTCCCCTTCAAAGTGGCAAGGTATAGACAGCGCGACGAAACGCCCAATTCTTGAAGTTTTGCACGGGGAACACACCCATGAGCCGCAAAATCGCCATTCAGGGGGAGCTTGGCTCCTACAGCCACGAGGCCTGCCGCAATGCCCGGCGTGATCTGGAGGTGCTGCCGTGCCGCACCTTTGAAGACGTGATTGCAGCGGTCAAAAGCGGCGAAGCCGAACAGGCAATGCTGCCGGTGGAGAATTCCACCTATGGCCGGGTGGCCGATATTCACCGGCTGCTACCGCACAGCGGGCTGCACATCATCGACGAGGCCTTTGTGCGGGTGCATATCAATGTGCTGGGGGTGCCGGGCGCCCGGCTGGAAGACATCCGCGAGGCGAAATCGCATCTGGTGCTGCTGCCGCAATGCGGGACTTTTCTGCGCGAACATGGCATCACCGGCCGGATCAGCCCCGACAACGCCCGCGCGGCGCGGGATGTGGCGGAAGCCGGAGATAAGCATGTGGCGGCGCTGGCCAGCGAATTGGCGGGCGAGATCTACGGGCTGGAGGTGCTGGCCCGCCATATCGAGGACAACGGCGACAACACCACCCGCTTCCTGATCATGTCGCCGGAGCCGGACTTCCGCCGCCGCGGCGCCCACAGCATGATCACCAGCTTCGTGTTCCAGGTCCGCAACATCCCGGCGGCGCTCTATAAGGCGATGGGCGGTTTTGCCACCAATGGCATCAACATGACCAAGCTGGAAAGCTATATGGTGGACGGATCCTTCACCGCGACGCAGTTTTATGCGGATATCGAAGGCCACCCGGAAGATCCGAATGTGCAGCTGGCAATGGATGAGCTGAGCTATTTCACCACCAATGTGGAAATCCTCGGCGTCTATCCCGCCAACAACGGGCGGTTCTGAGGCACGGGACGGGGCGGGGCGCTGCCCCTCTTGGCCTTACGGCCAATTCACCCCGGGGTATTTCAAACCAGAAAGAAGCGGCACCCCGCCGCGCGTCAGCGCGGCGGGGCGGGCGGGATCAAACCCGTCAATTGCCGCGCGCGCCTGTTCGTCGCGGATGGGTGATGCGGATGGGTGATAGAGGGGCGGGGAAAAGTGAGAGGCTGGACATCGACCCAAGCGGGGCTCGTTGTGGCTGCTTCCTTCCGGATCTGACCAGGTTGGCGAGGCGCCTGCCCGCGCCAACCTCTCGAATCCCGATATAAGCGCCGCCGCCGGGATTGGCAAGTGCCCCCGCCTGTCCTGCCTTCTGCGTTTTAAAGCTGCAGCGCCAATTCCAGAAAGCCGCCGCTGTTGTGCCCTCGCGGCTCAGCCAGCCCGGCAGGCAGTTCCTCCAGATATCCGATGGCTCCCGGCCCGGTAACGGCAACCGCGCTGGTGCCGGGCACCGGCGCCAGTTGCCAGGGATAAGGCGCCTCTGCCAGCGGATCAGCGGGCAGCCGCCCGGCGATGTAGTCGCGGATTGCCTGGCGGATCCGCATCGGCGGCAGCGGCAGATCTTTGGCCTCGCGCAGCATGCTGAAGCTGCCGCCGCCGCTGACCCGGTAGCTGTTGGCCGCGACCGCAAAATGCTGGCCTGGCTCCACCGGCCGGCCGTTCCAGCACAGGTTCCGGATCCGCCGGGCGCCGGGGTTGATCCGCACGCCCGCTGCCGAAAACCGCGGCGGCTGGACTGGGTCAATCTGATAACTCAGCCCGAAAATCACATCGAAATTATGCCCTGCCCGCTGCGGGTCGGCCAGCAACTGCCCTGAGCTGCCCGGCGTGATCCGGCTGAACAGCCCTGCCGACATTTCCAGCCAGTCCAACAGCTGTGCACCGGTGACCTCGACCACCCGCAACTCATTTGGGAAGACCTGCAGATCAGCGATATTGCGGGCACAGAGATCCCCGGCCGCAATGTCGGTATAAAAATGCGGCCCGGAGCGGCCGCCGAATTTGCACGGTGCAACAGCCGATAGCAGCGGCAGGCTTTTTCCGCCGGCACTCTCAAGCAACGGCCGCACTGCAGCAGCCTGGGCACTGCCCACCAGTGCCAGGCCGCGATCCGGCGCGAAGAAAGTAAAATAGGAATGCATCGCAACCGAGCTGTAGCCCGCCGGCTGACGCATACGTTGCAAAGTGCGCGCGTGGTCTTCTGCCAGCGCCTCCATAAAACCAGGGTTCTCCGGCACCAGCGGCTGGGCAGCCCCGGTTTGCTGGTGGCGGCCCGCCGGCTGCAGGCTGGCCGAGCCGCCGGCAGGATGCCAGGCTCCGCTGCGATGCTCCAGATCCAGCCTCAGAACACCCAGATGCGAGCCATGCGCACCGGGCATCACGACGGGCTTGGCAAAAGGATGCGCGGGATTCGGCAGCGTCAGATGCGTGTGGCCGCCCACAACGGCATCAATTTCCGGCAGTGCGGCAAGCTGCTCCAGCTCATTTTCGCCGCGGCCCGCTCCGGCATTGCTGTCAATTCCGGTATGCGCCAGCGCCAGCACCAGATCGCAGCCCTGAGCCCTCAGCTGCCGGGCCTGGGCCGCGGCGGTTTCAACGATGCCGCCCGCGGCGAGTTGCTGCTGCAACGCCTTGCCGCACCAGATCAGGGTCTGCGGCGGCAGCACCGAAAACAAACCGATCCGGACCGGTGGCAAACCGGGACAGCCAGGCACCGCCCGCTCCAGCACCGCCCAGGGTACAAACGGCAGCCGAAGATCAGGCTGCCGCGCCGTCAGGCTTGAGCACAGCACCGGACATGGCACGTCTTTCAGGACGCCTGCCAGCGCCTCCAGGCCGAAATCAAAGTCATGATTGCCAAGACCAACGGCATCATATTCCAAAAACCGGAATGCGCGCGCCAGAGGATGGGGGCCTTTGGCGCCCGGCACGATGTCCCCCAGCGGCGACCCCTGGAAGCCGTCGCCGTTATCGACCAGAATGCAGGCCGCGCCCAGGCGGTCAGCCTCAGCCCGTGCGCGGTTGATCAAGGTGGCAGCGCGGGACAGGCCGATGGCCCCGTCCGGGCGGTCGGCATAATAATCATGGCTCAGCAGATTACAGTGCAGGTCCGTAGTGGCCAGCACGTGCAGCAGCCCGGTGGTGGTCCGGGAGTGCGAGGCGCGCGCCCCGCTTGTCATGTCCGATATTCCGCTGACACCGCCTGCTGCTGCTCCTTCCCGCACCGTTTGGTGCCGTTCTTGGTTTGAGGCTATTTGAATCAGCGTTTTAACGATTTGCAAAGAACCCTTTTTATTGCATTTGATTTTTTCCTGCTGCCGAGGCTTCAAACCGGCCGGCGCGCCCTGTCCAGCAGTGAAAAGCCGCAATTCCCGCCCGGCAGGTGTGGCGGTGCAGTGACAGGCAAGCGCAGATCGCCGCCGATTGCTGGCAACGCCTGCGGCACACTGCCATGGATGGCGCTATTTCATCCATGGCACCCGAAAAAACCGCAGCCAGCCAAAGGAGAGCCGCAATGAAACACGCAGAACAAGTGACTTTCGGCGGCGGCGGGCTGGAGCGGGCGGCCCATCTGCGCTTGGATACCGCTGCGCTGGAAGCGGCCTGGAACAGCGCGGAGGCGCAGGTGCTGCTGATGTGGCGCGGCAAGCCGCTGACCCGGCGCGAAAGGGATGCGGATCTGCCCTGCGGGCTGGGCTGGACCGATCCGGTGCATCCGCTGGCCGCTGACTGCAAGGATGCCGCATTGTTTCTTGGCCTGGCACCTGGCGGTGCGCCGTGTTTTGCCTGCGATATCAGCGGCTGGCAGCCCGAAGGCCTGGATCAGGAGGCGCTCAGCAGTTTTGCCGATGCCAGCGAGCAGCAGCACCCTGATCTGCCCGCGTCCCATGCCTTTGCCGAGCTGCGCCGGGTGATGACCTGCCTCACACCGCTGGAGGCGGAACTGGCCACCACCGCCAAGGCGCTGCTGGCCTGGCACCGCAGCCACCGGTTTTGCGCAGCTTGCGGCGCGCCCAGCGATTTGGCGCAGGCCGGCTGGCAGCGCATCTGCCCCGCCTGCAAGGCACCGCATTTCCCGCGCACCGACCCGGTGGTGATCATGCTGATCACCCATGGCGATGCTGTGCTGATGGGCCGTTCGCCCGGCTGGCCCGAGGGGATGTATTCGCTGCTCGCAGGATTTGTCGAACCGGGTGAGACGCTGGAAGCAGCCGTGCGCCGCGAAACATTTGAAGAAACCGGCGTGCAGGTCGGGCCGGTCAGCTACCTGTCCAGCCAGCCTTGGGCCTTTCCGATGTCGCTGATGTTCGGCTGCGCGGGCGAGGCGCTGAGCACGGACATCACCATCGACCCGGCTGAGATCGAAGACGCGCTGTGGGTCAGCCGCCAGGAGATGATGACGGTCTTTGCAGGCGAACACCCGGTTCTAAAGCCGTCACGTCAGGGAGCAATTGCGCATTTTCTGCTCCGAAACTGGCTTGCGGACACGCTGGACTAAAGCGCATATTGCAAAAAACAGCGCGGCAGCACGGCGGCGCAACTGAAGCAGGCGAGCATGGAATTTCAAAGCAAAGAAGATATCGAAGCCCCGATTGCCGACGTCTTTGGCGCGATCTCCGATTTCAGCCTGCTTGAGCGCTCGGCCCTGCGGCGCGGCATCGACGTAGAGCGGACTGGCGATACCGCGCATCCTGAAAACGGCCTGGCCTGGGATATCGGCTTTCGGTTTCGCGGCAAACAGCGCGACATCCGGCTGACACTGGCGTCTTATACCCCGGTCACCGGGTTGGCGCTGACCGGCAGCGGCAGCGGCCTGGACGGCCAACTGGAGATCGAGCTGCTGGCGCTGTCGCCGCGGCGGACCCGGATGTCGGTGCAATTGAAACTGGCGCCCACCACCCTGACCGGCCGGCTGCTGGTGCAATCGCTGAAACTGGCCCGCAGCAACCTCACCCGCCGGTTCAAGCTGCGGCTGGCCGACTATGCCCGGATCACCGAAGAACGGCTGAACCGCTCCGCCTGACTCCAAGGTTTGGGGGAAGCCGTGCTATTGCGGCGGCAGCAGCCGCGGCCACAGGGCGGCGTTGGCGCGGGCAAAGGCGCCCAGATGGCCAATCTTCTGCACGCCCGCCTCCTGCGGCACCAGCACCGTCCGGCACTGCGGCACATCGCCAAAGACGTCCCCCAGCCGCCAAACGGCCGCAGGCGGCACAACGTCGTCATCCGCCATCGCATACAGATCCACCGGCACGCCGGCGTCTGCCCATTTGGGCCGCGGCAAGGCCGAGCCGGTTTCCGGCAGGTAGCTGCCCGGCGTGGTGCACCAGCGCCGCCACTGCCAGTACACCCCGGCGGGCAAATCGGCCCCGAACCCCACCGCGCGCCCGGGCAGATACCCCAAGGCACGGACCAATGGCGGCACATGGCCGAACCAGAAAGCCAGCGCCAGCGCGCGGTAGGGCCAGGGATGATCGTGGTGATGCACCAAGCCGCCCGCAACCACGATCATGCGGGCGACGTCCTTCAGGCCATCCTGCAGGGGCATCAGCATTGCCCCCAGCGAATGGCCGATCACCCACAACGGCACGCCCGCATAGTGCCGTTGCAGTTCGGCCCGGGCAGCCGGCTGATCTTCCAGCGCCCATTGAGCCATTGTCGCATCGGAACGGCGCGGATGGCCCCGCGCCGAGTCTCCGAAATCCCGGTAGTCATAGGTCAGGCAGGCCACCTGCTGCTCTGCTGCCAGCCAGCGTGCGAAATGCCGGTAATAGCGCTGCGGCACCCCGGTTGCGCCATTCAGCACCACTGCTGCCCGCGCCTGCCCCGCCGGGTGGTACAGCCGCCCAGCCAGCAAGTGGGTGCCGGATGCAAACTGCAGTTCTTCCTCGCGGATAACCGCGGTATGTCCTGCGCTTTTATCCAGCATGGCAACCTCCTGAGTCGATTGGCCTAGACCGATTGGTCCAATCCATCTCTGGACCAATCGGTCCAATGCTGTCAAGCTGCCGCCATGAATGACGTGACGACAGCCAAGGCGGGCGGAACCAGCCCGCCCCCGACCCGCGAGCGGCTGATCCGCGCCGCTGCCGGCCTGTTCCGCAACAAGGGCTACAGCGGCACCGGACTGGCGGAATTACTGGCAGAGGCGGGGGCGCCCAAGGGCTCGCTCTACCACCATTTCCCCAGTGGCAAATCCGACCTGGCCCTGGCCGCGGCGGACTGGGCGTCAGGGCAGATGCTGCTGCTGATCGAGGCGTCTTTCACCCCGGCGCCCACCTTCCGGGAGGGGGCCAAGACGGTCTGCTACAAACTGGCGAAACTGTTTGACAAGCAAGGAAAATGGAGCGGCTGCCCGGTCTCTGCCACCCTGTTCGAAGGGCCGGAGAACGAGGCGTTCCACCAGCACGCCGCGCATCTGTTCGAGGGCTGGATTACTGAAACCACCCGCCACGCCCGCCGCCTGGGCCTGCCTGAACCTGAGGCCCGCGCGGCGGCGGAGAATTTCTATATCCTGCTGCAGGGCGGCTGGCAGCTGGCACGGGTGCGGCGGGACTCGAATGTGATCCGCGGGCTGTATTTGCAGATGCAGAAAAACGATTGACGACTCAGGCGTCCTGCCGCTACCGCTTGTGGCGATGGTTCCCGAGCCACAGAATCTTGTGTCCGGGATGAAAAGGGAACACGGTACGGCCCGCGCAAGCTGGCCAAGTCCGAGACTGCCCCCGCAACTGTAAGCGGCGAGCGACCCCGATAGAGCCACTGGCCCCTCAATACGAGGCCGGGAAGGATCGGGAAAGCGACGACCCGCAAGTCAGGAGACCTGCCATCGGACGTGTAACTCGAACCCGGGCGGGGTGTCCGGACAGGGTCTGATGGCTGCGGCGGCTGTGATCCGTCTTTCATCCGGTCTCTTGTCCCCCAAACCCCCGTGCCACGCGCGGAGGGCGCAGATATGATGTGGACCGACAAGACGCATTTCTATGCGGCAACAGATTGCAAGTATTTGGGGCGCCCCTGCCCCGCGGCAGAGCGGATGATCGCCAAACTGGCCGAAGCGATGACCAAGGCCAAGCCGCTGACCCAGGAGGATTTTGAGATCACCGGCACCACCGCGCTGGACGGCTGCCCGCGCAACTGCCCGGCGCAGTTTGCCGCCAGCCATGACCGGATCCGGCTGTATTGCGACGTCGGTGAAGAGGCGCCGCGCGAGGGGCTGGACCGCTTTGCCGATGCTATCCTGAGCCGCGACGGTATCGGTTTTGCCGCGTCCAAGCTGGACACCCGCCCCTGCGCGCTGATGGAGGCGCTGCCGAAAACCGCCGAAGCACGGCAGGCGGAACAGATGCTGGCGCTTTAACTGAATACCTGAAGAATGCTGCCCGGCTTATCGGCCGGGCGGTGCAGTATCTCTTTGCAGTGCGCCTCTGGCGGCTGTTCTACGGTGAACAGGCCCAGTGCAATTGGTCCTTGGTTTCCACCGCACAGGGCCGTACCGCCCGCAGCCGGGCCAGCGCCTGCGCCGGGGATTCGCCGCATTCGATCATCAGCCGCAGCACCGCCATGCCGGACCGCCCGCAGCCGCCCCTGCAATGCACCAGCACCCGGCCGCCGCCGCCCAGTGCTTGCCGTGCAGACCGGCTGGCCGCCGTCCATTTCGCCGCCACAGCGGGCGGCGGCACCTGGAAATCCGGCACCGGCAGATGCAGCCAGCGGCAGGCCATGCTTTGAATATCAATCCCCAGCCGCGGCACATCTGCGGCTGCGTGCTCGGCCTCGGTGGTCATTGAGATGACCAGCCCCGGTTTCCACTGATAGATCTGGATCAGGTCGTTGCGGTAATCGCCTCCCGCACCGGGCAGCGGGCATAGCGCCAGAATACCGCCGCCTGCTGACAGCGCGTGGATGGTCAGGCCTGCCGGCGCCGCGCCGTCCGGCGCCGCAGGTTCCGGGATATCCTCAGTTCGCATACCGCCTCCTTAGCCGCTGCGTTCCTGCATTTCCCCCGCAGTCTCCTGCCTTTGCAGCCTAGCGGTTAAGCAGGCAATCCCAAAGCTCTTTTGCGGCCCCGGACCAGCCCAACGGCGGTGGACGAACGGGCTGCGCTTCAATACCCTGCGCGCAACGCGGAGCACCCCGCATCCCGAATCCGGTACGAGACATCATGAACGATACCCCCAGCGGCACCTCCGGCACATCCGGCCAATCCCAATACCAGGTTCTGGCCCGCAAGTACCGGCCCGAAACCTTTGCCGATCTGGTGGGGCAGGACGCCATGGTGCGGACGCTGAAAAACGCCTTTGCCGCTGACCGGATTGCCCAGGCTTTTATTATGACCGGCATCCGCGGCACCGGTAAAACCACCACTGCGCGGATCATCGCCAAGGGCATGAACTGCATCGGTGCAGACGGCCAGGGCGGCCCCACCACCGACCCGTGCGGCCAATGCGAGCATTGTACCGCGATCATGGAAGGCCGCCATGTCGACGTGATGGAGATGGACGCGGCCTCGCGTACCGGCGTGAATGACATCCGCGAGATCATCGACAGCGTGCAGTACCGTGCCGCCTCGGCCCGCTACAAGATCTACATCATCGACGAAGTCCACATGCTGTCGACCAGCGCCTTCAACGCGCTGCTGAAGACACTGGAGGAACCGCCCGCGCATGTGAAGTTCATCTTCGCCACGACTGAGATCCGCAAAGTGCCGGTGACCGTGTTGTCGCGCTGCCAGCGGTTTGATTTGCGCCGGATCGAGCCGGAAGTGATGATTGCGCTCTTGCGGAAGATCGCCACCGCCGAGGGCGCCCAGATCGCCGAAGACGCGCTGGCGTTGATCACCCGCGCCGCCGAAGGTTCCGCCCGCGACGCTACCTCGCTGCTGGATCAGGCGATTTCCCATGGCGCCGGTGAAACCTCTGCCGATCAGGTCCGCGCCATGCTGGGTCTGGCCGACCGCGGCCGGGTGCTGGACCTGATGGACATGATCCTGCGCGGCGATGCGGCGGCCGCGCTCACTGAACTCAGCGGCCAGTATGCCGAAGGCGCCGACCCGCTGGCGGTATTGCGCGATCTGGCCGAGATCACCCATTGGGTCTCGGTGGTGAAAATCACGCCGGATGCGGCGGAAGACCCCACCGTCAGCCCGGATGAACGCGCCCGCGGCAAGGCGATGGCGGATGCGCTGGCAATGCGCGTCCTTACCCGGATGTGGCAGATGCTGCTGAAGGCGCTGGAGGAAGTCGCCGCGGCACCAAACGCTATGATGGCCGCCGAGATGGCGGTGATCCGCCTGACCCATGTGGCCGACCTGCCCAGCCCCGAAGAACTGATCCGCAAGCTGAAGGACACCCCGCCTCCGCCGCCGAATGGCCCCGGCGGCGGTGCGCCGATGCAGGGCATGGGCGCTCCGGCTTTAGGCGGCAGCGGCGGCGCTTCCGGTCATGGCGGCCAAACTGGTCCCGCAGGCGGCGCGCCAGTGGCACATGGCGGCGGCGGCACTATGGCGGCACTGGCGCCGCAGGTCAGCTCAGCACTGGCGCGCTATCCGTCCTTTGAACATGTGGTCGAGCTGATCCGCACCAATCGCGACGTGAAATTGCTGGTCGAGGTCGAGGGCGGCGTGCGTCTGGTCTCCTACCAGCCGGGACGGATCGAATTCACCCCATCCTCGCAAGCGCCGCGCGACCTGGCGGCCCGGCTTGGCACGGCGCTGCAGAACTGGACCGGTGCGCGCTGGGTGGTGTCGATCGCGCCGGACGGCGACGCAGCCACGATTGCCGAGGTCCGCGATGCCGCCGAGAACGCCCTGCGTGAGAAAGCCGCCGCGCATCCGCTGGTGCAGGCGGTGCTGGAAAGCTTTCCCAAGGCAACGATCAAACGCATCCGCACGGCGCAGGAGCTGGCCGCCGAAGTCGCCGCCGAGGCCCTGCCCGAGGTGGAGGATGAATGGGACCCGTTCGAGGACGGGTGACAAAAGCGACCCCGGGCATCGCCTGACCTTGGGTGGCCGCGATGACGCTTTCCTTGGGGGAAGGTCAGGCGCTGCCCGGCCTGTCGGCCGGGCGGAAGGGTGTTAAACTCCGGCACCGAGGCAATCCTCCCCTTGTTTCACGCCCTCGCGGCCCGTATCTGTGCCCCGAACCGGAATCTCAGGAGATGACAGATGCTCAAAGGCCTCGGCGGCCTTGGCGATATGGCCAAGATGATGAAATCGGCACAGGAACTGCAGGGCAAAATGGCCCAGATGCAGGAAGAGCTGCACAATGTAATGGTGACGGGCGAGGCCGGCGCCGGCCTGGTCAAGGCGACCGCGTCCGCCAAGGGCGACCTCAAAGGCCTGGACATCGATCCGTCGATCTTCAATGGCGACGACAAGGAAGTGGTCGAGGACCTGATCCTGGCCGCGATTAAGGACGCCCAGGCCAAGGCCGCGGAAAAGGCGCAGGAAGAGATGGCCAAGCTGACCGAAAGCATGGGTCTGCCCAAGGACATCAAGCTGCCGTTCTAAGCGCTGCCAGCGATGCCAATCTAAAGGCGGCCCGTCAGGAGCCGCCTTTTTCTTTGCCTCGTTCAAGCTGTTTCCAACCGGAATTTCAGAAAACGCTGCCCCTCATACAGCACTTCATCGGTTTGCACCGCGCCCAGCCGTGCCAGCGGCCGCAGATGGCGCCGCGTCGGCGGCAGCAGGAAAGTCACATGAGGGATGCGCGGATCGCGGCGGGCAAACGCCAGCGCTTGCCGGGCGATGGCCGGGCCCAGGCCAAAACAGCCGGGCCTTAGGACCAGCCCGAAATCCCACTCGTTCGCCTCTTTCTGAAAACCGCCCCAGCCAAGATATTGCCCCTTCTGCACAAACGCCCAATGACCCAGTCCATCCCTTTGCCAGCAGTTCTCCTTGGCGGTAACAAAGTCTCTGGCAGTTTCTTCGTCCCAGGCGCCTGTCAGCAGCGGCATATGCTCTGCCATCCGCGGATCTGACATGTGGCGGGCAATCTCCAGCGGCGCGATCCCGGTCAGCCGGGCAAAACGCACCGGGTGCTGGGTGTTGTCCTGCCGTCCCATTGCCGCCCCTTTTCTTTCCCGCGCAAGATGTGCTGCAACAGATACGCCCTGCCGCCCGCCAGCTCAATTGCCCTTACCCTTGCAGTTGCCGAAGCAAAACAAACCCTGAACATATTGCCGCCCTGCCCTTGCGCTTCACTGCTGCAATCAGCCTATATTGCAAGGCACACAAAGGCCCGGAGCATGATCAGAAATTCCACCAGCGATATCGAAGACCTGATTGCCTTGATGGCCAAGCTGCCAGGGCTCGGCCCGCGGTCTGCCCGCCGTGCGGTGCTGCATCTGATCCGCAAGCGGGCGCTGCTGCTGACGCCCCTGGCCGATGTGATGACCGAGGTCGCCGCCACCGCGCGCGAATGCCTCAACTGCGGCAATATCGGCACCAGCGAGATCTGCCCGCTTTGCACCGACCCGGAACGCGCCAATGGCGAGCTGTGCGTGGTCGAGGATGTCGCCGACCTTTGGGCGATGGAGCGCTCAGGCGACTTCAAGGGCCGTTACCACGTGCTGGGCGGCACCCTGTCGGCGCTGGACGCCGTGGGTCCGGAAGATTTGCGTATCCCGCGGCTCGCGGACCGGGTCGCAACCGAAGGTATCAGCGAGGTGATCCTGGCGCTGAACGCCACCATCGACGGCCAGACCACGGCGCATTACATCGCCGACCAGTTGCAGGGGCAGGTCAGGCTCACCTCGCTGGCGCAGGGCGTGCCGATCGGCGGCGAGCTGGACTATCTGGATGACGGCACGATCTCTGCAGCGCTCAGGGCGCGGAAAGAAATCTGACGGTGCGGCCGGGCGTGCAAAATTCTTCAAAGAATTTTGGCCGGAAAATTCGAATTTTCCGGAGCCACGCCCGCCTTTGGTTTCAGCAGTAGAAACTCTTTAGCCCTTGGACCGCGCGGTCCAATGGGCCGTTATCCACATCTTTGTGCAGCACCATGCGGATGGCGCCGGAACTGCCGCCACCGATTACAACGCCCTCAGATGCCAAATGCATCCGCAATGCATCATTGCGCCCGTCCCCCGGAGTGAAAAACACCATGTTGGTGGCCTGGGAAACCTCCCCCGCCCCCAAACCGCGCAGCACATCCGCCAGTTCCGCCGCGCGGTCATGGTCCTGCGCCAGCCGCGCCACGTTGTGCTCCAGCGCATAAAGCGCCGCCGCCGCCAGCACGCCTGCCTGCCGCATGCCGCCGCCCAGCATCTTGCGCCAGCGCCGCGCCTTGGCAATCAGGTCTGCAGGCCCCGCCAAAACCGACCCGGCCGGCGTGCCCAGTCCTTTGGAAAGGCAGATGGACACCGTATCCATCAGCCCGGCCAGCTCCGCTTCCGAACACCCCAGCGCCACCGTCGCATTAAAGAACCGCGCGCCGTCCAGATGCACCGCCAGCCCCGCCGTCCGGCCCGCCGCCGCCGCCGCCGCCATATCCGCCAGGGGCACTGCAAGCCCGTTATGGGTGTTCTCCAGCGACAGCAGTCGACTCACCGCCAGATGGCTGTCATCCGCCTTGACCGCCCCGGCAATCACCTCCGGGTCCAGCGCGCCATCGTCCCGCACCGGCACCGGGCACAGCGATAGCCCGCCCAGCACCGAGGCCCCCGCGGCCTCATAGGCATAGACGTGATAGCCCGCGCCAAGGATGACTTCCTCGCCGCGCTGGCAATGGGCCAAGAGACCAGCCAGGTTGCTCATCGTGCCGGAGGGCAGGAACAGCGCCGCCTCCTTGTCCAGACGCTCGGCCAGCACAGCCTCCAGCCGGTTCACCGCCGGGTCTTCACCATAGACGTCGTCGCCCAGCTCCGCCGCCTGGATCGCCCGCATCATGCCCGCATCTGGCCGCGTCAGCGTATCACTGCGCAGATCGCAAAGGGCGCCGCCGCCCGCCGCGCCCGCAAGCCCTGCGTAATGGCTCATTCCGTCACCTGATCATAAGCCAGCGCCGCCACGATGTGCACCCGCCGGGTTTCGCCGCCGTTCAGCGCAGTGTGATAGCCGCGGGTATCGGTGAAATACACCGAGCCATCGGCCGGCAGATGCGTGACGTGATGATTCACGATGAACAATGAGCCGGGGTTGGAGACCACCGGAATATGCAGCCGCGGCTCCGGGTCGCGGTGCCAGGAGTTGCAATTGTACAGCCCCTTGGACAGCACACGCGTGCGCCCGATCGGAAACCGCTTGGCCAGCTCTGCGTGCACATGCTCGAAGTAGGTGCCTGCGAATTTGGGATTGAATTCGGAAAAATCCACCTCCGGCACCAGATCTTCGCGCGGCTCTTCGACATAGCGGCTGTCGGCGCGCAGCCAATAGCGGCCCGACAGGTCATTGGCGGTCCATTCGGTCTGGCCCGGCCGCTGGGTCAGCGGCAGCGCGGCAAAGCCCTGGTCCTGCAAGCCGCCCATAAAGGCCTCGCGTTTCAGGCACTCCTTCAGCGCTTCCTGCAGCTTTTCGATGTCAAATTTCAACTCCAGCCTTTGGATACCCGGTCCGGGCACAAACTCTGCCACCGATGCAGAATCCGGCAGGGTGCCCATGGCCCTGGTGACAGCCTGCACATCGGTGTCGTTGATCTGCGGTTCAAAACTCATGTCGCGCGTTCCCATTCTTTGTGCTGATCGCAAGAGGATGATGCTTTGAATGCGATACTGCCAGGCCAAGAGGCCGGGAAAAAGCCGAGATTTTGCAAACTATATTGCAAAAATTGCAACATATGGCAGAGTGCGGGCCATGCGCCGCAAGATCCCGCCCACCTCTGCCCTCTTGTGTTTCGAGGCTGCCGCCCGGGCCGGCAGCTTTGCCGGAGGAGCGCGGGAGATGAACCTGTCGCAAAGCGCTTTCAGCCGCCAGATCCAAAGCCTGGAGGCGCTGACCGGCCAAACCCTGTTCAAGCGTGAACGCCAGCGGGTGCAGCTCAGCGGTGCCGGACGGATGCTGCAGGAGGAGCTGGCACCGCAATTGGAAGCGCTGGAAGCCACATTTTACCGTTTGCGCACCCGCGACAACCCATATGGCGCGCTCAATATCGGCACCTACCCGACACTGGGCAGCCGCTGGCTGATGCCGCGCCTGGCAACGCTGGCACAGGCGCAGCCGCGGCTGACAATCAATACCATCACCTATCTGGACAATAGCCAGGTGGACCCCAGCCTGGTGGATCTGGCCATCGTGCAGGGCGATCCGCCCTGGCCGGGCTTTCGCGCGGATCTGCTGATGCCGGAAACCCTGATTGCCGTTGCAGCACCTGATCTGCTGGATGGCCCGCTGCCATCCGCCGCCGGGCTTCTGGAATTTCCGGCCCTGCAGCACAGCACCCGGCCGCTTAGCTGGCAGATTTGGTTCGAGGATCAGACCGGAAGCCTCACTCCCCGCCCCACCGGGCCGTTGTTCAGCCAGTTCGAGATGCTGATCGACGCAGTGAAATACGGCCATGGCGTTGCCATTCTTCCGGAGCTGCTGGTGCGCCGGGAGCTGTCCGAGGGCACGCTGATCCAGGCCCATCCGCACCGCTGCACCCCCGCCAGCGCCTATTATCTGCTGACACCCCAGGCCAAGACGGGCACCAGCCGGATCGAGCGGGTCCGCGACTGGCTGCTGCGTGACGCCAGCAGCCCTAGCGCAGGCTGACCAGCCATTGCCCGCAATAATCCTGCAGCAAAATGCAACGTTTCTGCCGGGCGCATCCCGCCGCGCGCCAGCGCGGCGCCAGACCCAAGGCCGCCAAGGGGTCCCGCCAGGGGCACATGCGGGCGCGGGAGCTTTCCGCCAGCGCCAAAGCCGCCGCCCTTAGGTGAAAACCGCCTTGTACAGCTTTTCCTTGGTAAACGGCTTGTCCAGCACCGGAACCCGGGACAGATCCGGAAACCCCGCCGCCACGGCGCTGATGGCAAAGCCGCTCATCATCACCGCCTTCAGCCCGGGCTGGATCTTGCGCAGGCCCGCCAGGGTCTCCCAGCCGCCGCGCCCCGGCATGCTCATGTCGATCACCGCGCCGTCAAACGGCCCTGCTGCCTGCAGCTGCGCCAGCGCCGCGTCATAGCCATCGGCCTGCAGCACCTCACAGCCGCGCAGCTGCAACAGCCCGGCCACTGCCCGGCGCACGGTTTCCTCGTCATCCACCACCAGGATCCGCCGGATCTCCGCACCGCGCCGCTGCGCAGGCGGCCCTGCCGCGCACGCTTCCGCCACCGGCTCAGCGGTGCAGGCAGGAAAGTAGAAGCGGAAGGCACTGCCCTCGCCTTCGCGGCTTTCAACCGCCAAGCCGCCCTGATGGCGGCTGATGATGCCCAGCGCCGCGGCCATGCCGAGGCCGCGTCCGCCGGGTTTGGTGGTAAAGAACGGGTCAAAAATCCGGGTCACAGTCTCGCGGCCCATACCGCTGCCGGTATCGCGCACCTCCAGCAGCAGGCAGGCGCCGGCCGGCATGTTCCGCCCCTTCAGCAGCTTGCGCCGCTCTGCATCGCTCAGGCTGGTCTTGCGTGTGGTCACCGTGACAATGCCCGCACCGGGCCCGATGGCTTCTGCCGCATTGAAGACCAGGTTCAGCAACAGCTGGCCCACCTGAGACGGATCCATCTGCGCCGTCAGCGCCCCTTCTTCCAGGTCAAGCACCACCTGTTTACCCATCTTGCGCTCAACCGGGACCAGCGCCATGGTCTCTTGCACGATCCCGTTCAGATCGCATGGCCCCTGCTCCCGGCTGCCGCCGCCCTTGGCGTAATTCAACAGCTGCCGGACCAGCAAGGCAGAGGCCTGCAGCCCCTGCTCGACCACTTGCAAATGCCCTTGCGCCGGATGCGCGGCCTCCAGATGCGCCAGCGCCAGTTCGGCGCGGCCCTGCATCGAGGCCAGAAGGTTGTTGAAATCATGCGCGATGGTGCCCGCCAGCAATCCCAGGCTCTCGGTCTTGCGCTTGATCAGCAGCGCCTCTTCCGCCCGGGCGCGGCGCCTTTCGGCCTTGCGGCGGCGCAGCTCCAGCCCGATCCGCGCAGCAAACAGCGCGATCAGATCAGTCTCCAGCTTGCGCTGTTTGATTTCCCGGTCGTGCTGCAGCGCAAAGTGGCCGATCACCCTGCCCTTCATATCGGTCAGCGGGATGCCCAGGTATGAGTGCAGGTTCTGGCTGCGGAACTGTGCCTGCTCTGGAAACGCCTCCTGCAGCCCGTCCGGCACCAGGAATTTCTCCCGCCCCTTTAAATACGCGCAAGGGGTGCCGTCAAAAGGCACAACCGTGTCTTCCACCTCCTCCATTTGCTGCCCTTCAAAACAGCAGGCCAGCACCCGGAAACACCCGGGTTTGTCGCCCAGGCATTCCGCAATGAAGGCCGAACGCACCTTGAGCGCGCCCTGCAGCTGCCCGGCCAGCTGCCGGAAGGCCTCACGCGCAGATGTGCCGCTTGGCCCTTCGGCCAGAACTGACAGCGTGGCCAGTGTCTGCAGCCCGGCGGTCTCGGCCCCTAGCCGGGGCGCGAATTGCTGCATTACAGCCGCGATATGCTGCGCCAGGGCGTCGTCGATTTCATAGCGCCACGAGGCCTGGACCAGGCCGATCGCCTCGCCATCGGCGTTTTTCAGGGCGACCCCGACATAGCTTTGGATGCCTTCCTCGATGAACATCTCGTCATCCGGATACAGCTCCTGCACCCCGCAGGGAAAGACATGCGGATCGCCGCTCAGCACCACGTCATGGCACGGCGTCACGCAAGCCTCGTATTCGAAATCCCCCAGCTGCAGCCCGTCAAACCAGCTTGCCAGCACCTTGATGCGCTCGGTCTCCATGACCTTCAGCTCACCCACGGTGACCAGATCGGCCCCATAGGCCTGCGCCAGCTGATCCACAAATTCCTGGCAGAACTCCAGGCCGCTCAAACAGGCCAGTGTCTCCAGATCCAAGCGGCTGCTTTCCCCAAGCGCCGCGGCCCCTGCTGCGTCCATTGCTTGTACTCCTGCCATCCCTTTGCGGACAGGCCTGCTAGGCCGGACCGCTGGCAATACTCTGTAACGTCCCGTTCCTTACACTTTGGAAAACCGCCCCGGAACAAAAGGCCTTTCCCGCACCCTGGTCTTTGCGGGCAATCTGGAACACAACTGCCCCGCAACATCATGCTGCGCAAAACAGGGGTACATAGTCAACATATTGTAACGTAGAGAGTCAATTCTATCAGAAAAAGCCGCAAATCCTGAGTAAAGGATCTGCGGCTTTTTAATAAATTTCTTTAGCCGGCAGCGCCGGGGCAGATGGGATCAGAAGCGGGGATCTTCGTCGTCTTCCTCGTCGTCCCCGCCAGCAGGCAGGTTGAAGAAGCTGTCCGCGTCGGGGATTTCCTCTTCCTTCTTCCGGTCATCATCACTCAAACCGCCGCCCAGGGTAAAGGTCTCCAGCCCCTCGATCGCGCTTGGGATCTTCGGCTCGGCGTCCATCTCCAGCGACTGTTCGGTAGAGACCAGCTTGCGGCGCTCATCGTCGCTCATCACGCCGCCTTCGGCGGCTTTCTTGGCCGCGGCCTTCTGCACGACGGCATCCAGTTCGGACTGGCGGCACAGGCCCAGCGCCACCGGGTCGATCGGCTGCATGCTGGAGATGTTCCAATGGGTGCGCTCGCGGATCGACTGGATGGTCGGCTTGGTGGTGCCGACCAGTTTGGCGATCTGGCCATCGCTGAGTTCCGGGTGGAATTTAACCAGCCACAGGATTGAGTTCGGACGGTCCTGGCGTTTGGACAGCGGGGTATAGCGCGGACCGCGGCGCTTTTCCTCGCCGGCGGCAGCCGGGTTGAACTTGAGCTTCAGCTTGTGCAGCGGATTGGCTTGCGCCCTGTCGATTTCATCCTGGGTCAGCTGGTTGTTGGCCATCGGGTCGAACCCTTTGACACCTGCGGCCACTTCGCCATCAGCGATGCCCTGGATTTCCAGCTCGTGCATGCCGACGAAATCGGCGATCTGCTTGAAGCTGATCGTGGTATTGTCCACCAGCCACACGGCGGTTGCCTTGGCCATCAACGGTTTTGCCATGCGCTCATCTCCTTAAAACACATCTTCCCCGCCGCCTGGATCAAGGCTGCCCCGCTTTCGGGGTCTGGTTTCCGTTGTCGGGGAACTTCAGGTCTGTATAGTCGGCTTCATTGCATAAGGAAAGAGGCCAATGCGCAAGTTATTGCTGGGGCTGGCGGCTGTTTTGGCAGGTTTTGCCACGTTTGCCGCAGCAGAGGGCGAGCCGGCCGGGGAGTTCGACTATTACGTGCTGGCGCTCAGCTGGTCGCCGAACTGGTGCGAGCAGGAAGGCGATGCGCGCCGCGCAGAGCAATGCGCGCCGCGCCAGGATTACGGCTGGACCCTGCACGGGCTGTGGCCGCAGTTTAACCGCGGCTGGCCCAGTTACTGCCGCACAGCCGAAGCGCCGCCCAGCCGCCGCATGAGCCGGGAAATGGCGGATATCATGGGCAGCCCCGGCCTGGCCTGGCATCAGTGGAAGAAACACGGCACCTGTTCCGGCCTCAGCGCAAGGGCCTATTACACCCTGATGCGCGAAGCCTACCGGCACGTGGCCCGCCCCGCCGTCTTTCGCAAGCTGAACAAGCCCGTGACCCTGCCCGCCGCAGTGGTAGAGGAAGCTTTTCTCAAGGAAAACCCAAGCCTGGCGCCAGACAGCCTGACCATCACCTGCCGCAGCGGCGCCATCCAGGAAGCCCGCATCTGCCTGTCGAAAACACTGCAGCCGGTACCCTGCGGGCGGGATGCAATCCGCGACTGCACGTTGAAAAACGCCCGCCTTGCGCCGGTGCGCTAAGGCGGAGGCGGAGTCAGGGGCGCTGCCCCTCTTGGCCTGACGGCCAATTCACCCTGGGGTGTTTTCCACCAGAAAGAAGCAGAACCCGCACCTTTGTCAGACCGCGTGATCCGCACAGCTGCCCCCCTGTCCCTTTGCCGGGAGTAGCCCTGCCCCGCTGCGCGCGCGGCAATAAATGGCCTGTGATCCACACTTCCCGGGGTTTTGTGCTAGTATTATGAAACGTGCCGCGCCCGGCCCTGCCTGAACGGCACTTCCGTTATGGTCAGCGAGGAGGAAGAAGCGCATGGCAAAGACAATCGGGAACCCGCTCAGCTGGCTTCTGCAGGGGGCAGAATCCACCGGGCAGCATATCGGCCAGACGGTCGAAGAAATGGGCAGCGACGGCGTCAAGGAACTGCCCAAGGCCTGCACGCTCACCATGGACGACATCATACATTCGCTGGCCGCCGGACTGGAGGACTTTGCCGCCTGCCGCAGCGATGCCATGTTCCTGGTGCTGTTTTATCCGCTGATCGGCATCACGCTGATCGTAATGAGCCTGTCGATGAATTTGCTGCCCCTGATCGTGCCGATGATCATGGGTTTTGCGATCCTTGGCCCGGTGGCCGCGGTTGGGCTTTATGAAATGTCCTCGCGCCGTGAAGCCGGGTTTGAGCCGCGCTGGATGGATGCCTTCGGCGTCCTCCGCTCGCCTGCGTTTGGCGGCATTCTGGTGCTGGGGCTGTATCTGGCAGTGCTGTTCATTGTTTGGCTGGTGGCCGCGGACATGATCTACAGCCGCACCCTGGGGCCGGAACCGCCGGCTTCGATCCTGGGCTTTGCCGCGGAAGTGGTGACCACCCGCGAGGGCTGGATCATGGCCATTGCAGGCGGAATTACAGGCGCGGTCTTTGCCTTTGCCGCACTGGCGATGAGCCTGGTGTCTTTCCCGCTGCTGCTGGACCGCCATGTGGGCCTGCCGGTAGCCGTGGCCACCTCGATCAAGGTGCTGCGCAAGAATCCGGTTATTTGCATGACCTGGGGGGTGATCGTCGGCACCGCGCTGGTGGTGGGCGCAATTCCCTTCCTGGCCGGGCTGATCATTGTGGTGCCGGTGCTGGGGCATGCGACCTGGCATTTGTACCGGCGCGCCGTGCAGTAAGGAAATCCGCATATCAAAACGGGCCGGCAGATCTGCCGGCCTTTCTGTGTCAGGCAGCCTGAAGTTTCAGCCCACTTTCAAAACAATCTTGCCGATATGGCCGGAGCTTTCCATCCGCGTGTGTGCAGCGGCGGCCTGCTCCAGTGCAAATTCGCTGTCCATCACCGGTGCCACCTTGCCTGCTTCGATCAAGGGCCAGACCGCTTCGCGCAGGTCCCCGGCAATCTGCGCCTTGGCCAGATCGCTCTGCGGCCGCAGGGTCGAGCCGGTCAGGGTCAGCCGCTTGACCATCATCAGGGCAAAGTTCAGCTCCACCTTCGGCCCCTGCAGAAAGGCGATCTGCACCAGGCGGCCGTCTTCGGCCATTGCCTTCACATTGCGCGGAATATAGTCGCCGCCGACCATGTCGAGGACCAGATCAGCGCCGCCTTCGGCCTTCAGAACCTTGACGAAATCCTCGTCGCGGTAGTTGATTGCGCGTTCGGCGCCGAGATCCAGGCAGGCCTGGCATTTCGCATCCGACCCGGCGGTGGAAAACACCCGCGCACCAAAGGCCTTGGCCAGCTGGATCGCCGTGGTGCCGATCCCGGAAGAGCCGCCATGCACCAGGAAACGCTCGCCCGCTTTCAGCCCGCCGCGGGTGAAGACATTGGACCAGACGGTGAAAAACGTTTCCGGCAGGCAGGCCGCCTGTTTCAGATCCAGTCCGGCAGGCACCGGCAGGCAATGGGCGGCTGGAGCCGCCACATATTCCGCATAGCCGCCACCGGGCAGCAGCGCGCAGACCAGATCGCCCGCACGGATGCCGCTGACGCCTGCTCCCACAGCCGTCACCTCGCCCGAGGCTTCCAGCCCCGGCAGGTCACTGGCACCCTTGGGCGGATCATAGGCGCCCGCGCGCTGCAGCGCATCGGGCCGGTTCACCCCGGCATAGGCCACCTTGATCACTACCTCGCCGTGGCCCGGTTGCGGCACCGGGCGCTGGCAAGGCTGCAGCACTTCCGGCCCGCCGGGTTTGGTGATCTCCACCGCGCGCATCATCTCTGTCATGGCAATTTGTCCTCCTGATCCTTGCCCCTTGCCTAGCACCCGTCCGGGTGAGCGCAAACAGCAAAGGCGCCGCAGTTGGGGCGCTTTGCGGACAGCACGATCCGGGAGAAGACTCTTGCCCGAACGGAATGCAAACCCAGCAAGGACATTGGAAGGTGCCGGGCAACTGTGCAAAAGCCCGGGGCACCGGCACACGCTGGATCAAGCGGAACGCCGGTGGCGCCAAGAAAAGCGCCACCGGTAGACTGGCAGGGCTTAGGTCAGCTTGCCGGTGCTGCAATCAAATGTGGCTTTGGTACCTGAGAGCTTCGGAGCAATTTTGAAGACACTCTTGCACGCGGCCGTCAATGCCTTGTTCGGATCACCCTTGAAGTACTTGTTTGCAGTCCATTCTTTGCCAAGCTTGACGTGGTATCCTGTAATTTTCGTCCCCTTCGGGTGCCCCTTCTTGAAGGCCTGGTCCAGCTTCCCCTTCGCCGCCTTGAGCGGTTTGTCGTCAATCGTTATGTCTTCGGGAGGACCGCTCCGGCAGGATGTCGTCACAAAATGGTGCATCGTGCCGACTTGCTTGTTCTTGTCATAGGCCACAATGCAGATGCAGTCTCCCAGACCCGAGGTCTCAAGCGGATCCCACTTATCGCTGTGCCCGAACCCGCCGATTTTGACATTCACTTTTCCCATTGAAATACCCCTCAACTGAAAATTCCAGTTTCATCAGCACACTGCCGGTTTCGCTCGCAATGTACTCAAGCAGCCCGTTTGACGATCAACGGCAGACTGGCTGCCCACATGCTGAGCAGCGCTCGCACCAGAGCTGCGGCAATGCCTTCTGCATAGTGCGGCAGAGGTTTACTTAGGATTAACGGGAGAAATGCTCCGGCTGGTCATCGCCGCCCGGCCAAGGCACATTTGCCGGCGCAGGGAATGCATTCTGCACCAGGGCAGCATGGGGCGGCACGCATTTGAGTAATGTGCTTCAGGGTACTGAAAGCCTGCCTTTGCTTTTTACCGGGAGTGGCAGCGGTGACAGCCCAGGCACCTCTGGCCTCCGCCCTACCGCCGCGGGTTAATCGACCCCGGCAGATCGTCCCGCCCTTTTGGCGGCTTGATCTGTTCGGCCAGCCAGTTCGGCCCCACCAGCAACGGCTTCAGCAGCGGGTTTTTCTGCAGCCCTGCCTTCAGCTTTTCAAAATCCATCACATTGCCGATCCGGCGGTCGAGAAATTCCCAGGTTGCCTGATGCTCAAGACTGTCATCGCCCAGCCAAAACAGCACGGTGGCGGAATAGATCCCGGCCAGCGATGCGCGCTTGGTATACCAGCTCAGATCATCCGAGCCGTCGCCCAGCGTCTCCCAGATCAGATCGCAGGTGCCCCAGATCGCCTTGATCCCGTCGCCGGCATATTGCGGCAGTGTCAGCAGCGTTGTGCCGCGGCGCACCGCTTCCTTGTCATCCACGGCTTCCAGCCGGAACCGTACCGCCGCCGCCACCTTGTCGCGGAACCGCAGGCCGGACAGGTCCTCGGCGTCCAGCCGCGCCAGCATCCGCGAATCGCCGCGGGCGTGATAGGCCAGTGCCAGGTCCACCCCGCCGCGCGGGCAAACCGCATGGGCCAGCACTTCAGCCACCTGCACGTCCTGGCAGGCGGCCCGGAATGTCACCTCGGACCAGCCGTCAAACGGCACATGATTCAACGCCGCATCCAGCAGCTTTTCCTTGATATCGTCCTGCGCGCGATCCTGGTCTTCGGTCATGTCACCCTCCCGCTTTCAGCGTCCTGATACCCTACTAGACAAAATAGCCGGCCTTTGCTATACGGCCACTTCCTGCAATTTCCTTGCAACTCAAACTTAGAAAGGTGGTGAAAACCACATGCAGGTTAGTGTTCGCGACAACAATGTCGATCAGGCGCTTCGTGCCCTGAAGAAAAAGCTGCAGCGTGAAGGCGTATTCCGCGAAATGAAGCTCAAGCAACATTTCGAGAAGCCGTCCGAGAAAAAAGCGCGCGAGAAAGCTGAAGCGATCCGCCGTGCCCGGAAACTGGCACGTAAGAAGCTCCAGCGCGAAGGTTTGCTCTAAGCGGCAGGCCGTCCGGCTTTGGACAGCACTGGGCCGGTCTTGCGACCAGCCGGGACTTAAGTTCAGACGACCCCCGCGGCTCTGCCTCGGGGGTTTGTCATTTCTGCGCCCCTAAAGAAATTGCCGTTTCTTAAGTGGATACACAGAAATACCGCAATTTTGCCCGAATTACATCTTTAGGGTGTATTTCGTTAATTTTCTCTGCTATACAGAGTATACGGCAGGGTAAATCTGATGCGTTTCCCTAAACACTGCCCCGCCGTCCGGGATTGGAACACCCGGTTCATTGAAACCCGGGGCAGGCCGCGTCTCCCCCCCCCCAAACGACTCCGGCGCCTGTCTTGGTCCCTGCAAACAAGACATTGCCTCTCCGGGTTTTCAGTATTGCCGGGCACCGACAGCTTCCCCCCGACGGTGCCCGGCCCCCCCTTCTTCTTCTGATTCTGCGGCACAAACCTGTCTCCTGACGGCAGCTGCCCCCCGAATCCTGCGCTGCCCGGCCCGTCGCCCCGCAGCAGGATTGCGCCGATGCCCTCCCAGCAGTTGCTCAGCGCTGCCCGCGGCCGCCGCGCGCGCAGAAATCCGCGTATCTGCCCCCATGCGACGGGCAGAGCTTCGCCGCATTTCTGCTGCTCCACCTTCCGGCCCTTTCGGCGCCTTAAATTTCCGTTAACCGAAGGGAGCACCGCCGCACAGCCGGCACACTCACGGAGCAGTTACAGATGTCACAGGCAAGCCAACTCGAGCGCCAGATGCTCGACCTGATCAACGCCGAGCGCACGTCGCGCGGGCTCAACCCGGTCCAGCTGGAGCTGCGCCTGAACGATTCGGCCGAAGACCACAGCGAATGGATGCTGCAGCAGGATGTCTTCTCCCATACCGGCTCTGGCGGTTCCAGCGCCGGCGACCGGATGAAAGATGCCGGCTTTCAGTTCTCCGGCAGCTGGACCTGGGCCGAGAACATCGCCTGGCAAAGCGAACGCGGCGCCGCCGGGCTGGCTGATGATGTCGTCAACCTGCACGAATCGCTGATGAACAGCCCCGGCCACCGCGCCAACATCCTCAACGCCAATGTCGAGGTGATCGGCATCGGCATCGAGCAGGGCAATTTCAATGGCTGGGATGCGGTGATGGTCACCCAGAACTTCGCCCGCACCAGCGCGGACCTGCAGCTGGATTCCGGGTCCGGAGGCGGTAATGGCGGAGGCTCCGGCGGCAATACCGGCACCGGTGCCACCTCCGGCAACGATGCCCTGACCCTTGGCAGCGCAGGCAGCCTGGACGGTCTCGGCGGCAATGACACGCTGACCGGCAGCAGCGGCCAGGACCGTCTCGACGGCAGCGAAGGCCGGGATAAACTGCACGGCAAGGCCGGCGGCGACGAGTTGAACGGCGGCTCAGGCAATGACACGCTGCGCGGCAACAACGGCGCGGATGAACTGAACGGCGGCAGCGGCAATGACAAACTGTTCGGCGGCCGCGGCAAAGACACCCTGGACGGCGGCAGCGGCAACGACAAGCTGGTCGGCAAGGGCGGCGGCGACCTCTTCATCTTCAGCGGCGGCGACGACACCGTGAGTGATTTCAACCCGCATGCCAGCGGCGAGCGCATTGACCTGGGCGCGGCGACAGGCATCACCGGCTTCAGCGACCTGATGAACAATCACACCAGCCAGACCAATGCCGGCCTGCTGATCAGCGACAGCGATGGCGACAGCCTGCTTCTCAGCGGCATCACAGAGCAGGAGCTTCAGGCCAGCGACTTCCTGTTCTGACCCTCGCCGGGCAACCATGCAAAGGGCGTGCCTTGGCGCGCCCTTTCGCAATTTCAACGCCGGCAGCCAGGCCCCCTGCAAGCCTCAATAAATCTTAGGCACGTACAATTCATCCGGCAGCACCTGGCGCTCGTAGTCGGGATTGTACTTGCGGTCTGGCAGATCCACCTTTTCGTGCTGCACCTCGGCATAGGGGATCTTGGTCAGCAAGTGTTCGATGCAATTCAGCCGTTCACGCTTTTTGTCATTACCTTCAACAATATACCAAGGCGCCTCTGGTATGTTGGTGCGCTTGAACATCTGCTCCTTGGCCTTGGTGTACTGTTCCCAGCGGATCCGGCTTTCCAGATCCATCGGCGACAGCTTCCACTGCTTCATCGGATCGTGAATGCGCATCATGAACCGCAGCTGCTGTTCCTCGTCCGTGATCGAGAACCAGTATTTCAGCAGAATAATGCCCGAGCGCACCAGCATCCGTTCAAATTCCGGAACGTCCTGGAAAAACTGGTCGACCTGGTCGTCGCTGGCAAAGCCCATCACCCGCTCGACACCGGCCCGGTTGTACCAGGAGCGGTCGAACAGAACGATCTCGCCCCCCGCCGGCAGATGCGGCACATAGCGCTGAAAATACCATTGGCTTTGCTCGCGGCGGTTCGGTGCCGGCAGCGCCACCACCCGCGCCACCCGCGGGTCCAGCCGCTGGGTGATCCGCTTGATCACCCCGCCCTTGCCCGCCGCATCGCGGCCTTCAAACAGGATACAGACCTTGGCGCCAGAGTTCTGCACCCAGTCCTGGACCTTGATCAGCTCTGCCTGCAGCCGCAACAGGTTGCGGAAATAGATCTGCCGGTCGAGCATTTCCGGGTGCTGCTCACGGTAGATCTTGCGGATCTCCTGGCTCAGCATCGGCTCCGAGAATTCAATCTCGATATCCTCGTCCAGCGTGTCCTGCAGTTCCGCTTCCAGCCAATCAAGGGATGCGGTTTCAAATTCGCGGGTCACGGGCAGGGTTCCTTCCTTGTCAGGTCGTGCAAACGCCGCCTTTTACGGGCGGCATGCGACTGTTTGATGTCACGCGGCCGGGGCGGCAGCAGAAAGCAGTCTCCGCCGCACGGGCGGCTCGGGCGGCAAACATGCGGCCCCGGCTGCGCCTTCCCCCAAGGCAACCGGAATTTACACCGGGGTTCAAGCGCAAAAGCCCCGGACCCGGCCATCAGCATCAAAGCCGCATCATACCGGCAGCGCCGTGGTCTTGAACACCGTGCGCAGCGCAAAACTCGACTGCATCTGCGCCACCCCCGGCAGCCGCGCCAGATGCTGGCGGTGGATGCGGGCGAAGTCCTCGGTGTTTTCCGCCACCACCTTAAGGATGTAATCCGCGGTGCCTGCCATCAGGTGGCATTCCAGCACATCCGGTATCCGCGACACCGCTTTTTCAAACGCGTCCAGCACCTCATCCGCTTGGCCGGACAGGGTGATCTCGACAAACACCGTGGTCGGCACGTTCATCTTGCGCGCGTCCAGCAGCGCAACATAATCACGGATGTATCCGTCAGCCTCCAGCCGCTGCACCCGCCGGTGGCAGGCCGAGGCCGACAGGTTCACCCGCTCCGACAGGTCGGCGTTGGAGATGCGGCCCTGCTTTTGCAGCACCGAGAGAATGCGACGATCTGTTTCGTCCAGCGACATTTCGCGAAGATCCTTGCTGTTCAACACCATTATACGCGAAGAATCTTCGAAAGGTATGTTTTCTTCCGCCCAAAAAAGAAGCACATTTTGCTAGCGCTGCGGCAAAATGCCCGCACAGAGTTTTGAGGAGATACTCACATGAAAATCGGCTGCCCCACCGAGATTAAACCCCAGGAATTCCGTGTTGGCATGACCCCGGATGCCGCCCGCGAAGCGGTGTTCCACGGCCACGGCGTTGTGATCCAGAAAGGCGCCGGCCTGGGCGCCGGCTTCACCGACGAGGACTATGTGTCCGCCGGTGCCGTGATCCTGGACACAGCCGAGGAAATCTTTGCAACCGCCGACATGATCGTCAAGGTGAAGGAACCCCAGGCGGTTGAGCGCAAGATGCTGCGCGAAGGCCAGCTGCTGTTCACCTACCTGCACCTGGCCCCCGATCCGGAGCAGACCCACGACCTGCTGGAATCCGGTTGCACCGCGATTGCCTATGAAACCGTGACCGACGACCGCGGCGGCCTGCCGCTGCTGGCGCCGATGTCCGAAGTGGCCGGCCGTCTGGCACCGCAAGTGGGCGCCTACACCCTGCAAAAGGCCAACGGCGGCCGCGGTGTGCTGATGGGCGGCGTGCCCGGCGTGGCCCCGGCCAAGGTTGTGGTGATCGGCGGCGGCGTCGTCGGCACCCACGCGGCCAAGATCGCAGCCGGCATGGGCGCGGATGTCACCATTCTGGACCGTTCGCTGACCCGCCTGAAGTATCTGGACGACGTCTTTGGCCGCACCTTCAAGAACCAGTACTCCACCGCCGGTGCAACGGCTGAACTGGTGCGTGAAGCCGACATGGTGATCGGCGCGGTGCTGATCCCCGGTGCTGCGGCGCCGAAACTGGTGTCCCGTGCCCAGCTTGGCGAAATGAAGCCGGGTGCGGTGCTGGTGGACGTCGCCATCGACCAGGGCGGCTGCTTTGAGACCTCCAAGGCGACCACCCACGCCGACCCGATCTATGAGGTCGACGGCATCATGCACTACTGCGTGGCCAACATGCCGGGCGCCGTGGCGCGCACCTCGACCCAAGCACTGGGCAACGCGACCCTGCCCTTCATGCTGAACCTGGCCAACAAAGGCTGGCGCAAGGCCTGCGAGGACGACCCGCACCTGCTGAACGGCCTGAACGTACACGCAGGCCAGCTGACCTATTACGCGGTTGGCGAAGCTCTGGGCATGGATGTGCTGTCACCGAAACTGGCGCTGAAGCAGTAAGCGAAGCGTTTCCAGAACACCGATTTGAGGAAAGCCCCGCCGGTTTGGCGGGGCTTTTCCATTACCAGGGCGGCATCCCGTATCTTGCGGCGCTCAGTTAATGACTGTGCGTAAACCTCGGACATGCGGCACGGTCGCGGCTTGAACCCTCCGCAACCAGTGGTGTAGGCCCTTCTCAAATCCGTCTTCAGCCAAAAACTGGCGAAACTTTTCAAAGGTTAAATCCATGCCGACTATGACCGTGACAGGTTCCCTGACGACCCAGATGACCGGGCTTATTCAAACCTTCAACGGGGCACGGCTGACCAATAAATACGACACCGGAACATTCTTGCTGATTTCCAACTACCCCGAAACCGTGAGCCTAAACGGCTATGATTTGCGGGTTCCTGGCTCAGGCAGCTATTTTATCACCGGCGATATCACCAAATTCCGCTATGCCGAGATTTCCTTGACCCCGTCTTTCCACACCATTGAAAAACTGGTGCTGGACGATGTCGATGTCAGCGCTGAAGGCCTATTTGACCTGACCAGCCGCACGGCCACTACCGCAACAGGGAAGTTCGACCTTGAAAGGTTCCAATCCTTTGTGAACGGAAAAGACTGGACCATCAAAGGTTCGCGCGAAGACGATGACATCCGGCCCGGCGCCTTTTTCACGATGTCCGGAAGCGAGACCATCAGAGCCGGGCATGGCGCAGATACTGTCGCAGGCGGGACCGGTGCCGATTCCATTTCCGGCGGCAGCGGTAAGGATGTTCTCAAGGGACAGAATGGCAGAGATACCCTTGGTGGCGGCGGCGGAAATGACGAACTTCTGGGCGGCAATGGACGTGACAAACTGCTGGGTGGTGCCGGAAATGACAAACTGCTCGGCGGCGGGGGTAACGATATCCTTGTTGGCGGCAACGGCAAGGATGTCTTGCGCGGCAACAAAGGCAACGACAGGCTCGATGGCGGCGACGGCGCCGACCTGTTTATCTTCAAGAGGGGCGACGGCCACGATACGATCCGCAACTTTGACGCAAGCGAAGACCTGATCAGGATTTACCGCGGTGCATCCAAATTCTCCGATCTGGCGATCAGCGACACCGGCAAAGACGCCGATATCAGGTTTGCAGATGTTTCTATCACCCTTCGCAACTTTGACGCGGACGATGTGACTGCTGATTTGTTTGTTTTCTGAATCCAGGGCGCGGCGGGGGCGCTGAGCCCCGCTCCTCCTCTGTGCCGGCTGATTGTTCTCAGGCGCGCGTCCGCACCATCCTGCGGCACACGGCCTGCCTCCCCCAAAGGTTGAGCCTTTGCCGCCCGATCTTTCCCCGCTGCACCCTATTGCCTCAGCACGCCTCTTCCACGACATTCGGGCACATTTAGGGAAACCGGTTGGGACTGCGGACATGGAACAGATGATTGAACAGGCGGGGGCCTATTGGCCCCTGATGGTAAATGGCGCCAAAGCGCTGGTGGTGCTGATTCTCGGCTGGATCGCTGCCGGCTGGATCAGCGGCGCGGTGCGCCGCCGCATCAACAAGACCCCGCAGATCGACCCGACATTGGGGAATTTCGCGGCCAGCGTCGTGCGTTGGGTGCTGCTGCTGGTAGTGCTGGTCGCGGTGCTTGGCATCTTCGGCATCGAGGCCACCAGCCTGGTCGCCATGCTGGGTGCGGCGACCCTGGCGATCGGCCTGGCGCTGCAGGGCACGCTCAGCGATCTTGCAGCCGGATTCATGCTGATCCTGTTCCGCCCCTACAAAATCGGCCAATTTGTCGATATCGGCGGCACCTCCGGCACAGTGAAGGATCTGAATCTGTTCATCACTGAACTGGCCACGCCGGACAATGTGCAAATCATCGTACCGAACGGCCAGGCCTGGGGCGCGATCATCACCAATTTCTCGCATCACGACACCCGCCGCGTCGACATGGTGTTTGGCATCGACTACGGCGACAGCGCTGATGCTGCCAAGGCGATCATCCTCGAACAGGCAGCCGCCGACGCGCGGGTGATGCAAGATCCAGAACCTTGGGTGCGGGTGACCAATCTGGGGGACAGTTCCGTCGATCTGACAGCCCGTGTATGGTGTGAAGCGGCGGATTACTGGGAAGTGAAGTTTGCCCTGACGCAGGGTGTGAAAGAGGCTTTCGACGCCAAGGGCATTTCTATTCCTTATCCGCATTCTGTGGAAATCAAGAAGGAGGGCTGAGGCGCTCCCGCCCGTCTTCGACCCTGACGGGCCTCATCCCGTTGGGTCTGGCGCCCCGCCTTTGGCGGGGCGTTTGTGCGCTGCAGCCCGGGTGGGTGGCCGGGGTCCTAGCCTGTCCGCGCTGCCTGCGCGGCCCGTGCCGCGGCCAGCTGGGCCCGCGCGGCGCGGGCGCGGTCTTGCAATCTGTCGTCCGGCTCGGCGGGCGGCCAGCCGCACAGAACAGTATACCCATCCGCATCGGCAAAGGCCCATTGCGCGGCCAGCAGCTGATAGCTCTTGACCTCCCAGCCGGACGCATCGCGATCAAAACGCAGCCGCCAGGTGCCGCGCACCTGGACCGGCAGCCGCAGCCGCCGGATACTGTTCATCGCCTCGTGGCCATGCATCGCCGTACGCACCCCCTGCACCCGCAGCTTCTTCATTTGCGTCACCAGACCAGCCGCCTCACGCATCCGGCGCCCGGCAAAGACCACCTCGATCTCCGCATCCGGCTGAACAATCCCCTTCACCACCAGATCACCGCGGTTGTTCCGGTTAAACACCGGCACCAGCTCCAACGGTACATCCCGCACCTCGCGCTTGAAGAGACCCGCGTCCTCGATCAGCGGGGTGATTTGCAAAACAGGTCTGCGGCGGTTCGTCATGCTGTCTTCCCAAGCACCGCACCCAATCGGCGCGCGGTGCTTTACGTAAAGTCGTCGTGCGTTAAGAGGCCAATTTGGCCGTCCAGCGTTAAGGAACCGTTGAGGGGCGCTGCAAATCGCAAAATCGGCGCAAAAAATCCCAGTAAGATTACACCGGATTCTGCGATGGGAACTGACACCGGCGGCACACGGCCTGCACCGCGCATCGCGCGGTGCCGTGCCCAACGCTGCAATGCGCTTCCTTTGGAAGCGCTTTCAGGGGCGGGAGCCTTACGCTGCCGTGCCAGGCTGCCCGGTCTTGCGCGCCATCACCAGCGACGTGCCGCCGCGGTACTGGACCTCCTGGCGAAATTCATAGCCGGTCTTTGCGGCCAGTTTTTGTGACGCCGTGTTCTCCGGGTCCAGCAGGCAAACCGTTTCCGGCCAAAGACCTGCGGTGTCCGCCCAGGCATGGGTCCGCAGCACCGCCTCTGCCGCAATCCCCTGCCCCTGAGCTTCCGGCGCCAGCACCCAGCTTGCCTCGACCGCATCCCCCAAAAGCGGGTCGCACTGGCGCGGGGTCACGAAAAACCCGGTCTCGCCCAGATACCGGCCGCTGCTGCGCCCGGTGATCACCCAGACTCCGAACCCCATCGCCTGCCAGTGGCCGTGATGGAACATCAGCTTGGCCCAGGCGCCCTCCGGCGTCTCAACGGCTGGCTGAATAAAGCGCACAGTCTCAGGGTTTGCCCACAGGGCGGCCACATCAGCAAAATCCTGCACCCGGTGCGGGCGCAGGATCAGCCGGTCCGTCTCCAGCACCGGGGGTGTCATGCAGGCAGTTTGCCCGTCAGCACATAAGCGAGGATTTCAACAACCTGGCGCGGCTCTTGCGCCACTGCCAGCGCTGCTGCGTGGACCTCTTTCAACGCGTGCTGATGCTCCGGCGGGCTAAGGACAATGATCGATTTGCCAAGGGCGGCGGCATAGCCCGCATCAAAGGCCGCATTCCACTGTTTGTATTTATCGCCAAAGCGCACAACCACCACATCGGCATCGGCAATCCCCTTGCGGGTGCGGATCGCGTTGACCATCGCACCCTTGTGGTCATGCCAGTATTTATTGTCCTCGGCACCCAGAACCGCCACGCCGCAATCATCGCTGGCACCGTGATCTGTGACTGGCGCGCTGAAACTGACCTCCAGCCCTTTTGCGCCTGCTATGATCTGCTCCCGCCAGTCGGTGTGAATCTCGCCCGAGAGATAAACCTTCAATGCCACGTTCTGTCCTTTCCTGCGCCAGCCTGCGGGGCCGCGGCCAAAGCAGCCATGACCTCTGCGTCGCTGGTTTGCGTAAAATCCCTGTAGTGCCCGCCGACAGCCCGGAATTCCTCCGGACACAGCAAGCAGATCACAGTATCCACCAGCGGGCGCAATTCGTCCACCGCTTCCGGCGGCGCCACAGGGACGGCAAGGATAACACTGGCCGGTCCGCGTTCCTTAAGCCAGATATGTGCCGCCATGAAGGTCGCGCCGGTGGCAATGCCGTCATCCACCACAATCGCCGTGCGCCCGGCCAGCTCAACCGGCGCCCGCCCGCGCAGATACCGGGCGCGGCGGGCGGCATTCTCCTCCCGCGCCTGGCCAACCTGGGCTGCAAAATCCTCCGGCCTCAAGCCCGCAATCCGCAGCAATGCGTTATTAAAAATGGGATTGCTGCCCTCCGCCAGCGCGCCGGCCGCCAGCTCCGGATTGGACGGCATGCCGATTTTGCGCACCAAAAGCAGGTCCATCGGCGCCTTCAAGGCCTGCGCAATGGGCAGCGCAACAGGCGCCCCGCCCCGCGGCAGCGCCAGCACCACGGGGTCCTTCACCGGCAGTTCAACCAAATGCCCGGCCAGCTGAAGCCCGGCGGAAATCCGGTCCTCGAACATCAAAGCCTCCGCCTTGTAACCTAGGGCTGACAGGCGAAAGGCAAAGGTTCAGCGCCGCCGCGCCACCAAATAGCGGCCTGGCGTGTCCGCCGGGTAGTTGCCGGTCTCAATGATGTCGAAACCGGCCCGCTGCACCGCCGCCTCCAAGGTGCGGATGTCGATGAAATCCACATAACTGGGCGCATAACCCACAAGCCGCATCAGCGGAATTGCCACCTGAAACATCCGGTACTTCCAACTGCCCCGCATCTCTCCCAGACAAGGTGTTTTGGAGATGAACAGCCCGCCGGGCGCCAGCCGCGCCGCCACACCATTCAGAACAGCCTCCAGATCCGGCAGCAGATGCAGCAGGTTATGCGCCAGAACCGCATCAAACGGGCCCTCCGGCGCCTCGCCAGCGCTGCTGCATTGAAACTCCACATTGCTGGCGCCAGCGTCCCACGCCCGCTCGCGGCCCACCTCCAGCATTGCTTCCGACAGATCGGTTGCAGTGATTTTCGACACGCTGCGTGCCAGCTCAATCGCGGTGGAACCGGTGCCGCAGCCCAGTTCAAGCACGCTGTCTTCCGGCTTCAAATAAGACCGGGTCCGTTCCAGCGCATAGCGGTAAGCATCTTCGTCGCGGATCGCCGATTTGGCGTATTTCGGGGCGACCTTGTTCCAAAATCGGGCGTCGGCTGTCATCGCGGATCTCCTTGGTTGCCGGAACCCTACCCATGCAGGAACCACAGATAAATTGCCGAAATTCGCAAGTTCGTTATACATATTTGCATGAACAGCCCCGACTGGAACCACATTCGCGCCTTTCTCGCCACCGCTGAAACCGGCTCGCTTTCAGCAGCGGCGCGTCGGCTCGGCCTCACCCAGCCTACGTTGTCGCGCCAGGTTGCAGCCCTTGAAGGCGAGCTGGGCGTGCTGCTGTTCGAACGCCTAGGCCGCACCCTGGCCCTGACCGAGGCGGGGCATGAGCTGCTCTCCCACAGCCGCAAGATGGGAGCGGCAGCCGATGGCTTGTGTCTGGCCGCCACCGGCAAGGCGCAATCCATCGACGGCACGGTGCGGATCACCGCCTCGGATGTGATGTCCGCCCATGTGCTGCCGCCGGTGCTGCACCAACTGCGCCAGCGCGCGCCCCGGCTTACCATCGACGTGGTGGCCGCCAATGATATCCGCGACCTGATGCGGCGCGAAGCTGATATCGCCATCCGCCACGTCCGCCCCGAACAGCCCGAGCTGATCGCCCGCCTGGTGCAGGAAGCCACTGCCCACTTCTATGCCGCCGCCAGCTATCTGGAACGGCGCGGCCGCCCTGCATCAGCGGCAGAGCTGGCGGATCATGATTTCGTGGGTTTCGCCGATGTGGAACGCTCGATCGCGTTCATGGCGCCGCTGGGTATTCCCCTGACGCCTGACAATTTCCGTATCAAGTCCACCAGCGGGCTGGCCACGTGGGAGCTGGTGAAACAAGGGTTCGGCATCTGTCCGATGATGGACAGCGTCGCAGCCGCCGCGCCGGAGGTGGAGCGGCTTCTGCCTGGCATGGAACCGATTGTTTTCCCGGTCTGGCTCACCACTCACCGCGAGCTGCACACCAGCCGCCGGATCCGGCTGGTGTTCGACCTGCTGGCGGAGTTCTTCTCCGCGAGGTGACGCATAGAAAGGCCAGCGCCCCAACGGGAGCGCTGCCAAAAGTTTTACAGAAAACTTTTGGCAAGACTTTTCTTCAAAAGTCTTGGTCCAGCCTTAGCCCCGCAGGGTGCCGCCGGTGGCCTTGGTCACTTTGGCGATGATTTTGCCGCTCACCGCCTCAATATCCTTTTCCTGCAGCGTCTTGTCGCTGGGCTGCAGCCGCACGGTGATGGCCAGCGACTTCTTGCCCTCACCCAAGGAACCGCCGATGAATTCGTCAAAAACGCGCACATCTGAAATCAGCGCCTTATCAGCCCCGGCTGCCGCATTGACCAGGGTCAGCGCCTCAACCTCAGCATCAACAACAAAGGCAAAGTCCCGCTCCACCGCTTGCAGGTCGCTGATATCCAGCGCCGGGCGGCTGGCACCGGATTTACGCGGCATCGGAATCTCATCCGGCCAGATAGTAAAGGCAACAGCCGCGCCCTTGATCCCCATCTCCTTCAGCACCTTGGGATGCAGTTCGCCAAACACGCCAAGCGTCTTCTTCGGACCCAGGCAGATGCGGCCATGACGGCCCGGATGCCACCAGGACTGCGCCCCGCGCAGGATCTGCACCTTGGCCGGCGCGCCGATGGCTGCCAGAACCGCCTCAACGTCAGCCTTGGCATCATAGAGATCAACAGCGCGCGATGCGCCATGCACATCCTTCGGACCTGTGCGGCCCACCAGCAGGCCCGAAATCAGGTTGTGCTGCTCACCCGGCTCACCGCCGTGGAAGGCGGGACCAGCCTCAAACAAGGCCAGATCCATGTAACCGCGCGCCTGATTGCGGGCCGCAGCCTGCAGCAGGCCCGGCAGCAGCGCCGGGCGCATATGCGACATCTCGGTTGAGATCGGGTTCGCCAGCATGGTCGCATCACCGCCGCCGCCGAACAGCGCAGCCGAGGGTTTGTCGATGAAGGTGTAGCTCACCACCTCGTTATAGCCGAGGCTGGCGCAGGTGCGGCGCGCCATCTGCTGGCGGCGCTGCTGCGGTGTCATCACCGGCTTCGGGATGCCGTCGGTCAGCCGCGGCAGCGGCTTGCCCTGCAGCTTGGTCAGCGAGGCAATCCGCGCGACCTCCTCGACCAGGTCGGCCTCGCCCTGCACATCCGGGCGCCAGCTGGGCACATGCGCCATGTTGCCCTCCAGGCGGAAGCCCAGGCGGGTCAGGGTCTGGCGCTGATCGCTTTCCGGGATTTCCATCCCCACCAGCGACTGCACCCGGCCGGAATCCAGTTTGTAAGCGCGCGCATGATCCGGCACGTCGCCGGCGATCACCACTTCCGACGGCTCACCGCCGCAGATATCCAGGATCATCTGGGTCGCGCGGTGCAGGCCCTCGATAGTGTACTCCGGGTCCACGCCGCGCTCAAAGCGGTAGCGCGCGTCGGAGTTGATCTTGAGCGCCCGGCCCGCCATCGCGATCTGCACATGGTCCCAGAACGCGCTTTCCAGGAACACATCCACGGTTTCCTCAGTGCAGCCAGTCTCTTCGCCGCCCATGATGCCGCCGATGCTTTCGGGGCCGTTCGCATCCGAGATCACCATCTGGCCTGCGCCGAACGTGTATTCCTTTTCGTCCAGCGCCTTCAACGTCTCGCCGCCTGCCGCACGGTGGACGCGCAAGTCACCAGATACTTTGGCCGCATCAAACACATGCAGCGGGCGGTTCTGGTCGAAGGTGAAGAAGTTGGTCACATCCACCAGCGCGGAAATCGGGCGCAGGCCAATCGCTGTCAGCCGGTCCTGCAGCCATTGCGGGCTGGGACCGTTTTTCACACCCTTGATCAGGCGGCCGGCAAACAGCGGGCAGCCGTCCAGCGTGTCTTCGTCGATGGTCACTTTGATCGGGCTTGCGAAATCGCCCGGGATCGCCTCAAACGCGCGGGTTTTAAGGGTGCCAAGACCCCGCGCTGCAAGGTCGCGGGCAATGCCGTAGACGCCCAGCGCATCGGGCCGGTTCGGGGTAATCGCAATCTCGATCACCGGATCGACCTTGGCCGGATCGTTTTCCGCCAGCCAGTCGATGAACCGGTCGCCGACCTTGCCCGAGGGCAGCTCGATGATGCCGTCATGCTCTTCCGACAGCTCCAGCTCGCGCTCGGACGCCATCATGCCATAGCTTTCCACACCGCGGATCTTGCCGACGCCGATGGTGATATCCAGCCCCGGAATATACATGCCCGGCTTGCAGACCACCACAGTGATGCCCTCGCGGGCGTTCGGCGCGCCGCAGATGATCTGCAGCTCGCCCTCGTCGGTATCCACCTTGCAGACCCGCAGCTTGTCGGCATCCGGGTGCTTTTCGGCATGTGTCACATAGCCAAGTTTAAAGTCCTTCAGCGCGTCGGCTGGATTGACGACCCCTTCAACCTCAAGACCCAGATCGGTCAGAGTCTCGGTGATCTCTTCCACCGAAGCATCGGTGTCGAGGTGGTCTTTCAGCCAGGAAAGCGTGAATTTCATCGGTCGGGGACCCCTTGGCAGATATGCAGTTTGCCAGAGGCAATGACAAAGAATGCGCCAAGGTTCAAGGGTTCTGCGCCCCTGCCCTCAAGGATAGCTGGGAGTGAGGTTCAAAAGCTCGTCCAATTGCCGCCCGATCCAGCCATGCGGAATGAAATGGCCGCCCGGATGAATGTCCAGCACCACCCGGCCCTCCGCACAGTTCCGCCATTCGGTGCGGCTGAGTTTCAGGAAATCCACCACCTGCCAGTCGCCCGCCACCTGCCCTGCGCCGCAGTCCAACCTGGCGCGCCACAGCCCCATGGGCACCGCCTGCCCGCCGGGACCGTCGTCGGGAAAGGGCATCACAGTATCGCTTACCCCGTGTACATGGCGCACCTCGCGCGGAGCCTCGGGGCAGGTCTCCCCCGGTGGAAACGCCCCGGCAATTCCCAGCAAAGCGGCCACATGATTGCCGCTCTCGCAAACATACCGCCAGGCCATCGCCGAACCATAGGAATAACCCGAGACATAGATACGCCCCGCATCAACAGGATAGCGCTTGGCCACGTCCCGCAGCACTTCGTTTGTGAAACCGACATCCCCGGTCTTTGGCGACCAGAAGTCCCAGGTCTTGCGCCGCCCGTTCGGCGTCACAAGCAGCACACCGCGCCGTTTGGTTGAGGCGCCGATCCGGCCGCTGCGCTGCGCATTGACCCCGGTCCGCGCCCAGCCGTGGAAATGCAGCAGCACCGGCAGCGGCGTGACCCCGTCCCAGCCCTCCGGCTCCATCACGTGATAGGAGCGGTCCCCGAGCTGGCAAGGCGTCCCGCCATGGCAGTCAGAGGGTTCCGACGGCCCCATGGCGGCAGCGGCGGAGGCCCATAGGAGGACGGCAGAGAAGGAAAGAGCACTTCGGATCATTTGGCTGAGCCTAGCCAAGGGGGGGCAAGTGTCACGTCACAAGTTTGTGGGTTGCCAAGCCGCGCCATCGCCTGACCGCGGGGAGGCGATCCAACACTGGTGTTTGGCAGTTTATGCCGGTCAGGTCCGTGCGAACTCCAGTTGTAGCGCCGGCGGCCCCAAATCGCCTGCCCGTGCGGGCGGTCAGGCGATGGCGCGGCGGCCTCTCGGCCTTGATTCCGCGCCTTAGGCCTGTGTTCGAACCCCACAGTCTCTTGGCGCTATCATTTCCATGGTACACGAAGCATCGCGCCAGACCCGAAGGTGGGCGCGATGCGGGGCTGCGCCTCACCGAACACTAACTGACTAGCGCCTCAAGTCCTTGAGCTTCGCTTTGGTGTCCCAAAGGAGGTTGCGTCTCTGGCCTTCCGACTTTCTGCGTTTGATCCAACCCCACATCGCAAGAAGTAGGAAAACCTGTAACGGAAGCATCACAGCATATGAGTAGGCCACACGCACCCAATCAGGTGCGTACTCGATCAAGAGTACCCAGCCAAAGAAACCTGACAGGAACAGACCAACTGCATGCCAAAGCTTCAGCCTGTTTGAACAATCCTTGAGCCATTCCATACAGCCAGACACGGAGAAACCTAAGAACGGCATTTACCGCGACAAACCGCCATGCAGCGCCGGCATGTCCAGGCTCTGGAAGCCATAGTGGCGCAGCCAGCGCAGGTCGCTGTCGAAGAAGGCGCGCAGGTCCGGGATGCCGTATTTCAGCATCGCCAGACGGTCGATGCCGATGCCAAAGGCAAAACCCTGATAGATCTCCGGATCGATGCCGCCGGCCGCGATCACCGATGGGTGCACCATGCCGGAGCCGAGGATCTCCATCCAGTCGTCGCCTTCGCCGATCTTCAGCTGACCGTTATCCCAGGAGCAGCGGATGTCGACCTCGGCCGACGGCTCGGTGAAGGGAAAATGCGAGGCGCGGAAGCGCAGCTCGACATCATCCACCTCAAAGAAGGATTTGACAAATTCCTCCAGCACCCACTTGAGGTTCGCCATCGAGATGTCCTTGTCCAGCGCCAGGCCTTCGACCTGGTGGAACATCGGCGTGTGGGTCTGGTCATAGTCGGCGCGGTAAACGCCGCCCGGGCAGATGATGCGCAACGGCGCGCCCATCTTCTCCATCGAACGGATCTGCACGGGGCTGGTATGGGTACGCAGCACATGCGGCGGGCGGTCGTCGCCCTCGGCACGATGCATGTAAAACGTGTCCATCTCCGCCCGCGCCGGGTGGTGGCCGGGGATGTTCAGCGCATCGAAGTTGTACCAGTCGGTGTCGATCCGCGGCCCTTCGGCAACCGAAAAGCCGAGTTCCGCAAAGATCGCGGTGATCTCTTCCTGCACTTGGCTGATCGGGTGCAGGCTGCCCACGCGGCGGGCGCGGGTCGGCAAGGTCACGTCCAGCCATTCGGTGCGCAGACGCTCATCCAGGGCGGCATCTTCCAGGCCCGCCTTCTTGGCCGCCAGGGCCGAGTTGATCTCATCCTTCAGCGCGTTCAGCGCCGGGCCTGCGACCTGGCGCTCTTCCGGGGTCATCTTGCCCAGCTCGCGCATCTTCAGCGCCACTTCGCCCTTTTTGCCCACGGCGGCAAGGCGGATCGCTTCCAGCGCGGATTCATCCGCGGCATCGGCAATCTGACCCAGATATTTGGCTTTAAGATCGTCCATCACGGCCCCTCGAATTCTGCTTGTGCCCTGCTACCACAAGGGCCGGCGAAAGCAAGAGGGCGGGGACGGAAGCCGGGCGGATATGGCCGGACAGCAAGCCCGCCCTGCAATCACGCCCTAATTATGATAGACTCCCCGCATCTCATTCAACAGAACCGGAGGAGACAGTCATGGCGCATGTGGATTGGTATATCGAGGGCCGCAGCTTCGGGAACTGCAACTGCAACTACGGCTGCCCCTGCCAGTTCGAGGATCTGCCCACCCATGGCAATTGCACCGGGTTTGAGGTGATCCATATCGACAAAGGCCACTTCGGCGACACCGACCTTGCCGGCACCCGCGCCGCCGTTCTTTACGCATGGCCAGGTCCGATCTTCGAGGGCAAGGGCGCATTGCAGCTGATTGTCGACGACCGGGCCAGCGACGCCCAGCGCGAGGCGCTTTCCACCGTGATGCTCGGCGGCGAAACGGATGAGGAAGCCACCCATTGGTGGGTGTTCCGCGCCATGTGCGACACCGTGCATGACACGCTGGTTCAACGGATCGACTACGAGGCCGACATCGAAAACCGCACCGCAAAAGTGGACGTCGAGGGCCTGCTGCACGCCACCGGCCGCCCGATCCAGGCCCCGCACGGCGGCGGCGAGCACCGGGTCCGCATCGACATCCCCGGCGGGATTGAATTCACCCTGGCCGAAGTGGGCAGCGGCTCAAGCAAATCCACTGCCGCCATCCCGCTGGACCTGGAGGATACATACGGCCAATGGGCCATCATCCGCCACGGCCCGCACGGGGTTGCAGCCTGAATCCGGAGATCAGGCCTTCAAACAAGCAGTGAACTTCGCATGTTTCTGTTCCGTGAAAACGCCACCGGGACGCACTCCGGCAGCCTCTTCGGGTGTCATGAACTTGTACAGGTCGCCCTTAATACCAGCTTGTTTCCAGCAGGTTTCGATCTGCGCTTTGGTTATGCTGTCTGAAGCAGGTTGGGACGTTACAGTGGCAGAGCTTTGCACAGTGTTTTGACACCCCGCAGCCAGTACCGCGAACATCATGCATATTGCCTTGATTTTCATAAGTCTCGTCCAATTTTGTTAGTAGTTTCTTCGCGCGCAAGCTATCGGGATCAGGTCGCTTGTCAACTTGGAAACCGGGCCGCTGCCAGCTTGGATCAGAAGCTGGATTTGACAAACGAACATTGCACGTGCCGACCTAAAATTGACCCGACTCCAGATATCTATGACAACAAAAGCCTGCGGGTCTCAACCCAGCCCATGCCGGTCCTCCTCGACCTTCCTCTTCCAGCGCTTCCGGTTGAACGGGTACAGGAACTGCCGCCAGTAGCCGTTCGGCACCGTGTCTCCCGCCACGCCGTATTTTGATGGCCAGGCTTCCTCTGGCAAGTAATGGGTGCCGAACAGCCAGTCATAGAGTGGAAAATGCGAGGCATAGTTGATGTCGATCGCCGCCCGCTCGCTGCCGTGATGCCAGTGGTGATAGCGCGGCGTGACCAGGAACCGCTCCAGAAATCCCAGCTTCCAGCCGATATTGGCGTGGATGAAGCTGGAATAGAAATAGATGATCAGCAGATAGGCCTGGATCGCTTCCGGTTTGAAGCCCAGCGTGAACATCGGCACCGCCGTCAGCCCGCGCAGCACCGCGATTTCGATGAAATGCATCCGCGCACCCGCCAGCCAGTCCATTTTCTTGGCCGAATGGTGAATGGCATGGAAATGCCATAACGCCGGAAATGTATGGAATGCCCGGTGCACCCAGTACTGCACAAAGTCCGTTGCCGCCATCACGATCAGCACCTGCACCGCAAACGGCAGATTGGTGATATGGGCGCGGATGCCCTCCAGATCGGCGTTTGCATTGACATAGTTCGCCGGCGCCAGTGTCAGGAAAGTCAGCACCTGCACCAGCATTGAGCTGACCAGATAATAGAACATGTCCTCGCGCCATTCGGTGCGGAAAACCGTCTGCTCGCGCCGCGCTGCAAAGAACCGTTCCAGCGGCACAAACAGAAAGCCGACCAGCAGAACGTTGACGATGAAGTAATCAAGCCCGAAGTACAGGCTCTGCGGAGTGCCGCCTGCGTGCTGCGGCTGCGCCGTCGCCATCAAAGAAGCCACAACTGACAAGCCCAGAGCCGCCCAGCCCAGCGCCTTCTGGCGGCTCAGGATCAGGCTCAGCAGCGACAGCGCGTAACCCGCCAGCAGCACAAAGCGCAGAAAGGCGGTGACATAGCCGCTGGAATGGATAAAGCCGAGCTGCGGATACGAGAACGTCTCGGGGTACCAGCGCAGCAGCACCAGCAGCAGCCCGGTGAGCGCCGCCAGCAGCGCCATGGTTCCCGACAGCCAGCCGCTGCCCAAGGGCCGCGCCTCGCGCGGGGTTTCCAACTGCGCAATCACATCGCGGATGAACTTCATGGCTGCCTCACTCACCTCAATTCCGGCGCAACCTGCCATAATGCCGCCCGCAGTGCGATTATGGAATTCAATACGGAAAACCGCTGCCCTTCTAAGCAGCGGTTTCCCAATTTCCAAGCCAGCGCGGCATCACCCGGATGCCGCCGCCTTGAGCGTCAGTAGCTCAGCTTGACCGCGGTGCCGCTGGCAGCCCGGCAGCCCCAGCTGAGCGGGCAGACGCCGACGTTGCCGACCTCTGCATTAATGACCGCATCCGCCCCGAGCTTTGCTGCCTCAATACGCAGTTTTTTCTCTGCGTCCGCAACAGTCGGCGCCGGGTGAAAGGCAGTCGGCTTGCCCACGGACGTCTTCACCGGACCCAGCACCTGGAAGTTGCCGCCATTGATGCTTGCGCCGCGCTCAAGGGTGATCTGGTCAACCGGGGTGGCTGCGGCCTGCGCTGCCGTCTGCGACTGCTTTTCCAGCTGCGAAGGGTAGCTGAATTCGTCACCGCATGCAGCCAGGGCCAGCAAGGGCAACAAAAGGACGATCTTTTTCACGATGTAACTCCTCGGATTTCGTGCTCGGCGGCCTTGGTCCGGATCCCAACCTGGAAAAAGCAGTATGCGGATGACTTGCACCAGTGCACACACAGGAAAGGCCGCTCGCGCCCGTATCCCGCAAAAGCTGTATAGATGCAACTGGCGGTTTCTGCCCTAAACCTTCCGCCGCACGGCAAACCGTCATCGCGCCGGGGACGGTTTCCGCCGGATCGATACACAACAATTGCAGCTGCACCCCTCCTACTATTCGGGTTTCATGCAGCTTGACTGCAGGCACGATCAGACCAGAGATCACGGACACCGCCCAGCTAGTGCCGCCTGCACCAACCATCCTCATAGCGGCGCGGAAACGACACCCCCCATGCGGCAGCAACTGCACCGCATCAGGCGGGGGCCAGCACCGCCGCCGAATATCTTCTTTTTTGCTCAATTGAGCAAAAAAACTGGCCCAAATACGCAAAAGGGTAAGCTACATTGCCGCCAAAAGGAGGCCAGAGCATGCAGAAAATCACCGGCATCGAAACACTTGAACACATTTACGGCACCCCGGTACCGCGGTCGCTGAGCAAAGTCGCCACCCGTCTTACACCGCTGTACCAGCGCTGGATCGAGGCCTCCTGGTTCCTGGTGCTGTCCACCATCGGCCCTGAGGGCACCGACGCCAGCCCGCGCGGCGATGATGGCCCGGTGGTGCATATCGCGGACGCCTGCACCCTGTGGCTGCCGGACTGGCGCGGCAACAACCGGCTCGACTCGCTGCGCAACATCGTGCGCGACAGCCGTGTCAGCCTGATGTTCATGGTTCCGGGCGAAAACAATGTGGTTCGGGTGAACGGAACCGCATACCTGACCGCCGACGAAACCGCCCGCACCACCTTTGAACGCAAGGGACGGCGCCCGGCCACGGTGGCCGTGATCACCATAGACGAGCTGTATTTTCAATGCGCCAAGGCGGTTATGCGGTCCCGCCTGTGGGATCAGGACCGTGAACGCCCGGAACTACCCACCGCGGGCCAGTTCCTGAAGGAGCAGGAGGCCGGGTTCGAAGCCGAAACCTATGACGCTGGTTATGAGGAATATGCGAAAGGCAGGCTGTGGTAAGGGGCCGCTCCGAAACCAAGGACAAAGCCGCTTCGCGGCAATGGCGTTAGTGGCTGGTGTAAAAAACCATCCTGGGAGGCCACGCATTTTGCGATCTTACAGACCTGTCTGACGATTGGGGCTTTCTCAGTCAATTGACGGGAGGTTCCCATAACAGAGGAGAAGATGACCCCGCTGCATGCGCGGATGAAGGAAGACAAGCGCATCCGGGGGATGGGCGATAAGGCGCAGAAGCCGCATATCCGGGCGGCCAAGGATTTCGCGAAGTTTCTACAGCGATCACCGGGCTCTGCCACGCCCGAGGATTAGCGTGCCTACCAGTTGCACATGACAGATATCTACCGTGTTGTTTCAGTCAACACATCACACCATGCGAGCCCGGGCAAAAAGCGTTCCGATGGATGAGGTCCACACGCTTTTTGCCCGGGCGAATTCATCAGAGCCGCCGTTCATTCGCAGCGCAGCGGATTCAACCAACAAGCCCAATATCGACCGGTTGCTGATCCATGCCGGCCAAGGCAAGGGGGGCAAAGATTGCCAGGCCATGCTGTCACCGGGATTGCTGGATCTGCTGCGCGGCTATTGGCGGGAGGCGCGACCGCAGGTCTGCGGCGTTCTGTTCCGTGCCTCGGCCGAACCGGTCATGACCCTCGCCGCAGACCCCAAGCGCCCCGGCGCCCGCGTCGGCATGACCAGCGCGCTCCACACTTGGGGATCAGCGCTAACGCATTATTCCCGCATCCGCATGATCAGTCCCGGTAGAGGCCTGCCGCCGGGCAGCACCCGGCAGGTGGCCTACAAACCGGGTTTCCGACTGCATCTGCGCGTCTTGCCCAGACTGTTCAGGCGCCTTTTCCTCGAAGGACTGATGGAGTTGCACCGCACTGGCCAGCCGGCCCTCTTCGGCGGCCTCAGCGGGCGGACAGACGCAAAGGTGTTCGCCGCTTGGCTCGCGCCGTTCCGAAAGACCAAATGGGCCGCTCACGCCAAACCGCCCTTCGCGCACCCTGTCCGTGCTGCGGTGGCCCGATGCGCATCATCGCTACCTTCCGGCGCGGTCAAAAACCGATGCCGCGCGCACCACTGAGGGAGCAGGCCGCACCCACCAGACCATTGCGCCTGCGCAAGCCCCGCCTCCAGCCATTTGCGCGCTTCCCATAGACTGATCCCAGGCCCGCGCTGCTTTCACCTTGGGAAGGTTTTCCAACGAAGGCCAAGGTCGCACCGAACCCCGCCCCAATTCCACGGCCTGCATCGAAAACCTTCAGGAAAGCCGATAATGCTGCATGCCAAAGCGAAGATCCGCTATAGTGATCAGCACTTCTGCTGATCGGAGAGAGGAGCATGTTTTGCGACGCTACGAGTTGACGGAACGATTCCGCGCCCTTCACGTCCCGGGCAAGCCGGTGGTGATGCCAAACCCTTGGGATATCGGATCAGCAAAGGTAATGGCGCATCTGGGTGCGCAGGCGCTGGCGACGACCTCTTCAGGGTATGGCTTCACGCTGGGTCTGGCTGATGGCGGCCAGATCACGCGTGAAATTGCCCTGCAGCACGCTGCCAGTATCTGCGCATCGGTCGACGTGCCGGTAAACGGCGATTTCGAAAACGGATACGGAGACGATCCCGAAACTGTCGCAGAGACTGTAAGACTGGCAGCAGAAGCCGGGCTGTCGGGGGTTTCGGTGGAGGACACAGCTGTTCCGGGGACAAGTTCCTATCCGTTTGATCTGGCGCTGGCCCGAGTAGAGGCGGCGGCCGCTGCAGCCAAGGCGGCGGGGATCGTGCTGACTGCCCGCGCTGATGGCTGGCTTATGAATAACTACGAACAAGCAGAGGCGCTGCGCCGTTGCAAGGCATTCGCCCAAGCAGGTGCAGATGTGATATACGCCCCGCTGGTCGATGCCGGAACCACCCGCGCGCTTGCCGCGACAGGCACAGCTGTCAATCTGCTGGCTGCGGGTGCGATGCGTGATCTCACAACAGATGAAATCGGCGCACTGGGCGCTGCCCGGATTTCCATCGGCGGGGGACTGGCCCGTGTCACCCAGCAGGTGATCCTGGATGGCACCCGTGCAATGCTGGAACGGGGCGACTTCACGATCCTGAAAGGGGCCGCAAGCACAGCAGAAGTTGAGGCGATGCTGGCAACAAAGTAAGCCGCAAACCTGCCCAGCCAGCCTTTGCGTTCAGGATCCTTTCCAGCACAGCCGGACAGGGGTTGGCTGGCGGTCATCCGGGCGTTTCAACCCTTGATCCGGTAACCGCCCCCGCGCAAGACAGTCAATTGCGGCCGCTGGACGCAGTGCGGAACAGTGAACCTCAAACACGAAAAAAGGCCGCTCCTACCGGAGCGGCCTTTCCTGAATTCGGAACTCTCCGGCGCCTTAGGCTGCCAGCGCGTCCTGTGCCTGGCGCACGATGGCACCAAAGGCTTCGGGCTCGTGCACGGCCAGGTCGGCCAGAACCTTACGGTCCACTTCGATGCCGGCCAGGGTCAGGCCGTTGATGAAGCGGGAATAGGTCAGCGCTTCGTCGTGCGAACGGACAGCAGCGTTGATCCGCTGGATCCACAGCGCGCGGAAGTTGCGCTTGCGGTTCTTGCGGTCGCGGGTTGCATACTGGTTCGCCTTGTCGACGGCCTGACGGGCGACTTTGAAGGTATTCTTGCGGCGGCCGTAATAACCTTTGGCTGCCTTGATGACCTTCTTGTGACGGGCGTGAGTGACGGTACCACCTTTAACGCGGGACATATCTCAATCTCCTCTTAGCGGTCGTAGGGCATGAAGCCCTTGACGATCTTAGCGTCGGGTGCCGACAGGGTTGTGGTGCCGCGGGCATCGCGGATGAACTTGCGGGTCCGTTTGATCATGCCGTGGCGCTTGCCGGCCTGACCTGCCATGACCTTGCCGGTCGCAGTCACCTTAAAGCGCTTTTTGGCGCTCGACTTTGTCTTCATCTTGGGCATTTCCGTCTCCTTCAATGCGGGTTCGCTAGACGCGCGACTCGGCATGCCTAAGAAAGGCCGGCCACGCGGAACAGAGCTGCCCAATACGCAATGCCTGCCCGATGGGCAAGCCGATTCTCTACAGAAGGCGTCCCAGAACCCGGAAAAACGCATCCGGGATCTCGTCAATGCGGTAGCCGCCGGGTTTCATCATCACCGCATAGGCGATCAGACCGATGGCAATCAGAATGGTCGCCACGGATGTCCGCGGCGGCCGCCGTTCGCTGAATGCCGACAGAATCGACGGCACCGAAAACCCGGCAATCACCAAACCCGCTATCAGCGGCAAATCGGTCCCCATAAACCACGTCCCCCATCACGGCCTGACACAAGGAAATGGTAGGCGAGGGGCCGATGTTTTCAAACTTCGCTGCCGGCCTGCAGACAAGCAGCTCCCCGTTATTCCGGATCAGTGCTGTAAATCAATCGCTCATCACAGGGGGCAATGCGCAGGATATTGGTGGTGCCCGGCACGTTGAAAGGCACGCCGGCGGTGACCACGATCTGGTCGGTGTCCCCGGCATAGCCGCCGGAGCGCGCCGCCCGCGCCGCACTGACAACCGCGCCTTTGAAGCGGTCCAGTTCCGGCGTCATCACGCATTTGCAGCCCCAGCTGAGGCACAGCCGCCGGGCGGTGGCGCTGACCGGGGTCATGGCGATGATCGGCACACCGGGGCGCTCGCGGGCGGTCAGCAGTGCTGTGGTGCCCGACTGGGTAAAGCAACAGATCGCCTTGATCTCGGTCTTTTCGGCAATCTCGCGCGCTGCCGCCACAATGCCATCAGCAACAGTGGTGCCCTTGGCCGAACGCGAGGCGGCGATGATCTGGGTATAGGTGGGGTCTGCCTCGACCTCGACCGCGACCTTGTCCATGGTCTGCACCGCCTCGATCGGATACTGGCCTGCCGCGCTCTCGGCGCTCAGCATGATCGCGTCGGTGCCCTCGTAGATCGCCGTGGCGACATCCGAGACTTCGGCCCGGGTCGGCATCGGGCTTTCGATCATGCTTTCCAGCATCTGGGTCGCCACGATCACCGGCTTGGCCGCCGCGCGGCATTTGCGCACCAGCCGTTTCTGGATCGGCGGCACCGCCGCCACCGGCAGCTCAACCCCCAGATCGCCCCGCGCCACCATGATCCCGTCCGAGGCATCCAGGATAGCCTCGAAATCCTCCACCGCCTGCGGCTTTTCGATCTTAGACAGCACCGCGGCGCGGCCATCGGCCAGCCCGCGGGCCTCGAACACGTCCTTGGCCCGCTGCACAAACGACAGCGCCAGCCAATCCACACCCAGGGCGCAGACAAATTCCAGATCCGCGCGGTCCTTCTCCGACAGCGCCGCCAGCGGCAGCACCACGTCGGGCACGTTCACCCCCTTGCGGTTCGAAATGGTGCCGCCGATTTCCACTGTGCAATCGGCAAAATCCGCTCCGCAGTCATCAACTGCCAGACGGATCTTGCCGTCATTGACCAAGAGATGCGCACCGGGTTCCAGCGCCTGAAAAATCTCCGGATGCGGCAGGCACACGCGGGTTGCGTCGCCCTCGGCCTCATCCAGATCAAGACGGAAGCTGGCGCCCTCCACCAGATCCTCGGCGCCATTGGCAAAGACACCCACCCGCAGTTTCGGCCCTTGCAGATCGGCCAGGATCGCAATCGGGCTGTCCAGATCCTGCTCCACCTGGCGGATGATCCTGTGCTTTTCGGCAATCTCCGGATGGCTGCCGTGCGACATGTTCAGCCGGAACACATCGGCGCCGGCCTCATGCAGGGCGCGGATGGTTTCATAGGTCTCCGAAGCCGGCCCCAGGGTGGCGACAATCTTCACATTGCGCGAACGTTTCATAGGGGTCTTCTCCTTCGGGCCTGACTTATGTTACCGCAAACAGCGTTCAGGGTGCTTATCCCCCAATTCCCATTCTGCCGCAACTCCCGTAAACAGCTTGCGGCAAAACATATCAGGCTCATGACATACACACCCTATTTTGTTCACGGCGCAGACCGTCCCGCCCGCTGGCTGATCACCTGCGACCACGCAACCAACCATGTGCCGGATTTTGCCGGCGGCGGCGATCTGGGCCTGCCGCGTGCGGATATGGAACGCCACATCGCCTATGACGTCGGCGCCTATGAGGTGGCCAAACTGCTGGGCGGGATGCTGGACGCGCCGGTGGTGGCGTCGAACTTCTCGCGGCTGGTAATCGACCCCAACCGCGGCGAGGACGACCCGACCCTTCTGATGAAGCTTTACGACGGCACCATAATTCCAGCCAACCGCCACGCGGGCACGGCAGAACTGAAGGAACGGCTGGAAGGCTGCTACCGCCCTTATCACCGCGCCCTGGCCCGGCTGGCCGAACGCCCCGGCACCGTGATCGTCTCGGTCCACAGCTTCACCCGCCAGCTGCGCGGGCGCGAACCGCGCCCCTGGGAGATCGGCATCCTGTTTCCCGAAGGCGAACGGTTTTCGCCCTTTGTGATCGAGGAATTAAAGGCCGAGGACGGCCTGTGTGTCGGCATCAACGAGCCCTACACCGGCCACCTGCCCGGCGACGCGATTGAGACCCACGCCACGCATGCAGGCCGCCCCAATACGCTGATCGAGCTCAGAAACGACCTGATTGCCGAACACGATGGACAGTGCAAATGGGCGGAACGCCTGGCAAGTGTTCTGCCTAAAGCCCTCGAAAATTCAGGTCTCTGATCTGCGGCACGCTACCGCATGATCTTGCAGCGGTGCCCGGCGCCCCCCACATCAGGGCTGGAAACGCGGCACAGCAACGGGAAAGGAGCCATCATGGCCCAGGAAACCCTCTCCGCCTTCTTCGGCTGGCTGACCATCTTGCACATCGGCCTGTTCACCCTGTCTGCCATCCTCTTGATGCTGCTGCAGGACTGGGTGGCGCGCCTGCACGCCCGGATGTTCGGACTGGCGCCGGCCGATGTCAGCCTCACCGTTTACCGCTGGCTTGGCACCTACAAGATTGTGATCCTGGCCACCGCGCTGGGGCCGTGGCTGGCGCTGCAGCTGGCCTGATCCCGGCCGCCCGCGCCCATTGCCCGCCCCGGTCCCGGCTGCTAGGCCTGAGGCGACGCAAGACAACTCCGGAGCCACCGCCATGGACAAGCAAACCGAAATCGAAATCCAGGCCGCCGCCTTCCGCCGCCTGCAAAAGCACCTGATGGAAGACCGCACCGATGTACAGAACATCGATCTGATGAACATGGCCGGCTTTTGCCGCAACTGCCTGGCGCGCTGGTATCAGGAAGCCGCCAATGAGCGCGGCATCGGCATGGACAGAAACGCTGCGCGCGAGGCCTATTACGGCATGACCATGGCCGAGTGGAAAGCCAGCCACCAGACCGAGGCCAGCGCCGAAAAGCAGGCGGAATTCGAGGTCGCGTTCAAGGAAAATGTGACAGACCGGCAATAGGCTGGCCAGCAGGCGTTTTCAGGCGACCGCGGGCGGGGGTGCGGTTTCTGCGGCCAAAGAAAGGCTGTGAATATCACTGCCCCGCCCAGAACCGTTGCCGCGCCCATACGTTCCGCCAGGATCAAATTCGCCAGTGTGAACCCCGCTGCGCCCGCGCAAAACCCGGCCCAAGGCCGTCCGGCGCGGCCTGCCTGCGGGTCATGCCGGGATGGTTCACCGGTTCGATGTTGATCGCCTCTGCCCCCAGCGCTGCCAGCTGACAGGCCGCGAACGGCCCCGCCTAGACATGGGCGAGATCGAGAACCTGCACTCCTTCAAACGGCTGCATGGAAGACCCTCCCTGTTTCCTGAAGGCCAGGCGCCGCAGCAAGCCCTTTCCCGGCCCGTGCCCGCCATTCCGGCTGTCGTTTTTCTGCAAAATCCGCCAGGCCAAGAGGAACGGCGCAGGGGCGCTGCCCCTCTTGGCCTGGCGGCCAATTCACCCTGGGGTATTGCAGACCAGAAAGAAGCACGGTTTGGAAATTTGACCCGCCCGCAAGGCGGGAAAAGTCTTGCGTGGCTTACACCATGGGTAAATACACTCGGCACAGAGCTTTATTGGAAGACTGAGAATGAAGACTTTGATACCAGCGTTGGCCCTTGCAGGCGCTCTTTTGTCCCCTGCGGCCCTGTTCGCCAGCACGCTGGAGCCGGCAGGTATCGTTCGGCAAGGAATTGTAATGCATGGCGGAGGCTGCCGGAAAAGCTCTCCTCCGGGCCAGTGCTGCCATATGGAAACGGCAACCGGCACAGTCCATTGCCATTGAAAACCAAAGAGGCCGCCGGTCAGCGGCGGCCTTATCATTTCTGTTGCGGGGCCGTGCCGGGATTAGTCATTTGAGTGATCCGGCACCGCAGGGCGCTGCAGGCAGGACAGGGCGGTGATTCTTAGCCGCGGAACCGGCCAAGCAACCGCGCGGCAAGCGAACTTGTGACTGAAGGCTCAGACGCCCGCGCTTTGCCCGTGAACCAGCCGCGCTTGGCAGCCGACTGCGCAATCTCCGGGTCAATGGCCTCTTCTGCGGTCAGCACCCTGCGCACGGCTGCCAGGATCTCGGCCTCGCTGCCCTCGGCTGACGGGCATTCCACAACGGCTGCGAACTCCGGCTGAAAGGTCTGATCCATTGGGCAACTCCCTAACGTGAAACTCTGGCATCCCCCCGCTTATGCGGGCAGCGCTTTCTATGTCCCCACCCTATCCTAATTCGTCCGGAACTGGCCCTTTTTGTGTAAAATTAGTTAAAATCCCGCCGCAATCAGTCCCGAGCAAGGACATTCACCCGGGGCGCGTGCGATTGTTAATCCCCGAGCATCAATGGCAGCCAATCCTCACCCCGCTAAATCCATGTGAAGGCCCCGTCATCCGCAAAAAATGCAGAAAGGCCGCCCCATTGGGACGGCCCTCATCAATCCGGGCATCTGCAATCCAGGCTGCGTGTCTCAGACTGCTTTCTTGCGGCTTTCTTCCAAATAGATCTCGCGCAGGCGCTTGGCGATCGGTCCGGGAGTGCCGTCACCCAGCGCCGCACCATCGATCTCCACCACCGGCATCACAAAGGCGCTGGCAGAGGTGGTGAAGGCTTCATCCGCCTCTTTCGCCTCATCAATGGTGAACAGGCGCTCCTCGATCTCCATCTGCGCTTCTTGCGCCAGGCGCAACACCGCGGCGCGGGTGATGCCGTGCAGGATGTCATTGGACAGCGGCCGGGTCACGATCTTGCCGTTCTTCACATAATAGGCGTTGTTGGAGGTGCCCTCGGTCACATAGCCGTCCTCAATCAGCCAGGCATCGTCGCAGCCCGCCTTCTTGGCCATCATCTTGCCCATAGACGGATACAGCAGCTGCACGGTCTTGATGTCGCGGCGGCCCCAGCGGATGTCCTCGATCGAAATGATCTTGGCGCCTTTCTGTGCGGCCGGGCTGTCGGCCAGGCCCGGCTTGTTCTGGGTGAACAGCACCAGCGACGGCGGGGTATCGGCGGAGGGGAACACAAAGTCACGGTCGCCGTCGGAGCCGCGGGAGACCTGCAGGTACACCAGGCCTTCCTCAATGCCGTTCAGCTCCACCAGCTTGCGGTGGATTTCCAGCAGCTCGTCCTTGGTACAGGGCGAGGCCATGTCCAGCTCTTTCAGCGAGCGGTCCAGGCGCACGGCGTGGCCGTCAAAATCGATCAGCTTGCCATCCAGAACCGAGGTCACCTCATAAACCGCATCGGCAAACAGAAAGCCGCGGTCAAAAATCGAAACCTTGGCTTCCCCTTCAGGCAGGTATTCGCCATTCACAAAAACGGTACGGGTCATGGTATTCTCCTTAGCCCCAGAGTGCAGCCACAGGCGGGTGCACGCCTTCGGCATCAAATGTCAAAGGTTCCTCGCGGTCTTCGGCCAGCAAGAGCGGCCCGTCAAGATCCGTAACCGCCGCACCCTGCGCCACAAGCGTCGCCGGCGCCATCGCCAATGAGGATCCGACCATGCAGCCGACCATCACCTGATACCCTTCGGCCAGCGCCTGATCACGCAGCTTCAGCGCCTCGGTCAAGCCCCCGGTCTTGTCCAGCTTGATGTTGACCACATCGTATTTGCCCTTGAGCTTCGGCAGGCTCTCGCGGTCATGGCAGCTCTCATCGGCGCAAACAGGCACCGGGCGCTCCATGCCAATGAGGGCCGCGTCCTCACCCGCAGTCAGCGGCTGCTCCACCAGCTCCACGCCCAGCCGCACCAGATGCGGCGCAAGTTCGGCATAGACTTCGGCTGACCAACCCTCATTAGCATCGATGATGATCTTGGCATCCGGCGCTCCGGCGCGCACCGCTTCCAGGCGGGGCATGTCGTCGGGGGTGCCCAGCTTGATCTTCAACAGCGGGCGGAAAGCATTTTCCGCGGCCTGCTTTTGCATCTTCTCCGGCGTGTCAAGCGACAGCGTGTAAGCAGTGATCTCCGGCCCAGGGGCTTCCAGCCCGGCCAGTTCCCAGACACGTTTGCCGGCCTGCTTCGCCTCCAGATCCCACAACGCGCAATCCACTGCGTTGCGGGCAGCACCAGCGGGCAGCAGCGATTGCAGCTCTGCGCGGGTGAAATCAGCAGGCAGCCCCTCTATCTCACCCGTCACGCTGTCCAGCGTCTCGTTGTAACGGGCATAAGGCACACATTCGCCCCAGCCGGTGACGCCGTCCCTCTCCACCCGCACGGTCAGCACTTTGGCTTCGGTGCGCGAACCGCGCGAGATGGTGAAAACCTGCGCCAGCTTAAAGACGTCCGGTGTAACAGTGATGTTCATGAAACTGCCCCTTCCTGCGGCGCCCCGCGCGTGGCGGCGAACCTTAGCCGGAGGCCTGGAAAACCCGGCTCCGGCGTATTCATCTTTTCAAAAATACTCCCGCCGGAGGCACCTGCCCTGTCGGCAAGCACCTCCGGCGGGGCTGTTAGATCAGACCGCGGCCAGCGCGTCCACCAGGCGGCCTGCACCGTGGCGGTACGGGTCGACGGCGGGCAGGCCCATCCGCTCTTCAACTTCGGCCAGATACTTGACCGCTTCATCCTCGGACAGGTGCTGGGTGTTCACCGAGATACCGACAACCTTGCAGGCCGGGTTGGCGCGCTGTGCCAGCGGCAGGGCCACGGCTTTCAGCTCTTCCAGGCTCGGCACGTCATAATCCGGCAGGCCGCGCATATGGGTGCGGGTCGGCTCGTGGCACAGGATCAGCGCATCCGGCTGGCCGCCATGCACCAGCGCCATGGTGACGCCTGAGTAGGAGACGTGGAACAGCGAGCCCTGGCCTTCGATCAGGTCCCAGTGGTCGTCGTCGTTGTCAGGGGTCAGATATTCGATCGAGCCCGCCATGAAGTCGGCAATGACCGCGTCCAGCGGCACACCGTGACCGGTGATCAGGATGCCGGTCTGGCCTGTGGCGCGGAAGGTCGACTTCATGCCGCGTTTCTGCATGTCCGCGTCCATTGCCAGGGCGGTGTACATCTTGCCGACCGAACAATCGGTGCCGACTGCCAGGCAGCGCTTGCCTTTGCGCTTGACACCATTGGCAATCGGATAACCGACAGTGGGAACACGCACGTCGTGCAGGGTGCCGCCATGGGTCTGGGCGGCAGCCACCAGGTCGCCCTCGTCGCGCAGCAGGTTGTGCAGGCCCGAGGCGATGTCATAGCCCATTTCCAGCGCCGCGATCAGCACTTCTTTCCATGCGGGCGAGATCACGCCGCCGCGGTTGGCCACGCCGATAACCAGCGTCTTGGCGCCGGCTGCCTTGGCTTCTGCCAGGGACATCTCAGTCAGGCCCAGATCGGCGCCGCAGCCCGGCAGGCGGATCTGGCCGACAGCGTGATCCGGACGCCAGTCGCGGATACCGATGGCAACCTTGGCGGCCAGCATGTCAGGCGCGTCGCCCAGGAACAGCAGATAAGGGGTCTCGATCATCGCGCTCATCCTTCGAGTTAAATTGGTCGCGCTAAAATCGGGCTAATTTCGCGCAAAGTCCTCTCGAAATCACGCGGGAACGCCCTACTTGCACGATTTTCTTCACGAAACCTACTGAATGTCAGAAGATTCTTCGCAAGCACCACTGCTTACAGACGTTTCCTCCTCTTCCGCCCATGATTCCGCCTGCAGCACCCCCGGCTGCGCCACGCCGATCACACCCATGGCCTGGAATTCGCCGGTGTCCTCGGGCGCCCCGGAGGTCGCGCGCCGCGCAATGGCGATCAGCGCCACGGTCACGCCAACCGCGATCAGCAGGTATTGCAGCCCCCGCCCGTCCGCGACGCTGATCATGTTCGGCCCGATCAGAATGCCGAAAAACTGCCCCAGCTGCAGCAGGAACGCCATGGTGCCGCTGGCCGGCACCACCTGCCCCGGCTGCAGCTGGTCGTTGGCGTGGGCCGCCAGGATCGAATAGATCGGCAGCGTGGTTGCAGCGATGACCGAAAACCCGACCACTATGCGCGACGGCGCCGTGTCCACCGCCATCCACAGCGCAACCAGTGCCGAGATCCCCGACAGCGCAATCACCACATAACGCCGGTCAGTGCGGTCCGACAGCCAGCCGACCGGGTATTGCACCAGCGCCGAGGCGATCAGCGCAATCACCAGCGCGCCCGAGGCCTGCGCCTCGCTGAAACCGTTTTGCAGTGCATAAAGCGGCAGGCTGATGTACCAGGCCACCACTCCCGCCCCCATGATGACGATGCCCAGAACCGTCATCGGCGACACTTTGTACAGCCGCGTCACCGGCATCCGGTCCGGCGCCGAGTAATCCGGCGCCCGGATGTTGGACAGCAAAAGCGGCACAATAGCCACCGACAACAGGATCGAAGTGACACCGAACAACAGGTTGCCGCTGGGATCCGGCAGGCCGACCATCGCGGTGCCCAGCGCCGGCCCCGCCGTCTGGATGATGAAATAGACCGACAGCACCTGCGCCCGGATCCGGTTTTCCGACTTGGCGTTGAGCCAGCTTTCGGTGATCACGTAAAGGCCCGGAAAACAAAAGCCCGCCAGCAGCCGCATCGCCGCCCAGCTGACCGGGTCCGAGGTCAGCAGATGGGCAATCGCCGCCACCGAAACCATCGACGCAAGCGCCGAGAACACCCGGATATGGCCGACCTTCTCGATCAGCCTCGGGGTCAGCATTGTTCCCGCCAGCGCCCCCAGCGGATAACAGGCCTGCATGACGGAAATCTCAAGATCCGTGAACCCCAGCGTCGAGCCGCGGATCGTCAGCAGCGTGACCAGCAGCCCGTTGCCGACCATCAGCAGCAGCATGCCCAGAAACAGGGCCCAGTTGTCGATCAATGCGCGTTTCATGAAACTCCATTTCCGCACGGATCTGCGCCCGTGTCTTTTCTTGCGCAATGCAGCATGCCGGCGGCAGTTTCGCGCGGGTTTGCGACGCAAAAGGCGCAAACGGGATTGCCGCAACGCGGCGTTTCGTGCCGCAAGTGCAAAATCCGCTTGCAAGAAGGCGCGCAACTTAATAACCAGAACAGCGAAAATTCTGCAATTTCCTTACCCAGGGGGTTTCCGCATGTCCTTCCGCATCCAGCCCGCCGCTCCGGCGCGTCCCAACCGCTGCCAGCTGTTCGGCCCCGGCTCCAAAGTCAAACTGTTCGAGAAGATGGCCGCTTCGGCGGCGGATGTGATCAACCTCGATCTTGAGGATTCGGTGGCCCCCTCCGACAAGGATCAGGCCCGCGCCAATGTGATCGAGGCGATCAATGGCGTCGACTGGGGCAGCAAGTATCTGTCGGTGCGGATCAACGGGCTCGACACCCCCTATTGGTACCGCGATGTGGTGGACATTCTGGAACAGGCCGGTGACCGGCTGGATCAGATCATGATCCCCAAGGTCGGCTGCGCCGAGGATGTATACGCGGTGGACGCGCTGGTCACCGCGGTTGAGCGCGCCAAAGGCCGGGCCAAACCGGTGTCCTTTGAAGTGATCATCGAGTCGGCGGCAGGCATTGCCCATGCCGAGGATATCGCCAAATCCTCGCCCCGGCTGCAGGCGATGTCGCTGGGTGCTGCGGACTTCGCCGCCTCGATGGGGATGCAGACCACCGGTATCGGCGGGACGCAGGAAAACTACTATATGATCCGCGAAGGCGAAAAGCATTGGTCCGACCCCTGGCACTGGGCGCAGGCTGCAATTGTCGCCGCTTGCCGCACCCATGGCATCCTGCCGGTTGACGGGCCGTTCGGCGATTTCTCGGACGAGGATGGCTATATCGCCCAGGCGAAACGGTCCGCGACTCTGGGCATGGTTGGCAAATGGGCGATCCATCCCAGTCAGATCGCGCTGGCCAATCAGGTCTTCACCCCCTCGGATGAGGCTGTGGCGGAAGCCCGCGAGATCCTGGCAGCGATGGAAGAGGCCAAGGCGTCGGGCGCCGGCGCGACTGTATATAAGGGCCGCCTTGTCGATATCGCCTCGATCAAGCAGGCTGAAGTGATTGTGGCCCAGGCCGAACTGATTGCGAACAGCTGACGCCGGTTCGCATAGACAAAGTGCAAAGGCGTCCCGATGGGGCGCCTTTTCCGTATGGAGAGTTTGATGACAAAATTGACTTTGCTGCATACGGCAGAGGTGCATGCAAGGACGTTCCGGGCGTTGGCACCCGAAGCGGATCTGAACCAGCAAGTGCGCAGCGATTGGCTGGCACGGGCGCGGGATGGCATTGGCGCGGATCTGAAAGCAGAGATTGCTGCGGCAATCAGCGCGGCTGACGGCCCGGTGCTGTGCACCTGCACCACACTTGGTCCGGTAGCAGAGGAGGCAGGCGCCATCCGCGTCGACTGGCCGATGATGCAGGAAGCGGCGCGGATCGGCGGGCCGGTGCTGATGGCCTATTGCCTGGACAGCACCGCGGCCCCATCAGAGGCGCTGCTGCGGCGGGCCTTTGGCGGGTGTGATCCGCAACTGGTCCCGATGTTTCTAGGGCAGCACTGGCCGTTGTTTGAAACGGGCGCCGGTGCGGATTTTTCTGCTGCCATAGCAGAAAGCATCGCAATGGCGCTTAAGGATGGCGCCTTTGGCTGCGTTGTGCTGGCGCAGGCCTCGATGGCCGGGGCGGCAGCAGTGCTGCGGGCGCAGACCCAGGTGCCGGTGCTGGCCTCACCGGAGATTGCCATGCGGGTTTTGCTGGCACACCGCTGAACCAGTTGACCCCGGCCACGAGTTTTGCCCGGCAAGGCCCTCTGCCCCTCCGGTTGTTCATCTGTTCTGGATCATGTTCCCAGTGCCGTTACCCAGTGCCGTATCAGCGTGGCGGTTAAGGATTGGCGGCGCCGCCAATAAGGCGGAGACGGGCGGGCGTATCCGCCCGCATGCTAAACGTTGTCTTTGCGGCAGACGTTTCGCAGTGAGTGTTTAGGAGAAAGATGAAGAAGCTCTTTGTTTCACCTTTTTACAAATACTCAAAATCCAAAGCCGGCAAGGGATCACGCCCGCAAGTCTTTGGGCGAACCCATTACCACATAGGTGGTGATTGCTGTGACATAAGGAGACGTGCCCAGGATATCAGTATGGAATTTCTTGTAGCTGGGCAGATCGGCGCATTCGACGCGCAGGAGGTATTCAATGGTGCCGGTGATGTTGTGGCATTCAACCACCTCGGGCGCGGCCTGCATGGCATGTTCAAAAGCTTCCTGCGCGTCCTTGGTGTGCTCACCCAGGCCGACGCCGATATAGGTGGCAAAGCCTATCCCCAGCTTTTGCCGGTCCAGCACGGCACGGTAACCGGTTATGACGCCGGCGCGCTCCAGCTCCTGCACCCGGCGCAGGCAGGCCGAGGGCGAAAGGCCCGCACGCTCGGCCAGTTCCAGATTGCTGATCCGGCCGTCCCGGGTGAGTTCCTGCAATATTTGTTGGTTTATTTTATCATTCTTCGCCATTGATTGTGAAATTACGCCGCAAACGCTGCAAAACGCAATTTCATTTGGCAATCACTGCGCAATCTTCTTGCCCATGACCTATGAACTCCTCTTTGCGCTGGCCGGTTTTGTTTTTGGCACGGTCTTCACGCCCGGCCCGAACAACCTGATGCTGATGGCCTCGGGGGCCAATTTCGGCTTTCACCGGACGATTCCGCATTTGCTGGGAGTGGCGGTCGGCTTCCCACTGATGATCCTGCCGGTCGGGCTGGGGGTGATGCATCTGTTTGATGCCTTCCCGGTGCTGACCCCGGTGATGACGGTGCTGTCTGTGGCCTATATGCTGTGGCTGGCCTGGAAGATCGCCAATGCCGCGCCGCCGCGGGAGGGGGCAGCCGAGGGCAGGCCTTTGAGTTTTGTGCAGGCCTGCGCCTTTCAATGGGTCAACCCCAAGGCCTGGGCGATGGCGCTGGGGGCAATCACGCTTTATGCCGCCAGCCGCGACCTGAGTGCCATTCTGTGGGTCTCCGGCACCTACCTGCTGATCGGCTGTTTTTCGGCATCGACCTGGACCATGCTGGGCCAGCAGCTGCGGCGGCTGCTGACCCGGCCCGCGCAGCTGCGGGCGTTCAACTGGACCATGGCCGCGCTGCTGCTGGCATCATTGGCAGCGATCCTGCTGCAGGCGTAGGGCTACTTCAACGGCAGGCAGATTTCGGTCAGCAGATCCTCGGGCGCGGTGTCGCGCGGATTGTTGAGGTAGATCTCATAGCAGGGCTGATCGGCCGGCTCCTCGCCGGACTGCGGCAGCCAATTGCCGAACAGGCTGTGATAGGCGGCATGGAGGCCAGAATACGGCCCCTTGTAGGTCAGCACCGCGGTTTTACCGCCGGGGAGGCTGACCTCCTCCATCCCATCGGGCAGCGTGCCGCCGGTAAGCTCTGCCCCGGCAAAGCTGCGCAGATCCGCTTCGGGCACCGCGTCCGGGCTGTCGAAATAGACCCCGGTGATCGCGCCCAGCTGCGGCCACAACCCGCGGCTTTCGCAGATCGCGCCGAAGGCCTCGAAGCTTTTGCCTATTTCCATGTAGGCGCCCTTGTGCGGCAGGCCGGCCAGGCGGCGGGCGGGGTCGGTGCGGGTGATCACGTCATACATCGGGTAACTTCCTGTTCTGAGGGTTGGGTTCGGCAGCCGGAATTGACCCGCCCGGCGGAAGGCCGCCGGGCTGCTGCCGTAAGCATCAGAGAACGCGCGGGAGAAGCTGTTCTGATTGGGGTAGCCGGCGCGGGCCGCAACCTGCGCAATGGGCATGTCCCCCTGCACCAGCCAGCCCGCGGCGCGGTGCAGCCGGATGCGGCGCACAGCCTGGGCGCAGGTTTCACCCGTCAGGGCGCGGAATACCCGGTGCCAGTGAAACCGCGACATCGCCGCCACATCGGCCAGCCTGTCCAGCGACAGATCGCCATCGGTGTTGCCGTGGATATAGGCCAGAACCCGCAGGATCCGGTCTTCGTAACTGGCGGCCATTCGCGGTGCCTCCCTTGCGCTCTTTAGCTCTTCCCTTATGCCATGGCAGCAGATCACAAATCTTGCTGAGTTGCATCTTGGCGCTGCTAAGGCCATATAACGGCAAACCCGCTGAGCAGAGGCGACATGACCCAGTATCTGGAATTCGAAAAACCGCTGGCCGAAATCGAAGGCAAGGCGGAGGAGCTGCGGGCGCTGGCGCGCGCGAATGAGGAAATGGACGTGGCGGATGAGGCCGCGGCGCTGGACGCCAAGGCGGCTCAGCTGCTGAAAGACCTCTACAAGGAGCTGACGCCCTGGCGCAAATGCCAGGTGGCACGGCACCCCGACCGCCCCCATTGCCAGGATTACATCAAGGCGCTGTTCACCGAATACACGCCGCTGGCCGGCGACCGGAATTTTGCCGACGATCTGGCCGTGATGGGCGGTCTTGCCCGGTTCAACGATCAGCCGGTGGTGGTGATCGGCCATGAGAAAGGCAGCGACACCAAATCGCGGATTGAGCGCAACTTCGGCATGGCCCGCCCTGAGGGCTACCGCAAGGCGATCCGGCTGATGGAGATGGCCGGCCGCTTCAAGCTGCCGGTGATCACTTTGGTCGACACTGCCGGCGCCTATCCCGGCAAAGGCGCCGAGGAGCGCGGCCAGTCGGAAGCAATTGCGCGTTCGACCGAGATGTGCCTGAAGATCGGCGTGCCGCTGATCTCAGTCATTATCGGTGAGGGCGGCTCCGGCGGTGCGGTGGCTTTTGCCTCGGCCAACCGTGTGGCGATGCTGGAACATTCGGTTTACTCGGTGATCAGCCCTGAAGGCTGCGCCTCGATCCTGTGGAAGGATGCCGAGAAGATGCGCGAAGCGGCGGAAGCGCTGCGCCTGACAGCACAGGACCTGCAGAAGCTGGGCGTCAATGACCGGATCATCCCGGAACCGCTGGGCGGCGCGCATCGTGATGCCAAGGCGGCAATGGCCTCGGTCAGCGGCGCGATCCAGGATATGCTGGACGAGCTGAAGGGCAAGACCGCAGACGAACTGATCAAAGACCGGCGCCAGAAATTCCTGGACATCGGCTCCAAAGGGCTGGCGGCCTAAGGCAGCTTACCCGCGCGGATCCGGGTGATAACGCCGTCCCGGTCTGCCTGCACTTTGTCACTGAAGCCGGTCATCGCGTGGCCGGCTTTGTTGTATCTGGCGCTCCACAGGGCGATATCTGCCAGTACCGGCGCCAGATCCCGGCCCTTTGGCGTGAGTGTGTAAATGTAGCTGCGGCCGTTCTGCGGATCCTTGCTTTTGCTCAGGATCCCCGCCTCTTCCAGCTGCTTCATCCGCTGCGCCAGGATGTTGGTCGAGATCCCCTCCCCGCCGTTCAGCAGCTCGCCATAGGTGCGCGCGCCCTTCACCGCCATGTCGCGGATCACCAGAAGGCTCCAGCGGTCGCCAAAGATATCAAGGGCATAGGCCACCGGGCAGCCGGACCCGTATTTGCTGTGCTTATCAGTCATGAACTCTTGGTAGTTTTTATACTTGCAAAACGCAAGTTGTCATGCGAACTCTTATTCACTTGCAAAATGCAAGCAAACAAACCGGAGCCAACATGACCCACGATCAAAGTAACGCGGCCTTCCGCGATCGATCCCGGCTGTCCCGCCGCCAGCTGCTTGCAGCCTCAGCCGGGGCGATGCTGCTGCCTTCTCTTGCCAAAACAAAGGAAACTGCCATGACTCCAAAAGCCTTTGTCTATACCGAAGTCGCAATCTCGGTGCCGTTCGACCAGGTGCCGCTGCAGGAGATCAACGCCTCGATCCGGCAACAGCCAGGTTTTTTGAACAAGACCTGGCTGTCCGGCCATGGCAATAATTCCATTGGCGGTTTTTATGCCTTTGACAGCATTGAAAACGCCCGCAGCTTTGTGACTGGCTATTTCCCGGGCGAGCCGCGCAGCTTTGGCGTCGCCCACAACACGCGGGTGTTTGACGCCGAAGCCACCGCCACGGCCAGCCGCGACATGGGTGCGGCGCATTACAACAGCGGGGCTGCGGCTCCAGGGGCGTTCGTGTACACCGAACTGCAACTGTCGGTGCCGTTTGAAGAAGCCCCCTGGCAAGCGCGCAACGCGGCGCTGAAAATGCTGCCGGGATTACAGAACAAGGTTTGGCTGAGCGGGCTGCAGACCCGGACACTGGGCGGCTTCGACGCCTTTGACACGCTGGACAACGCTTTGGATTTTGCGCTGAACCTGTTCCCGGAAACTGCGGCGGAACTGGGCTGCGCCTTTTACACGCGGGTCTTTGATGCCTCGGTCACCGAGGCGGCCAGCCGGGCAATGAACTCACCCTACTACACCGGCAGCGGGGCCTGATCAGGCGCATCGGATCTTAAGGGCGCAGGTGGCGGAACCCCTCCCGCGCCCGCGCACCGCCGGCTGACGCCACCGCCGCTGGCGGCCTTGGGCCCGGCCCGGTGCCAGGGCACCGGGCCGGGCCCAATTGCAAGGGTCTGCCTGACAGGCAGGCCTGCCCAGGCGGGAGCCGCTGGCCGGGAGCCATTTGTGCAGGTCAGCGCTGTTCACATCCGCAGATCGCTCACCGGCAAATGACTGGACGATTTCAGCTCCCTCAAGGACAGGCTGGACTTGATCCCCGACACCCCCGGCAACCGGCGCAGCACGGTTTCAACGAAGCGGCTGTAATCATCCAGATCGCACGCCACCACCTGCAGCAGAAAATCCGCGTCCCCGGTGGTATTATGGCAGGCCAGCACATTCGGGCTGGCTTCGATGGCGCGCTGGAAGTCTGCTGTCGTGGCCGCGTCATGTTCAGTGCAGCTAAGCTGGACAAAGGCCATCACTCCGAACCCTAGCGCGCGGCGGTTCAGGACCGCCTGATACCCCTCGATCACGCCGGACTCGCTCAGCCGTTTCAGCCGCCGCCAGCAGGGCGTTTCACTGAGCGACAGCCGTTCCGCCAGCTTGGCATTGGACAGCCTGCCATCGCGCTGAAGACAGTCCAGGATACGGGCATCCACCTTATCAATTTGCTCCACAGCGAAAGACTCCTGCTCAATAGTGGCATTTTTGGAAAGACTACGCCGGATTTCTCCAGAATTGCAGAGGCATCAGAAATACTCTCCCCGGCAGCTGCCTGCTAATAAGCCTTATCTCTTGCAACCGTCAAAGGAACCTGCCCCGATGAAAGCTGTGCTCTATGAACGCTTTGGTGAAACACCGGAAGTGGTTTCGCTGCCGGATCCAGCTCCGGTGCCCCACGGCGTGGTGATCAAGGTTGAGGCAACCGGTGTGTGCCGCAGCGACTGGCACGGCTGGATGGGGCATGATGCGGATGTCACCCTGCCGCATGTGCCGGGCCACGAGCTGGCAGGCACGGTTGCCGCGGTTGGCAAGGATGTCAGCAAATGGTGGCGCGGCGACCGGGTCACAGTGCCGTTCGTTGGCGGCTGCGGCAGCTGCCCGGAGTGCCACGCCGGCCACCAGCAGGTCTGCCACAGCCAGTTCCAGCCCGGCTTTACCCATTGGGGATCTTTTGCCGAATATGTGTCCATCCATCATGCGGATTTGAACCTGGTAGCGCTGCCGGAAACCATGGGGTTTGCCACTGCCGCCAGCCTTGGCTGCCGCTTTGCCACATCCTTCCGCGCAGTGGCGGATCAAGGCCGGGTTTCCGGCGGGCAATGGGTGGCGGTGCATGGCTGCGGCGGCGTTGGGCTGTCGGCGGTAATGATCGCCACCGCACTTGGCGCCAATGTGATCGCTGTCGACATATCCGAGGAGAAGCTAGCGCTGGCCCGCAGCCTGGGCGCGGTTGCCGGGGTCGATGCCAGCACCGCCGCGGATGCGGCAGAAGCGGTGCGGGAGATCTCCCGCGGCGGGGCGCATGTGTCGCTGGACGCGCTGGGGCACCCGGACACCTGCTTCAATTCGGTCAATTGCCTGCGCAAGCGCGGCAAGCATGTGCAAGTGGGGCTGATGCTGGCGGACCACAGCACGCCGCAGGTTCCGATGGCGCGGGTGATCGCGGATGAACTGGAGATCCTTGGCAGCCACGGCATGCAGGCCCATCGCTACGGTGCAATGCTGGACATGGTGCAATCCGGCAAGCTAGCGCCCGGCCGGCTGATCGGCCAGGAAATCAGCTTGGAGCAATCGGTGGCTTCACTGATGGAAATGGACCGGTTCCAATCCGTAGGCGCCACCGTAATCACCCGGTTCTAAGGGGGCTGGACGAGGTTTGCTCAACCTCAATGCACACAGGACATTCGGAACTTGGCAACTTCGGTTCACGCAGACCCTCCCGCGCCCGCGCGGCACCGGCTTTGCCAGTGCCGCTGGCGGCCTTGGGCGTGGCCCGGCGCCACGGCGCCGGGCCACGCCCAACTGTGAGGCAATTTCCGAATTGACCCGAACAGGCGGGAGTGCCTCCGCCCTCGTACCTGCCAGCAGGATCGGGAGGCAGACCTACCCGGCCAGGAGCCGCAGACCCTGGGTCACGTCAGAGCGCACTGCCAAACGCAAGCCCGGTTCATCCCCGGCCTTCAGCGCCGCGATGATCAGGCGGTGGTTTTGCGGCGGGTCGGTGCGGCGCAACCGGCCGTAAAGCGCCCGCATGGTGGGGCCCAGCTGCAGCCAGACGGTCTCGGCCATCGCCAGCATGGCCGGTGCCTGGGCGCGCAGATACAGGGTGCGGTGGAACTCCAGATTGGTGCGGATATAGCCGACCGCGTCGCGTTTGGTGACCATCTCGGCAACCGTTCCGTTGATCATCTGCAGCCGGTCGATCAGGGCCATATGCGCTCGCGGCAAGGCACGGCTGGACAGCTCCACCTCCAGCAGCGCGCGCAGGGCCGCCAGCTCCTCAATCCGTTCATTTGTCAGTTCCGGCGTGGATACCCGCCCCGAAGAGGACAGGAACAGCGCGCCCTCGGCGGCCAGCCGCCGCACAGCCTCGCGCGCAGGCGTCATTGAGACGCCGAATTCACGGCCGATGCCGCGCAGCGTCAGCGCAGCGCCGGGGGTGATTTCACCATGCATGATACGGGTGCGCAAAGCGCGGTAGACGCGGTCGTGGGCAGGGGCGGCAGCGTCCTGGGGGGAGCGGGCAGTCAGGTTCATCCCCTCAAGTGATCACAAATTGCGCCGCGGTCAAGCGGACAGATCCGCGCGTGTGATCACGGCCCCCAAGTCCGGGGCAGCACGTCAGGGGCGGCCAGGCAACCCTGCCAGGCTGAATCCGGTGCGCAGCCGTTGCAGCGCACTGCCGCCCCCGGCCCTGGCACCATAGGGAAAGGCGCCCGCTGCCTGATCCAGTGTCAGCCCTGCGGCCTGCAGCTGCGCGCAGGCACTGCCAGCCTCTTCAAAGCGGCCAAGCGAGGCCAATCCCGCGCAGCGCACCGCCTGGGCCAGCTGCGCCTGGGGTTCCAGCGCCAGCGCTGCACTGGCAGTGTCAACGGCAGCCTCCTCTTGCCCGGCATCAAACAGCATCGACGCGCGCAGGCTCTGATAAAGCGCAGACGGCACCGGGTTGAGCCGCAAAGCAGTGGCATAGGCGGCCTCGGCGGCGGCACCCTGCCCCTCCACCTGCAGCAGCCAGGCCCGCAGCAGATGGCCATCTGCGTCGTTCGGAAAAGAGCGCTCCAACGCCTGCGCATGGGTCAAGGCGGTGTCCGGCGCGCCGCTGAACTGCGCCGCAAGGGCGCGGATGCGCAAGGTTCCGGGTGTTTCAGGCAGCCCGTCGAGCAGCTGTGCCGCTTTGGCCGCGCGCTGCGGCAGGCCGGCCAGCGGGCCCGTCAGCAAATCCAGGTCAAGCTCTGCCTGCAGCACTCTTGCCTTTGCCAGCCCGGGGGCCAGCTGCAAAGCCTGTTTAACGGCCAGTCCGGCCTCTTGCTGCTGCCCAGCCGCCAGGTGACTGCGCGCCATCAGCATATGCATCAGCGCCTGATCCGGCCCTGTCGCCGCCGCGGCCGCATGCACCGGCTGGCTGAAGGCGTTGAGAATATCTGCCGCCACTGCAGATGCCAGGCCGGACAGGTTGGATTGCGGGCGGGGCGGCAGAGCTGCCTGCCCGGACGGGCTGCGGATATCCAGCCGGATCCCCCGTAACGGAGCGGCAGGCAAATGGCCGCTGACCAGGAACTCTGTTCCCAGCAGTTTCGCCGCCTGGTCCGGCGGCAGTCCGGCCGCCGCCCGGCTGCTGGCCGGGGCCACCACTGCCAGGCCGGGAACCGCGGCAAGCGCGCGGATCACCTCGCCGGTGAGCGCCTGCGCCAGTTCAGGAGATGCCGAGGCCGCCGTGAAGGGCATCACGGCAACCAGCGGCCGCGTCTGCTCTGCCCCGCTGGCCGTCTGCCCCGCCCCTTGCAGACCCGGCATGCCCGCGGCCCACCAGCCGCCGCCCGCGGCAGCCAGGACCGTAAACGCAGCCAGCGCCAGCCACACAGGCCGCCCGGCCCGCCAGCGCGGTGGCGAAGCTGCCTGGTCCGCTTTCTTTGGTGCGGCCACCGGGTGCAGACTGGGCAGCGAGGTCAGCTCGCCGCCGAGTACATAGACCTGCACAGGCTCGGGAATGTTCTTGACCTCATGCAGGCCCAGGTCCTCGAACGCATAAGGAATACGGCCCCGCACCTGGCCATATGCTTCAGCCGACAGGGCCACCCCGCCAAGCGGTGCCAAAGCCTCCAGCCGGGCGGCGATATTGACATCGTCGCCATAGATATCGCCCTGGGCAATCAGCACTTCACCCAGAGTGATACCGATCCGAAGCTGCAGATGCCGGTTGCGGGCGGCGGCGGCCTGGATCCCGGCTGCCGCCTCTACCGCCGAGATCACGCTGGGAAAAATCGCCAGCACCCCGTCGCCCATCAGCTTGATGATCCGGCCCTCATGGCTGCGGATCGCCGGAGCAATCAGGCTTTGCTGCTGCGCCAGAACCTGGTTCAGCGTTCCAGCCTCATCTTCGGCCATCAAGCGGCTGAAACCGGAGACATCCAGCACAAAAATGGCGGCAAGGCGTCGTTGCGGTTTGTCTGACACGGGCAAGCCTCAAGAACCGGGGAAACTGGAAACAGGTACCTGCCAAGAGGTTAGCCCGCGCATCCGCAGGGTCAAAGCCTTGCTGCTATTCGCCGAACCGGTAACGGTGCAGGCCGGCTCCGTTTTCGCGCAGCCAGCCGCGCGGCGGCTCGTATTGGCCATAGAGGCGTTCCACCACCGCCCAGAAGGCAGACGAATGGTTCATCTCCTGCAGATGCGCCACCTCGTGGGCGGCGACATAACGCAGCACTGCGGGCGGCGCCAGGATCAGCCGCCAGGAATACATCAGCCCGCCATCGGCGGTGCAGGACCCCCAGCGCGACCGGGTATCGCGCAAGGTCAGGCGGCTGTAGCCCTTGCCCAGCCGGGCGGCATAGAAATCCGACGCCTCGGCCAGCCGGTTGCGCGCCAGCTCTTTCAGGTAACGCTGCAAGACCCGCCCCGGACTGTCCCCCGGCACCGCAATACGGCCCGCGTCCAGCTGGATGCGCCGCCCTGGCGCGCGCTCAACCACCCGGTTCTGGCCATCAACCGGCAACACCGTGCCAAACCCTGCTTCCACTGCCTCGGGATGCTTTTCCAGATGCGACCGGATCCAATCCGCCTTCTCCTCGGCAAAGGCCAGTGCGGCCCGTTCCGGCAGGCTTTTGGGCAGCGTCAGTGTCACCCGCCCGTCCAGCGAGGATATCCGCAGGCTGATCCGCCGCGCCCGTGCCGACCGCCGCAGCGTCAGCGGCACCGGCGGGTTTCCGGGCAGGTGGTGTTCGGCCATAGGCGCCCCTTTCCAGGCTTTGGCTTTGACAGTCCCCCCCTCATATGGCAAGGCACCTGAATCGTCGATACGACTCACCAGTTAATCAAGGGGATCCACATGCCCAAGGAAGAATGGGGTGTAAAGCGCATCTGCCCCACCACTGGCAAGCGCTTTTATGACCTGAACAAGAACCCGATCGTCAGCCCCTACACGGGCGAGGCCGTCGCGCTGGACACCGGCAAAACCCGGATGATCGAGGCAGATGCCGAGGATGCGGCAACCCTGAAGGCCAAAGAGAACCTCGAAGGCGACAGCCCGGTTCTGGAAGATGATGACGACGTCGATGTTGATCTGGGCGATGATGTCCTGGACGATGACGATGACGAGGACAACGTTCCGCTGGACGAGATTGCCGACATGTCGACCCCCGAGGACGATTCCTAAGGCATTTCCAGCTGCCCGGGGAAGCGCCTCGCCTTCCCCGGGCAGCGTTCCGGCAGTGCCGGAAAAAAGTTTGGAACCCGGCGCATTTTACGCTTGCAGCCTGCGCCGCCGTCCCTTAAACGACGCTCACACCGCAAGACGGACCGCACCGGAGACGGAACGGACACTGGAAAGCGGACAGGTTTGGGGCCTTAGCTCAGCTGGGAGAGCGCCTGCATGGCATGCAGGAGGTCAGGAGTTCGATCCTCCTAGGCTCCACCAAATCTTCACTGAAAAGCTTCAGATAGTTCTGCCTTTCTGGTCAGAGAAACTGCCTCTGATCAACAGATACTCTTGGCGCAGTGATTACCTTTGAAGCAAATCTCGTAGGTTGGCGTTCTGAAAGACGCTGCGCTCCAACTGGCGCGTATCGGGCTTTGATTCCCAGCCCCGCGCCATAAGATCCTTGAAAAGAAGGCAAACAAGTTCTGCCAGCTCTGCAGTTGGGTCAGTTTTCAGATCATACCGCTGCCTGTTGGTCTGCAGATCGACTAACACTTGCTGCTGTTCGGCTTCGTCCCCATGGATAATGGCATTTCGCAGATCATACATCTTGATCAGGAAATCGGCTTTACCCCTTGTGAGTTGGAGAACTTCAGCGACGAAGGCTGCAATTGCCTTCTTCTTGGTGAACCTGTCTCGGACATAGAAGACTGACTCTAGGGCTGAAAAGACGGAAGGTACTCGTAGGTGTTTCGGCGCAAGCAATGCACGATTGAATAATTCGGAGGCTATCAAGTTGCTCTGATGCCCGGCGAGCGTCTCAAGAATGTGCTCGGCCAACAATCCTGTCTCAAGTTTGGCAACTTCGGTAAGCCGAGGCGCCTCGGTACCGAACAATGATGTCTCTTCTGAGTATTGCACAACACCGCCGGGTTTCAGCGTTGCATCTTGCCCGGTCAGGCTCCTGTATAGGCCGATTGTCCAACAGTATCTGAGATCGCCGGATCTTGCATACTGAAAGCTACGCAGTGCTGCCATCAGTGAAATCAGCCCCTTGCGCTCAAAAAAGACCGGATTTTCAGTGAGAAAGCCACTGTAAAGATGAGGAGCACCCGATGATACTGGTGTTCGCGTAACAGCGTTTACGTAATTGTCTGTTAGCTGGATAAGCTTCCCGAGGCCTCCGACCTGAACCTCCTCATGAAGTTTCAGTCCTTGGATCAAGATGACCCTCTTTCCCGCCACAGGTATGAAACCTTTGTTGTGACCGCCAAGCATGACAGACTCAAAATCTGCCCTGCCGATTAAACCCTGGTCCAATCGTGGGAGCACGTTGCGACGTTGCAAAACTCGTTTTACTGAGACCAGCTCCTGCTCATTGACTATGTAGGTAAACTGTCGAGCTACAACCATAACATCAATGCGTTGCGCTCCGTGAGCATCCAACCAGTCTTTCAGGGCAACCCACTCTTCCCAGGACTGAATTTCGGCCACTAGATCCCACTCAAAAGCAAACGCCATCGAAAAGTCGAGCCGAAAGCTTTCTCGGTCGTCTAATAAGCACCCACTATAACCTCGATCAGCGAAAAACCTGATGAAACGGGTAAAAAATGAGTTGTAGAGGGCAATGCCTTCTTCCATGTCTGCTCTCAGAATATCTCAGCCAATCTCTGGAATATATGAGGTTTGTTCTCACGGTAAACCTCGCGCCGTTAGTCGACAGCTTCAGAACTGGCAAATCTCGAGCCTTCAGCTCGCGACCGGGCTCCCTACAGCCCAGGTGTGGCGCAAGCAGTCTCTTCGAGCCAGTTTGCGCCACGGCTGCATGGTCGCCCGAAACAGGCTGTCTCCGCCCTAAAGGGTAACATGGAGTAACAACGGTCCTCCGCTTCACGTCTAATGTTGGGCTAGTTGAAACGCCCGATTGAGGAGCTGAAAAGATGACTGGAGCCAATCATTCGATGACCTATGTAGGCCTGGACGTATCCCTCGCCGAAACGCACGTTTGCGTTCTGCGTGAGGATGGCAAGGCGGTTTTTCAGGGCGCAATCCCATCGGAACTGGCATCTATCGTTGAATGCCTCAATCAACATGCGCCGAATTGCCAGCGGGTCGCGGTAGAGACCGGCGCGACCACACCTTGGCTTTGGCGGGAACTCCGGCATCGTGACGTGCCCGTCATCTGTGTTGACGCCCGCCATGCCAGTCAAGCGCTGTCGATGCGCCGGAACAAGACGGATCGTAACGATGCTGAGGGGCTGGCCGAGTTGATGAGGATCGGATGGTACAAAGAAGCCAATGTACGCACACCTGAAGCGCAGTTCATTCGCTCCATGCTCTCTGCGCGGTATCAAATGAGGCTGTCGCGCCGGGATCTGCTGAACCAGATGCGGGGTATCGTGAAGACTTTTGGCCTCATAACCGAGAGCACGGGGACCTCGCGATTTCCCAAGATGGTAGCAGACGTTATTGCAGAGCATCCCGCGGTCGCACCAATGCTGAAGCCGCTGTTGGACGCGCACGATGCACTCTCTGAACAAATACGGGTGTACGACGATCAGCTCAAAGACACTGCTGCAAAGAACGAACACGCACTTCGGATCATGACCATTCCAGGGGTAAGCTATCTGGTTACGCTTGGCTTTATGTCTACGATTGACGACCCAAAACGGTTTTCATCCTCTGCCAAAGTCGGCCCGTATCTTGGTCTGGCCCCGCGTACGCGCCAATCGGGAGAGAGCAGTTATTCGGCTGGCATCGGGCAAACGCCTAGCAGAATGGTGCGATCATATCTGTACCAAGCGGCGACTGTGCTTTTGACCAGATCGGCCAAGTGGTCGCGCCTCAAGGCTTGGGGCCTTCGGATCCACAAACGCGCAGGGTTCAAACGTGCGGCTATAGCCGTTGCCCGAAAGTTGGCAATCATCATGCACTCGATTTGGGTCGACGGCACCGAGTTCGAATACGGAATCCCAAAGAAGACCGCGGCGTGAATTAGGACCATAGGTCTCATCAGTTCCGCTCCGGCGGAAGCGTCCCTGCCGGGACGAAGGGCGACCGACCTCGTAGGGATCGTTGCATCAGAAATGCGCCGAGTAACATTGAGGCGGCCCCAGCGACCCCCATCATGAGGCGAGCAAATCGACCTCGAAAGGAACCATGTGTCCGGCAGCGGGATGTTCACCAAAGAGAACGCCTTTGGGCGGCTAACGACGACTGTTCCACAGAAACAGTCGTTGATGTGATGTGCAGCGAAATCGCGGCCAGAGCCCTTCTTTCCAATATTCTGCGCGGCAGCTAAAGTCAGCTTTGACAGGAAAAAGATGGGCACACTCAGGATGTTGCAACGAGCGAACCAAACCATCGCAGCTCACTGTGCGGACAACACGCTTTTGATTCCCAATGGACTGTTTGATTTCGAAGACGCTCAGCCAGTCATTGCCCAAAGGGGGGCAAGTATCTTCCGTAAATTCATCCGGAAAGACATGCTCGGTGTTGAGTTCTTCACCAACGCGGCGTGTTTGGCGTATGTGGTCCGCGGGCAAGAGACTTTCTATGATTTTGATGGGGGCGCGACGTGTGTCAGCGCGGGTGACATGCTGATGATACCACGTCACCACCATATGATCTCGGACTTTACAAACGCAGACGGGCCGCTGGAAGCATGGCTATTCTTCTTCGACGATCCCGTCATCGACGACTTTCTCAAGGCCACATCAGCAGTCAGCACACAACACGCCACATGCATGCCATCGCTTTTTGCCGGTACGCCTTGCCTGAAGGCTTATGTCGCGGCATTGCCGCAAGTCTATGTCGGCCTTGATGCGCCTTACGCGCTGGTAAAAGCAAAACTGCTCGAACTTCTTCTGCTGCTGGATCTGCACGATGATCAGAACCAGCTTCGGCGCTTTCTATTGAACACGGACCGTACAAAGGGACGGCGCAACATTAAGCAGTTGATGCGCCGGTATGCAGATCGCAGGCTGACGGTCGCGGACTATGCACGTCTGTCGGGGCGGTCGCTTTCGTCGTTTCAGCGAGATTTCAAGCGGGCTTTCGGCATAGCGCCCGGAGCTTGGCTGCGGGACGTTAAATTGGCCAAAGGCCGGGAATTGGTCGAGATCTCAACCCTTTCGATCTCTGAAGTCGCTTACGAAATCGGATATGCTGATACGTCTCATTTCATCAAGGACTTCCGCCGCGCCTTTGGCGAAACACCAAAACAGATGCGTTTGAAACTCGCGTGATGTTTTGACCGGATATGACGATTTTTGAGGCATAGCTCACATCAATATCACCCAATTCAGACTATTCTCCCGGAAACCAAATCAGGAGATTGAAGATGAGTATCTGGGTCACTTTGGAAATGACTGTCGAGGCCGGAAGGTTCGACGCGCTGTCTGCCTTCTTGCAGCAGAATTTACCAAATGTTCGCGGCTTTGACGGAGCGTTTCAGGTAAATCTGTACTACGATCCCGAAACGCGCGCGTTCCTCCTGCAAGAAGAGTGGACCAGCAAACAGCATCACCAAGCCTATCTCAATTTCATCCAGAACGCTGGCGTCATGGACGCGTTGCTTGCCTTCATGGAGGGCGCCCCTGAGGTAACCTATTATGAGCGGATGGTGATGTGATGGCACGGGTCTTCAAAGGAGACATATCAAGACGGCACGCAATTGGGACAATCGGAGCCGCCCTCGGGGCGGCGCTATTGCCTGAGCTTGGCCAATCTTCCCCGGCTTCAAAGCCACAGCCTGACCCTGTGAGTTGCCTCTCCAAGGGGATCGACCGTGTGGAATTGCCGCCCTTGCTTGCGGACATGCGCAGGGCTCGCGGGTGCTTGATGGCGAAAGCGCTATCTGCGTCGGACGGCAAATTCGCTATTTGGCAAGAATGGCAATCTCCCGACGCCCAGTTTCAATTTTGGAACTCGTATCGGCCTGAGAGTACTCCGAACGGCTTCCAAAAACTCTCATACTGAGCGCGTCCCGCCAACAAGCCCGTCGTTTGAAGAACAGAAGCAGCCTTTGGCGCAATAGCGGCAAAGGTCTGCTCCGTCCCGCGACCTGTAAGTTGCCTCATGGAGCGGTGAACTTCGTTCCTGTTTCCGGACTTCCCGACCAACTACTCACTCCTTTCGCGAAACCCGGAATTCCTGAAACAGGTATCCGTCGCCATAGTCCCGTGTCTCGGTGTGTTGGAGGCGAGGCGACGCTCTGGTGCCGCCGAACAACAGGACGCCTTCCCCGAGAATGATGGGCGCGCGTTTCAGGCGAAGGACGTCGATGTGTCCCGCGGAAAGAAGCGATCCGGCGAGTGTACCTCCGCCACAGAGGTATATCGGCCCGCTAGATCGGGTTTTTATAGCGTCGATTGCCGAGGCGTCGCTGGATTTCTGCACTGCGACCTCGGCCCCATCCGGCAAGCCGAGCGACTTCGAAAGGACGATCGTTTCCATGTGCGCATAGGGGTTCTGGCCCGGCTGCATGCCGAAGCGATAGCCGAACTCGTATGTCGCCCTGCCCATGATCGCGGTCGCGTAGGTTTCGAGGCGGACTGAATAGTCTTCGACCACCGCGCCTTCCTGGGCAAACTGCGAGATATCGCCGCCGGGCCCGGAAATGTATCCGTCGATCGAGATGGCGACGTCGTAAATGATCTGTTGCATTTGAAACACCTTTGGTCGGGTTGGTTGGCTGACGAAAATCCCCGCCGGTCAGCGCTCCTGAAACACCAGTCTTATCCCAAGCGCACAGTAGATGCTGCCCACGACTTTCGATTGCCAGCGCTGGACAGCCGGATTATGCCGAAGAAACTGACCGACATGGCCAGCCGCGACTGCCGTTACCAGCGTCGCCAGGGCCCCATGAGCACGAAGAGCAATCCAAAAATCGTGAGTTGCAGTGAGATCTCTCCGTGGCGCGGATCGACGAATTGCGGCAGGAAGGCCAAAAAGAACATCGCGGATTTCGGATTCAGGATCTCAGCAAGACAGGCCTGTCGGAACGCCTGGCTTACCGATATCGGAGGGGCGGCCTCAGAGGTCTTGCGAAGGCGGCCCTCGAACAGTGAGCGCAGTCCAATTTTGATCAGGTATCCTGCTCCAAGCAGCTTGATCAGCGTAAACGCCTGCGCTGAGGCCAGCAGTATCGCAGAGATCCCGACAACCGCCATGAAAGTATGGACGAGGTCGCCGAGTCCGATGCCAAGGCTTGTTGCGACACCAACGCGTATTCCAGAGGTCGATGACCGGGTGAGCGTGAGTAAGATCGACGGACCAGGAAAGAAGACGAACCCTGTCAGAACGGCGATATAGGTCAACAAGACCGGCAGGTCGGGCATGGTGTGGTCTCCTCTAATTGTGGCACTCGGACTTGATCATTGAGGGGCTCGGCTGCTGGTCCAGCATCTGTACCAGAGACTGCGGAAAACCTCGACTGGCTCGGTCAGACCCGCTTCAACAAAGAGCGCGCGGGTGCGCCTTCCTGAAATGATCGGCAATTGGGGGATCGCCGAAAGCTCCAGACGTGTCGCGTCCGAGCAAACGCCGACGATATCCGCGTACGCTAGGTAAATTGGGATCAGCCGGTCGAAGTCCTCGAAATCTCCGAAGCAAACATCGGCGTGGATCAAGCGGCCACCGGGGGCGAGCCTGTCCCGAAGGCTCTTTAGATATTCAAGCTTGGCACCATCGTCGTGCAGGTGGTGCATCACTAAAAGCGACGTGACGAGATCAAAGGCCTCTCCGGATTGCAGATCACGGACGGTTCCAACGATGAACCTGACTTCGGACGACGCGCCAGAACACGCGGCGGTGACCCGCGCCGTATCAAGGTTCCGCGCCGATGGATCTATCGCGGTGATCCGGCCGACCGCGTTGCAATCGCCAAGTGCTTCAATCTCCCTACCACCCCCAGCCCCGACGACCAGGATACTGAGCGCATCGTCGGCATGGTTGGTGACTAGTGCGGGCACGAGGCGATACATTGCGTCGAGACCGGGAATTGAGCGCTGCATTTCCCGATACATGGCTCTCCGGTCAGTCTGGGGGTCCGCTGAATGAGTGATCATGTCTGCCTCCCGCATCGATGTTGCATGTGACGGGTAAGGCAAGTTTGCTTGGTTCGATCACCATCCGCGAGCTGGTCGGGCGCCACGGCAGTTCCCGTCAGCCCCTCTCGGACCAAGGCCTGCCCCACAGCCGGCCGATACTTGATGTCATCAAAGTGCCGTTGCAGTGCCGGCCAATCGGAGATGGACAACTCCTGATCTGCCAGCCAGCGGCAAACGGTGAACAGGTAGACGTCCGCCAGCGAGAAGTCGCGCCCCAACAGGTATCTGTGCTCGCTCAGATGTTGCTCGATCACGGTCAGGCGCCGGATCAGATGGTCTCTGCCCGGCTTCAGGAAGATTTCGGGCGTCGTCGGTCGGAAAAGCGGACTGAAACTCTTGTGAATCTCCGTCGCGATGAAATTCAGCCATTCCAGTGCCCGCCATCGATGCATACCCGACGTGGGCAAAAGCCCCGCATCCGGAGCCTGTGCATCTACGAATTGCAGGAGCACCGGAACTTCGGTCAACAGTATTCCATTCTCCAGCACCAGCGCTGGGACATAACCCTTGACATTGATTTGATGGAATTCGCAACCGCATCTGGTCAGTTGCGACCGGTAGTCGACTTCGACCAGGCTGTACGGCAGACCAGCCTCGCAAAGAGCGATATGGGGCGCCAGAGAGCAGGCACCGGGCATGAAGTAGAGTATCATTTGGCTGCTCCCTGCGCTGGCAAGTATCGAAGCGCCCAAACGCACATTCCAGAATACACAATCGTTCCGGTGGCCATCGATATCCAGATGCCGATCGCACCCATGTCGAACACAATCGTTGAGATACCTATCAAGGGAGCCGCAACCCCCCAGTTTCCGATCAGAGAGTAAACCATAACCGGACGCGTTACTTTCCTTGCGCGCAGCAATCCAGCGGCTCCCGCTCCCGCCGGACCAAAGAGCTCCGCCATGGCGAGCGCTCCGATGACCGCGATTGCGACACTGACTGCAGCAGGCGTCGAGCTCTGCAGCATATAACTCGCAACCGGTGACGCCACCGCCAGAAGGGTCAGGCAAAGCGATACGCCGATCGCAACGCCAAGCAGCATCGCCGTATTCTTCACTTCGTTCGCCCGATCTGTAAGCGGATCGACCCGCGCAAGCCGGGTCATCGCCGCCTGTTGCAGACCGAAGTAAAAGGTGTAGCCGATGCCCGCCAGACGGATCGCCACGGAATGTGCGGCCGCGTCTGTCACGGAAAGCGAAGCGGCATAGATCGTGGCACCCAGATAGATGCCGACTTCCGCCAGCGTGGCGATCCCGATGGGTACACCGATGCGAAGTATCTCGGCAACGTCCCCCTGGTTCGCCCGACTCAGTCCGCGGTCACCTGCGCGGCAGGTTTCCCATGACAAGGCGGCGAGTGTCAGTAAGCCAACCAGCAGCGAGGACACGCCCGCGCCAGTCACACCAAGCTCCGGCAGACCCAGAGCGCCATACATGAACAGGTAGTTGAAGACACCGTTCAGAGGCACTGCGCAGAGCGTAATCCGCAGCATAACACCTGGGCGTTCAATGGCGGTCAGCCGTGTGCGCAAGACGCCGACGGCCAGCATCGGGACGAAGGTCAACGCCATCGCACGGACGTAGCCCGTCCCCGCCTCGACTAGGCCGGGTTCTATGCCGAGCAGGCTGAGGAACAACGGAGTCTGCCACAAGAGAGCACTGATCGGAGTGGCAAGTACAACCCAGACAATAGCACCTGCCGACCTGAGCCGCGCCATCCTACCCGTATTGCCCGCTGCGTGGGCGGCCGCATAAAGAGGTCCAAGACCGCCGATGCAGCCGATAGCTAGATAGAAGAAGATCGAATAGAAATCGCTCGCAACGGCGACCGCCGCAAGGGCCTCCATCCCGAAGGCGGCCGTCATCATTGTGTCGGTCACACTCATCGCCATGTTGACAAGAGCGAGGCCGGTCAGCGGCGCGGCAAGACGTACGATTGCTGCGGCTTCCGCTTTGCTCACATGGCGACCCGCGCGCTTCAAAGGGTCGCTCGATGGGCGCGTGATATCAAACGAAGTCATGGATTTATCCTATGTATGGCCCCACAAACCGTACCGGGAGTGGCGGGAAACCGCTGCGCCGTTAGCTTTCGGCAGCCTCAGGCACGACGTTGCGTTGGGCTAATGAAGAAGAACTTTGCTCGGGACGTCGCAGACCAATGGCAATACCGTTGCCGATCCGTTGCGCTGCAATCCGGGCACCCTCAAAGTGACCCGTGAACTGGGGCTAGTAGCCGGTAAGCCAAAGCCCCGGATGTACCGGGTCAAGTTCTCCCGCAGGGCGGACAGGGTTACCTCCGGGGTCGAGAACCCCGAGATGCCCCACAAGCGGTTCGAGATTTGTACGGTATCCCGTGGCGCAAATCACGACGTCGGGCTCAAAGCTTCTTCCGTCTTCAAAAATGACTTGAGATCCATGGAATTCACTGACGGCCGGAGCGACCTTGAAACGGCCGCTCTTGATCGCTGCGACAAACCCATCGTCGATGGCGAACGCAGTGCCGTCCTGCGCCAGACGGGTGCCACCGCCAAGCGGATGGGCGGTCATGCCATGGCGAGTAAAATCGCCAAAGAACAACCGTTGGGTCAGGGCGAATGCGCGGTCAACAAACGGTACCGGCATGGACTGGAACAATCGCGCCGCGCGGTGCAGTGGAAATCCGAAGACGCGATTGGGTACGATCGCGGGGCCGTGAAGGACGGAAATCATAACGTCCGCTGGCCTATGGCGCGCGAGGTGGTTCAGCACATCGCTGTCGGAAATGCCCGCACCCACCACGAGGACCCGCTTGCCATCGAAGCGGTTCACATCGCCGCGGTCGGCGGCATGCAAGACCACGCCTTCGAAATCACGTAAGCCTGCCCAATCGGGGACATGCGGATTGCTGTCGCGACCCGTGGCGAAAATGACATGCGCGGCACCGAACACCCCTGCCGAGGTGCGACCCAGCCATGCGCAGGCATCGCGCTCAATCGCCTCCACGGTGACACCGAAGCGGATCGGCACCCCGATCTGGCGCGCATAGCGTTCGAGGTATCCGACAACGCTATCGCGCCGCAGATAGGCGCCATCGGCGCGTGGCGGGCGCATCCCCGGCAGCCGGGCGAAAAGGCGATGGATGTTAAGCCGCAATGCGGGATGGCGCCTGCGCCAGGGTTCGGCAACGCGGTCGTGCGCTTCGAGGATGGTGACCGCAATGCCACGGCGCCTGAGTGCCTCTGCAGCGGCCTGACCAGACAGGCCTGCACCGACGATCAGGACGTTATTTGGAATGGTGGTTTCCATAGTTATTCTTTCTGTCGGTGGTCGCCAATGGGCGACTGAGACGTTGAAGGTTGAAGTGTTTGGGATCGCGACCGGCTATTACGGGGCACCGTGAACAGACCCGCGTGAGCGACGGAATGGATTGGGGATCAACATGGGCACGTCGCGCTGGTAGACTGCGTAAGCCGCGCCGAATTCCCGCAGCAGCGCACGTTCCTCAAAGCGCAGACCGATGGCGATGTAGACGGCCATCGCAGCAACAAAGATCAAGTGACCCAACGTCATCACAGGGGTTGCGACCATCATGATCAGAAGACCGAACTGCAGCGGGTGGCGCACGATGCGGTAGAGCATCGGGGTTCGGAATGTCGCGGGCGGCGTCGAGGTGCCCCTTAGGTTGTGCCAGGCTTGTGACAGACCGACGAACTCGAAGTGACCCAGCAGAAAGGTCGCGACCAGAATGATTGCCGCGCCAAGCCCCATCGCGCCGTAGAAGATCCAGACCGCCGGCCCTTCAACCCGCCAGATGATCGCCGGGATTGGCTGCCACTGCCAAATGATCAAGCCCAGCAGTAATGAAGATTGCAGCACGTAGGTCGCGCGTTCGGACGCGGGCGGGATGATGCGGGTCCAGACCCTCTTGAAAGCGGGTCGCGCCATCACGCTGTGGACCACGCCGAATAGCAGGATCAGCGCCAGATTGATGAGGGCGGCCTCCACTGCGGGACGTGACGCCGGACCGCGCAGATCCCCGACATTGTGCAGAAAGGCGGCAAGCCAGACAAAGACAACTCCAAACAGGGCGTAGCTGATGAGCGCGTAGGCAAAAATAAGGTATTTCATGGTGTTACTTTCGTATTGATGTGCTTGAGAGTTTTCGGAGGGCCGCACTGGCAAGCCAGGGCCGCTTTGGTTTTGGGCTATTGCTGGATCTTATCCCCCCGGTCGTCGCAGCGCGGCTCCGGTAGGTCTTCAGCTTCCCCGGGCAATGCCTTCGCGCCTACCCAAGGCACGATGTCTGTTAAGCAAGCGTCGTCACGACCGGGTTGTGGCGGCAGGCCCGACGGCAGGACCGTCGGCACAAGGTAAGAGCGATCGATCGCCGTCGGATCGGTGAGCGTTTCCAGAAACGCAAGGATGCTCGACACTTCTTCATCGGACAGATCCACCGGCGCGAGCGTGTTGGCGCGGGCGATCTCGTTCCGCAGCCGTTCCGAACTGTGCACCCAAATGTCTCGCAGGTCATAGGTACTGCGTTGCATCGGACTCAGGGCCTGGTAGCTGACGCCGGTTCTACTGCGCACCGGCTGGATCACGGTATCGAGCGGCTGAAGCTCCGCCGGGGTGTAGCTCGCCAGCGATGCCACCGCATCGAGATGGTGCCGCACCATATCCTCAAGCGAGGCAAAGGCGCCGTTATGTCCCCACGGCCCTGTCAGCGCGACATTCCTCAGCGACGGAGTGCGGAATGCGTAGAGGTCGGCATTTTCACCAGTCACGTTGAAACGGCCCTGATCCTCGACCCGATGCGGATAGCCGGAATGGGCAGCATAGCTGCCGTCTGGCCCTTGATCTTTGCCGGGGCCGATTTGTGGAACCGCAATTGCGTGAAACTCGTGATCCGTCAGTAAGGGGCCGCTGTGACAGGAACTGCACCCCGCCTTACCATAGAACAGGTCAAGCCCGGCTTCCTCGGTTGCGTTCAACGGCCAGCCAGCAAGACGCGCATCGAACCGGCTCCAGTCAGACCGGAAGGCCACCGTTTCAAAGGCGGCAATTGCCGTAGCCGCGTGATCGAACCGGATGTCCTGTGGCGCCTCGACATCATCAAAGATCACAACAAACTGGTCGGAATAGGCCGGGGTCGCAGCCAGCCGGTCGGCCAGAAGGCGCCAAGCCCGGTTGAAATCTCGTTTCGAAACGGCGTCGGCGACCGGGTTTTCGCCGGGCTGGCCTGCCATCTCAACAGCGGAAAGGACCGGAAACATGGCCTGCGCTGTCAGGGCGTTGTCCAGACCCTCGGGCAATTGCTCCTTGGCCGGGCTTCTAAGGTGGCTTGGAAATCCACTCATGTGGTCAAGCTCAAGTCGCCCGTCATGAAACATGGACGTATAGGCCCGCGCACCGATGTTATAGAGCGGTTGCGCATTGCGAGGGACACGTCCGATCACGCCATCCTGCGTGACACGTTCGGGGCCAAAGCCGCTGCCGCCTTCTCCGATGGACAAAGAGACGCCATCGCCCGTTCCGCGCGCCGGATCGTGGCAGGTCGCGCAGGCGATGTTCTGATTGCCGGACAGAATAGGATCGAAGAACAGGCTTCGGCCAAGCTCGTAAAGCTCCGGGCTGGGCGTTCCGTTCCATAGAAAATCCATGTCCTCCAGCGGGCTGGGCAGATCGGCGGCATGTGCATCGATAGAGGAGGTCAGAAGCAAGGCGATGGCCAGCGGGGATTTCATGATCGCGTCCTCGGTTGGGTGCTTCCGCCGCATCTTGGCGGCGGAAGCACATTGCAATCGGTTGTCGTCAGTCGGTTTCGGTTTGTGACAGCGCCGCATGCTCTTCAGGTTTGACGTCGATCAGAAGCCGCACGCCGTAACCCTCGGACATGCCAAGCAGAACCTGCGTCATCTCGCCCGACATCCCGGCGAAAGCGCCGGTGCCGCCGGTGATGACACGCGGGGCCGTGACATTGACGTCCACCAATTCAGCGCCCTGGTTGATCAGGATGTCCCCGTTGTGGAATTCAAAGACCTGCCGGGTGATGACAATCGCACCAGTTTGCGTGCGCATCCCGTCGCCGACGAAATAGCCGTCACAGGTCCAGCGGCCGATTACCTTGTCGGGAAATGCAGGGCTGCCGTCGGGCAGTGTGCCTTCGACCCCGCTGTCAAGGGTGCCGTCCTCGTAGATGTAGCCCTGCGTGACAAAGGCATTGCCATAGGCCGGCATGCCATCATCAAAGACCGGGGCAGGTGCAAAAACGAACCGGCTCATGTCTTCGGCCACGTCGAAGGACATCGGCGTATCGCCTGCGAAGGCATGGGTGGCCGCCGTCGCCATCAGGACAATTGCGGAGAGAGTTGATTTAAACATGGCATTTCCTTTTCTGGGTTGAGTTGAACAACAAAGGTCACAGACGCAGAGCGAAGAACGCGCCTCAAGCTGTTGGGGTTGGAGATCGGTAATCCCGACTACACAAAACGGTGACGGATGATGGGATCGGGCGGAACCGCATACTGCTCAAGCCCGATGTCGCGGAGCAAGTGATTGGGAAGATGTGACAGCGCTCTCTTCTCGTGGCGGATGCGCCGCCGCTCCTTGGCATTCGCTATCCACCCGTTGATGTCTTCGACAACACTTGAGAGCCAGCGGCGGCCAGCGCCGACATTCGTTGAAATTGCAGTCATGTCTATTGTCCTTTCTTTCAGCCCGCTCAGAGGCGGGCGATGCAGTATGCCTGAATGGGATCGTGCGGTAGCCTTTGCGTCTCGACCGATGCGAAGTCGGTTTCCGCCAGGTGGTCCTCGGTTGTTTCTACGCCCGTCCGAGCGCCTAGGCCCGGCCCCCGATCCATTTCGGTTCCCCACGGGCTGAGACGCGGGGAGGAAGTCAGGCCCCGGTCGAAGGAAGCATGGCGTCCGCCATGCAGCCGACGTGACGGTGATCCGTGCCGCAGCACCCGCCGACGACTTTCAGTGCCGGGAGCTTTCGGGCAAGATCAGCGTGGAGCAGTCCGAATTCTTCGGGGTCGCCGTCGTCCAGGGTCTCTGCCTCGTCCAGTTCCGCGTGGCTCAGCCGCGAAGCGTTCGCGCGAACTCCGCGGATGCGGCGGCACCAGGCTTCGTTGTTGAGAACATCGCGAAAGTGCTCGGGATGCGCGCAATTGATCATATAGTAGAGCGGTGCACCCCCGGTTGCGGCATCGGTCTCAAGCACGGCGCGCTCGAGCGGTGTTCCGTCCGGCAAGCATCCGTCCGTCTCCACCGTGTAGGAGATCGCAACGGGCACGCCCGCCTTGATACTCGCACGGCTGAACCCGATCGCCTCCGGCATGCTTCCGAAGGTCAGCGCGGAAACCAGATCAACCCCGCATTCCGCGAGCAAGGCGATCTGCGGCGCGTGTATTGCCTCGGCGGTGGCCGCATCCAGCGAAATCGTGCCATCATAGGCGTCGCCGGCGGGTCCGATCACGCCATTGAGCAGGATCGGCGAAACGCGATCTTGCCACCGATCCCGGATCGCCATGGCAAACCTGACGGCCTCGCGGGTGAGGTCCTGCATCTGCGCGGGCAAACGCCCGACCGCGTCGGCCCAATGCGTTCCGGAGCGCCAGGTGTTGGTGTCGAGAACAAAACCGGTTTCGGTCGTCTCGGCCATGGAGAGAAAGCGGTCGAAGTACCGGTCCATCGCCGCACGGGCGACGTCGTCTTCCAGCAGGACGCAGGCAGCGAAGGCCGGTAGGTCGAACCCTTCGAGGAACAGCATGGAGGTTTCGAAACCTCCATCGGTCAGGTAGGTGCGCGGGTCGGCGAGGTAGCCACGGATCACGTCAGTGTGGAACGCTGGGCTTTGGTTTTGAATGGTCATCAATTTATCCTTGCTAACGAGTGATTGGCCTGGCTGGCCGTTGTCATGGGCAAAGAAATGGACTTAACAGGCGAGTCGAGATAGAAGTGAAAAAGACGAAAACGGTGATTATCGGAATTCTCTCTTGCTTGAATACCCAGTTCCCATAAAGACGGTCGTACTGACCTTGACATGCAGTTCGTCCTCAACCTTGTTCTCGATTCTCGATGTTCTGGACTCGGCTGGACGGACTTGTGAGATGTCCGGTACTTTTGAGGTGCGGCATCTGTCACCCGACGGGCGCCCATACACCGACACCAATGGTCGCCGGGTTACCCCCCAAGGCTGCCTCGAACAATTTCCGAAACCGCGCGACATACCGAAGCTCGTGATCGTACCGGGATTGAACCTTGACCCGCACGCACAGCCACCTGAAAGCTTTGAAGATGCCGCAGAGTGGTTGCGTATGGTCGCCGATGCTGGTGCTCTGATCACCTCGACCTGTTCAGGCGCATGGCTTCTGGCCCATGCAGGCCTTCTCAACGGGCTCGAGGCGACGACGCATTGGAACTACGCCGAAACTTTGACGCGCCTTTACCCTAAGGTCCGTCTCCGCCGAGAGCGGGTCTTGGCACCGGCTGGTGCAGGTCACTCCGTCGTGACGGCGGGCGGCGCCTCGTGTTGGGGCGATCTGATGCTCTACCTGATAGCGCGTTTCGCAGGCGCGCACGAGGCGAGGCGAATCGCCAAGGAGTTCCTTTTGCAGCCCCATTCGGACGGTCAGCTCTGCTACGCATCGCTGGTCGCTACGAGCCAGCATGACGACCAGTTGATTGCTGAGGCGCAGGTCTGGGCGGCACAGCACTACGACACACCCAGCCCCGTCGCTACCATGGCAGAACGCAGCGGCATGACCCAACGCGGGTTCCACCGCCGGTTTAGGAAGGCGACCGGTCAGGCGCCGGTAGATTACATCCAGACCCTGCGGGTCGAAGAAGCAAAGCAGCTTCTCGAAACCACCGCCGCGCCTATAGATGAGATCGCTTCGGAGGTCGGCTATTCTGAACCGTCGAGTTTCCGGTCGGCGTTTAGAAAGCGCGTCGGTATCTCCGCGTCCGCGTATCGAAAAAAATGGAGGGCACTCGCACCCATGGATACTTGAGAGGATAGGTTGAGAACAGTTTTGATCTTTCCCAAAGTCGCGCATTGTGACCAGGTCACAAACGGTCCTTTCGGGCTGTTGGTGAACATGTTAGCAGGATCAACGGCTTGGACGTGAATGAGATTCGCGGCAGAACTTGTTAGGTTCTGACACGTTTTCGCCGGGGCGGCATGTCTCGGCGCTATCTGGCACGCGCACGGATCACGTATCTCAGGCAGCACCCAGTCAGGCACCATCGGTCCGAAGCGCGCCGCAGTTCCGGTAACGACAATGGAACCCGGTATCGTCGAAGCAGTCGCTCAGTTCTCGCCGGCTAGGGACCGCAGTACGGGACTTTGCCGCCATTGCCCTTCCTGGTGTTTGCTGACGCAGCATTCGCTCGCGGGTGCGGCGTGATTTTCGCTTTGAAGCGGCATGTGTCGCCAAACCGGCCGTTGAAAGTCAGCCCGAGGGGCCAAATACAATCCCCCCTTTCGCCGCAACGTGGATCGACCAACGAGGAGCGGACGAAACGGGCTTTCGCTACGGTTGCGCCAATGGCTGCTGCTGTTAAGTGGTGACTGGCTTCGAATGAATGGTTGGCTCGATTGGCGTTCCATCAATTTCTGCCGCATGATGATCGAAGATCTTCACGTTAGGAGGCAACAGAGTCCCTGGCTGAGCCTCGGAAACGAATATGTGCTTACTATTGTCCGGCCCGACCTTGATCGCATCCGGACTGTCCAGCGTTCCCAGGTATATGCCAATCTTGTCCGGCCACCTTTCGAAGGTTAGCGCCAACTTGGTCCCGCAATCCGAGCAGAAGTGCGCGTTGACGTTTTTGCCGCTTCCGTCAGAGGGTTGCGTGAAGACTGCAGGGGTGGCAGCGGTGAAGCTAAAGTCTTGTCTCTCAAAAACCGGCTGGATCATTCGATCAGACCCAGTCGCACGTTGGCAAAACTTGCAGTGGCAAATGGTGACCCAAAGCGGTTCGCTACCTGTGTCGTAAGTCACCTTCCCGCAAAGACAGCTTCCAGTTAATCCAGTCGGCATACTTTCTCTCAACCTTTTCAGTTCGTTATCTACGTTAGATGCTAGTTGTTTATGATGTGCCCTGCTGCTCTCAGACACCGAATTGCCTTTTCAGTTTCTTTGGTTGGGATCAGCACATGCTCGCCGTCATAAGTGCAGACGACAAATACGCCGATGTCATTGGAGGACAGCGGCGCAATCAGCGATTGGACAATTCCAGCAGCATCAAATGGAAAGGGACCCACAGTATGCAAGCAAACCCAACCCTTTTCCGTCTGAATTTCAGCAGGAATACGATCTTCGAGGCAAACCAGGGTTGTCTCGTCATCCGAATAGATTGCAGCCTTGAATCCTGGCCCACTAAACCACTCCGGAATGTCAGTATCGGTGGCAAGTTGCGAGACGGCAAAACGTCCAGGAACGAAATTCACATTTAGGGTATGGTTCAAAAAAGACGCCCTCCACAGTTTGACTGAAGAAGGACATTCCTGGCTGTGACTTCTGGAGTCACGCGGGAGCTTCATCTTCCAAGATGATAGTTCCGCGCAGATTAGGTTATCGGATCATTAAAGCCAAGCCAACATTCGCGCAGGGTGCAGTATCGCGCAGTTTGGGCTCAAAGCGATGGATCGCTGCTCCTTGCCGGATAGCCACCCTTCTTCCTCAGCCATGCCGCCCAAACGGCAAACGCCATTGCCAATCCCGATGCAGCCAGCATCAACATAAGCAGTGTTTGGCCTCCGTTCGTCTGTGGCACAAGGTTGCCCGTCACCGACGTCAAAACGGCACCACCAGCAACGATGAGAGCGCCGCTCAATCCGGCATCGCTTCCGGCGAGATCAGGTCGAACCGACATGGCACCGGCATTGCATCCGGGCATTGTAATCCCATTCCCTAAACCAACGAAGATGGTGCTCGCAAAGAAAAGCTCCGCTGACCTGATACCCGATGCGAAGAGCAAAAAACCTCCGAAAAGACCAGTGCAAGCCACAACCCGGCCCGCAATCATGATGGTTGTCGGTTCGAAGTGTTGCCCAACGCGACCGGCCAGGAAACCGCCGATCATAAAGCCAACAGTAATGGTCCCGATGTAGAGTCCAAGTTCGGCGGTTGTGACATTGAAAGTGGACTGCGCAACAAGGGGTGCGCCCGTCAGAAAGATGTAGAATGCGCCGACGGAAAGCGTGCCGCAGAGTGCGTAGGCCCAGAAAAGGGGCTCACGGATGAGCGCCGTCGTGCCAGGCACCGGAGTGCTGGTATCTGTTGCCCTTTGAGGCCTCGTCTCTCCGAGGTCGAACCAGCAAAGCAGCAGCAATCCGAAGCCCGCTGCAGCGTAGAAGCCAAAGACGGACCGCCACCCAAAGAAGGTGTCCAGCACCCCTCCCAGCATGGGACCGATCATCGGGGCGATTGCCATCGCCATTCCGATATAGCCGATCAGGCTCACAGCCTCTCGCTCCGTTCTCGTGTCCCGAACTATCGCGAGAGAAAGCGCATACCCGCCGATGATGCCGCCTTGGAGCATTCGGCAGAACAGAAATGCCTCGATGTTCGGAGCAAAGGTGCAACCCGCAGAGGCAAATGCGAAAACAAGCAAAGCCACCAGAAGAACCGTCCGCCTACCGATCCGGTCTGACAAGGGACCGATGATGAGCTGGATGATCGCTGTTATAGCCAGGTACCCAGAAACAGCCCAGCTCACAGTGCTGTAGTCAGTTTTAAGATCGACAGCGATATTGGCCAGCGAGGGTAGGAACATGTTGAGCGACATCGGTGAAAACCCCGTCAACAGGATCAATGTTATCAAATGCGGAGGTGTTCTCGTGCGGTTCATCTTGGCGATCTGATCTTTAGAAACAAAAAAAGCCCCCGAGAATGTCGGGGGCGCATGGAAACGGATATGGAAAACCTTATCGGACCATGCACCTTTTGCTTACTACGACGACGAAATTGAAGGTCATGGATTCACTCCTTTGAAAGCGAGCGTAGTCAGCTTGATCGGTGGTGGCAACACGTAAAGCCGTCGTTCGTACAAGCCGCAGCAACCGGTAAACTGGGGCTCGAAGCCCGATTTTGCCGCTTCCGGCCCGGAGGTCGGCTCATTAAACACGAACGACCGCCCCGCGAAAGAGACCACTGAAGTTCAAGGGTTTAGCCCTTTTCGCTGATGGCCGGTTCCGTCCTGTCCCTATCGCGGTGCTTGCTGCGTTGGCATTCGGCGGCACTGAGCCCGGACCGGACCTGTCAAATCTGTGCGGCACACACAAATGGGGAGGAATGCTTCTGCACTTTTGCAAAGAACGGTCTGCGGCGCAGCGGAACATTCGGCCATTGGTAAAAGGCGCAGCAAACTTGAAACCGTGAAATTATTCAGAGTGGCGAGTCCAGTACGTCTGCTTAGCAAAGCCGAGGGCATTTTTGTGTTTGTGGTATCCAAGGTGGTAGCCCGATCGGAAACTCTTACGATGACTCTTTAAGTGGGCAGAGCAAAAAAGCCGCCTAGCCGGGCGGTAGTTCACACCATTTGCTTATGTTTTTCGAGTCGCCTTCGTCGCACGTCAGTGACGTCCAAGCTTCGAACTGGGAAAGATAAATCTGGCCATTCAACTTATGCAAAAGGTGCGATTTGCTGAGACGATCCATAACCGGTCCTTTTACTTCGGAGAGATGAAAGCCTATGCTCAAGTTCTTCAGCCTCTGATTGATTGCTTCAAGGCTTTCGAGCGCGGAATAGTCGACGTCGTTCACGGCAGAAAACATCAGCACGACGTTCCTGACGTCACCTCCGACGGGCACGCGGGCCGCCAGCAAGTCTTCCAGAAATCGCGCATTCACAAAATACAGGCTTTCGTCGATCCGGAGCGTCACCAGAGCTGGATCAGTTACGACCTGATGGCGCAAAATGTTGCGGAAGTGCTGGGTGCTCGGCACAAGGCCGACCTCAGCGACATGAGGCCGGGAAGTTTTATAAAGGTGCAGCAGAACTGAAATGACTACACCTGCTGCGACGCCAATCTCCACGCCGAGTCCTAGAGTAAGCAGGATTGTAGTTGCAACTGCGATGAAATCCGCGCTGGAAATCATCCATGTTTTCTTCAGAACCGAAAGGTCGACGAGGCTGAGGACAGCCACAATGATGGTGGAGGCGAGCGTCGCGTTCGGCAGGTAGTAAACCAGGGGTGTCAGGACCATTGCAGCAATGGCGAGTCCAACAGCCGTATATGCGCCCGCTGCCGGGGTTTCTGCACCGGCGTCGAAATTCACAACCGACCGGGAAAAACCGCCAGTAACAGGGTACCCGCCTGTAAAAGCTGCACCGAGATTTGCTGCCCCAAGAGCAATAAGTTCCTGGTCCGGATCAATGCGCTGCTGTTTTTTGGCTGCAAGCGTCTGGGCAACCGACACAGATTCGACAAAACCAATCACGGAGATCAGAACCGCAGGCACTAACAGGACCCGGATCAGATCTCCAGACAACCCTGGCATGGTGAGCGGGGGCAGGCTTTGCGGCACATCACCAACAATTCTGACACCTGCCGCATTCAAATCAAAAACCCAAACAGCAACAGTTGTTGCCACCACTGCGGCGACGGGCCCGGCCTTGGCCGCGATATCTGCAACAGCTTCGGGGGCGCCCAGCCGTCTCAAACTTGGTTTCAAGCCCTTGCGCACCCAGAACAGAAACGCTGCGGCCAAGCCGCCGATGATCACAGTAATACCATTCGCTTCGTCAAGACGGACAAGGAGTGCGCCCAGCATTTCCGGCAAGGTGTGCCCTCCGGCGCTGATGCCAAAGATATGCTTGAGCTGGCTTGTAGCAATCAGAATGCCCGAGGCCGTGATAAAGCCTGCAATGACCGGGTGGCTGAGGAAGTTGGCCAGAAAGCCGAGCCGGAAAACCCCCATCAGAAGAAGAAAACCGCCCGACAGGAATGCCAGGGTCAGCGCGGCGACAGCATAGCCTGCCGTACCCTGCTCTGTGACCTGCCCGATTGCTGAAGCAGTCAGCAATGACACAACAGCGACCGGGCCAACGGCCAATGCGCAGCTCGTCCCGAAGATTGCGTAGAGGATGATGGGCGCAATAGAAGCATAGATACCTGCCTCAGCAGGCAAGCCGGCCAGGAGGGCATAGGCCAGTGATTGCGGGATCAGCATGATGGTTACGATCAGCGCCGCAATCAGGTCGTTCGAGAGCGCTGCACGGTCATAGGTGCGGCCCCAATTGAGTATGGGTAGATATCTGCGAAAGTCAGGCATGTCAGTCCGTACGGAAAATTGGAAGTGTGCGCCCTGGGTGAGGTGTAGAACCCTGCATGAGGTTGTGCTGCCAAGGCATCAGCCTTAGCAGTTAGCCGCTTGCCTGAACCTGTCTCCCGTTTTCCCGGTGCCAGGCACCGACATCAAAAGATACGTGATCGCCAAAGCTGTCTATCCGGGTTTCCTGCGGCAGGTTGGCCGGGCAGTATCTGGCTTGGGCGGTCGGCAAATGTTGTACATTGGATTGCGTCGCAAGCCACTTATCTGCGGAAAACAGCGTGCTTTGACGCAAGACCACATTCCAGATGAAGTAGTGGTGCGGGATAACGACCCGCGGTTTTATCTGGCGGATAACGTCTTCGGCCATTGGATAGCCAAGGACATGCTCTGAATCGTCAACGGGCAGCAGCAGAATGTCGATGTGCCCTAGCTGCTCCCAGATATGTTTCGGGGGATTGTGCCTGTTGTCACCCCAATGCAGGATCCGCAGCGCACCGGTTTCTACCAGCAGCATGCAGTTGTCCCAGCTACGGGCGTTGTTCGGCGGCAGTACGGGGTTGCCGCCGAAATAGGTGTTGATTTTCTGGAACTCGTAAGGCGCGAAGGTTTCGTCGGTGGCGTGTTTGTCAGCGATGCCGGTGATTTTCAGATCGCCAAACTCATAAGTTCCGATCAACCGGTCCAGCAGTACGCTGGCGTCCAGCCGGTGCAGCGCGTCATGATCGAAATGGGCATGGGTCGATGCCCCAATGTCCACGCTGGTTTCCGGAAAGTCATGAAAGAACCAGTCAGCCTTGCCGGTCGGCAGGTTGCGCCAGGGGTCGATCATCAACGTGATACCGGCAGGCGTGGTGATCCGAAAGGCAGATCCGCCGAAATAGGCAATCTCCACGTCATCCTGTTGCGGCTGGCAATCTTGCCGGTATTCCATCATCCGGTTGTGGTTTCTGGCTGAACGCCAGGCCGAAAGCCCCGAGCTTATTGTCATAATGTCCCGCCCGCCATGTCACTCTGCCAGATGGCAGGCAACCCGGCTGCCATTAATGTTGCGCATCTGTGGACGGACCTGAGAGCACTGCGCGGTTGCAATCGGACAGCGCGGATGGAACGCGCAGCCAGAGGGCGGGTTGATCGGGTCGGGAATTTCGCCTTGGGGCGGCTCCACTTCACGGCCGAATGCGTCCATTTTAGGTGCCGCTGCCAACAGCATCTGAGTATAGGGGTGTTTGGGCGCCTCAAACAGATCGTCGGGGGCTGCCTCCTCGACCAGGCGGCCCAGATACAGCACGCCAATCCTGTCGGAGATATGACGCACCACCGTCAAATCATGGCTGATGAACAGATAGGTGAGGCCGAGGTCGTCCTTAAGATCGCTCATAAGGTTCAACACTTGTGCCTGCACTGAAACATCAAGTGCCGAGGTCGGTTCATCGCAGACGATCAGTCGGGGCTGGGAGGCCAACGAACGGGCGATGCAGATCCGCTGGCGCTGGCCGCCGGAAAACTCATGCGGGAACTTGTCGGCGTCTTCTGCCGAGAGGCCCACCTGCTCCAGCAGACGCTCAGCCAGCTCTTTGGTGTCACCGCCCTTGGCGGCGACCGGTTCTGCAATAATATCCCGCACCCGCCAGCGCGGATTCATCGACGCATAGGGGTCCTGAAAAATCATCTGGATCGCGTCGCGTGCTTTGGTAATCGCAACGGCATCCGTTTCCCGGTTCAGGTCCACGCCCGAAACTTTGACAGCGCCGCTGGAGTTTTCCAAAAGGCCGACCACCATCTTGCCGATGGTAGACTTGCCGGATCCGCTTTCGCCCACCAGCGAATAAACGGTCTTTTCCTTGATGTCGAAGCTGACATCCGAGACCGCAGTCAAATGCGATTTAGGAAGCCGTTCCAGCACTCGGTTCAGCCAGGGTTTGGAAACGTCAAAGACCCGGGTCAGCTCATTGACGGAAACGATGGTGTTCATGCTGCGCCCTCCAGTTTGATTGCATGCCAGCAGGCGGAACGGCCATTGTCGGCCTCAAGCGTCGGCGGCGGGCTGTTGCGGCAGCGTTCAGTTGCCCGTTCGCAGCGCGGCGAAAAAGCACACCCCTGCGGCAGGCTGTGCAGCCGCGGCATAGCGCCGGGGATCTGGCGCAGGCGGTGCTGCCCGGCCGATGCCGAAGGTGTCGAACCCATCAACCCGTCCGTATAGGGGTGGCGCGGCCGGGTGACTACTTCACGCACATCGCCGATTTCAGCCATGCGGCCGGCATACATCACCGCCACACGGTCAGCAGCTTCTGCAATCACCCCCATGTCATGGGTGATCAGCATCACCGCAGTACCGCGTTCACGGCACAGCCGTTTAAGCAGCGCGATGATCTGCGCCTGCACCGAAACATCCAGCGCAGTCGTAGGCTCATCAGCGATGATCAAAGAGGGTTCGGCGCACAGGGCAAGCGCAATCACAACCCGCTGTCGCATGCCGCCGGAAAACTCGTGCGGGTAGCTGTCGATACGCTCGGAAGCTGCCGGGATGCCGACTTCCTCCAACGCAGCAATAGCGCGGGCACGGGCCTCAGGCTTGGTCAGCTCCAGATGCTCCATCATGGTTTCGGTCAGCTGATCACCGATCCGCAACAGCGGGTTGAGCGAGGTCAGCGGATCCTGGAAGATCATTCCAATCTCTTTGCCGCGCAGCCGCCGCATTTTTTCACGCGGCAGGTTGTCGATACGCTGCCCGTTCAGCCGGATCTCACCTCCGGTGATGCGGGCGGGCGGATTCAGAAGACCTATGACTGCATTGCCAGCCATGGATTTGCCTGCGCCGCTTTCGCCAACAACACCGAGGATTTCGCCCGGAGCAATGTCATAGCTGACCTTGTCGGTGGCACAAAGGCGTGCGTGACGGGTTGGGATTTCGACCACAAGGTCACGAATGGAAAGGACAGGATCAGTCATTAGCGCAACTTCGGATTAAGGGCATCGCGCAGCCAGTCACCCAGCATGTTCACGCTCAGCGCAAGTGTCAGAAGGGTCAGGGCAGGAAACAGGAGGATCCACCACTCACCAGAGAACAGGAAACCTTGGCCGATACGGATCAGGGTTCCGAGTGAAGGCTGTGTAGGCGGCGCGCCGACACCCAGAAAGCTGAGTGTTGCTTCGGCGATAATGGCCAGCGCCAGGGAGATCGTCGCAATGACCAGAACCGGTGACAGAACGTTAGGGAGGAGATGGCGGATCATGATGACCCACCTGGAACGCCCGATCAGCCGCGCCGCCTGCACATACTCCCGGTTTTTTTCGACCAATGTCGCTCCGCGAACCACACGGGCAAACTGGACCCATTCACCCAGGCCAATGGCCAGGATCAGGACCCAGATTGCCATCTGGTCGCGGTATTCAACCGGGGTAACTCCTTTGACAATCCCGAAGATCAGCATGGCGACAAGAATCGACGGGAAGGTGAGCTGCACATCGGCAACCCGCATGATGATGGTTTCGGTCCAACCGCCGACATAGCCGGCAAGCAAGCCGAGAATAATGCCCAGAACCATCGCAAATGTAACGGACAGCACACCGACCATCAGTGAAATGCGCATGCCGTATAAAATAGTGGAAAACACGTCCCTGCCCTGATCATCCGTTCCCAGCAGGAAGACTTCCCCGGTGAACTCATTGGGGTGCATTGGTTTTGAAAAACCGTTCATCAGGTTCAGGGTTGCTGGGTCGAACGGGTTGTGCGGTGCGATAAGCGGAGCAAAGATTACTGCTAGTGCCAAGACCAGCACGATCGATGCGGACACCACCGCAACGGGAGAGTTTCGGAAGTTCCAGGCAAGGTCGGAATGCCAGATGTTTTTGAGTTTTTGCATTAGTGTGCTCCTGCCTTGCTGGTCCGCAGGCGCGGGTCGATGAGGAAGTAGAGAAGGTCAACAATCAGGTTGATGCCAACAAAGAGAACCGAAATCAGCATCAGATAAGCTGCCATAACAGGGATATCGACGAACTGGACCGCGTTGATGAACAACAGTCCTACGCCCGGCCACTGAAAAACGGTCTCGGTGATGATCGCAAAAGCAATGATGCTGCCCAATTGCAGGCCGATGATTGTGATGACAGGCACCATGGTGTTGACTAGCGCATGGCGGAAGTAGACCGCCCTTTCCCCTAAGCCCCGTGCCCGGGCAAACCGGATGTAGTCGGTGCGCAGAACTTCCAGCATTTCCGAACGGACAAGCCGCATGATCAGCGTCATCTGGTAAAGGCCAAGCGTGATGCTGGGCAGAACAAGAGACATAAGGCCGCTTTTGGTCAGAAACCCGGTGGACCATTGTCCAAGCATCACTGTCTCTCCGCGCCCGAAGGAGGGCAGCCAGCCCAGTTCGACCGAAAACACATAGATCAGCAGGATGCCTATCAAGAATGTTGGTAGCGAGACCCCGATTAAAGAGGCGGTCATAATCGTGTTGGCCAGCCAGCCATCCCGCCTGATCGCCGTGAAAACACCCAGCCCGATTCCCAGCACCATGGCCAGGGTGCCTGAAACCAGCGCAAGTTCCAGAGTAGCGGGCGCGCGCTCAATCAGGATGTCTGCGACGGGCCGCCCCTGGCGGTAACTGAGACCGAAATTGCCCTGGGCGGCGTTTTCAAGAAAGCGCCAGTACTGGACCGGAAACGGCTGGTCCAATCCCAGGTCGGCGCGCAGGCGCACAACGTCTTCGGCTGTGCGCTCCTGTCCCAGCATGTTCTCGATCGGGTCGCCCACAAAGCGAAACATGGAAAAGGCGACAAGACCGACCACAAACAGAACCAGAACGGACTGCATTATGCGGCGGATGATATAGGCTAACATTGACTTTGATCTCCCTGACCGAAGACTGCGACAGTCCGCGGGGGTGTTCCCCGCAAGCGGACGCGAACTCCGGCGCAGGCACCCTCACACAAGGGTGCCTGACTGGTTTTCCTTATTTGAAGGCGAAGTACTTGAACTTCGGGCTGTCTTCCGGATCGACAATCGAGTCGACATGGGACTTCATGCCCCAGTTCAGCACCTGATGGTGGATCGGCAGATAGAGCACGTCTTCCTGAACCTGGTCCCAGATGGCACCAATCGATTCATCGCGGGCGGCAATATTGGTTTCGCTTGCCAGTGCCTCGATCGCTTCGTCCAGCCTGGCGTTCGAGTAGCGGGTATTGTTCCACGAACCGTAAGCCTCACCCTTGGTGTGAACCAGGAAGTTGAAGATATACTCGGAGTCGTAAGTCGGAACGCCCCAACCCAGCATGTAGAAGTCGGATTCCAGATTGTTAATGAGCGGGAAGTGCTGAGCCTTGGGTTTGGCGTCCAAGTTCACCTTTACACCGATCTGCGCGAACATGCCTACCGACGCCTGACAGATCGCTTCATCATTGATGTAGCGGTCGTTGGGGCAGTCCAGCTTGATCGAGAAGCCATCGCCGTAACCGGCCTCTTCCATCAGCGCCTTGGCCGCCGCGATGTCGGTTGCCGGAACCGCGTCCAGTTCGTTGGTCCAGCCGTTCACGAAGGGGGGCAGTACCACACCGGCGGGCTGGGACTGGCCGCGCATCACGATCTTCTGGATGGCTGCGCGGTTGATTGCCATGTTCATCGCCTGGCGCACGCGCACGTCTGACAGCGGGTTTTTGCCATCGACATTATCGTTGGCCAGATCCGCATCGCCCTGGTTCATCCCAAAGAAGATCACCCGGTTCTGCGGTGCCTTGCGCACGTCCAGGCCTTCTGAACCGTCCACACGGGAAAGATCCTGCACTGGCACGTCCTGGATGAAGTCCACTTCACCGGACAGAAGGGCAGCGACACGGGTCGCCGGATTCTGGATCGGCGACGCCTCGATCCGCGTCACTTCCAATGGGAACTGCCCCATGCCCCAATAGCCGTCAAAACGCTCCAGAACGGTTTTCACGTCCGGCTCGCGGCTGACCACCTTGTACGGGCCGGTGCCGTTGGCGTTCTTGGCAGCATAGGTGCTTTCGCCACCCTCATAATCCTGCACGTCCACCGCACCGTTGGCCTCTGCCCAGCCCTTGTCCATGATCAGCAGATTGGTGAGATTGTTGGGCATGATCGGGTTCGGGCCTTTGGTCACGATCTCAACCGTGTAGGGGCCGGTGGCACGGACTTCCGCAACCGAGGCCAGCACTTCCCGGTAGTTGCTTTTTTCGGTCATTGCCCGGTTCAGCGAAAAGACCACGTCTTCACTGTCAAAGTCAGCGCCGTCGTGGAACCTGACCCCTTCGCGCAGGGTGAAGGTCCAGACATTCGGGTCATTTTCCGAAGGCGCCCATTCGGTGGCAAGGCCAGGAACCAGCCCGCCTTTCATGTCACGGTCCACTAGCGGCTCCATGATCTGGCGGCCAAGCGTGATCGTCGGCCCCTCGTTCTGGGCATGCGGATCAAGGGTCAGTGCATCGCCCGCACGTGCCCATTTCAGGGTTTCAGCATATGCTGGAATACCTGCAGCAGCGCAAAGCACGCTGCTCAGCAGAAGCGACTTGAGTTTCATGTTTCTCCTCCGTGTTGCCTCTGAAGGCACGGGAAACCCGTTCGGCAAACCGGGTGGTTTGCCAGAGCGCCGTCAAAGGTCCATTATTGGTGAGGCCTTGCGTTCCTCCACGATACGCAAGTCAACTTTTTGAGCGCTGAGGTCTGAGCGGCATTTCAGCGCAAATTTACTTTGATTGGTTTTGGATGATTTTTTGACCCAAAGTTCGCGTCATTTTATTGATATTGGGGTTTTTTGATCTAATTTTCTGGCCAAATGCGATCAAAACAACATCATCGCGCTCACGTAGCACTGATCTTCTCCCGCTGCGCAAACGCTGGCTGCGCGCGTTCTGCAACCACATCCGGGTCTCTCCCACAAAGCTGTTTTGCCGTTATGAAGTGGAACACGGAGAACCAGAATAGGAATGAAGCAGTACAAGCCTGTAGAGATTGTCACTAAGCTACGGCAGGTTGAGGTGCCTCCCGAACAGACCTTGGTTCAGCCGTAGAGAAAGGAAGTACTGTCCCGCTCTTCAAGGATTGGTCCCGGTTGCGGCGTAAGGATGGTAGGTATTTCGCTGATTACCGTACCGGCGAATGCCCGGAAACGGGAACACCGCTGCTCCGCCGCAAATCGCGTTCTGTACCTGAGAGCGGATACTGCGTCGGCAAACACCCGGAAGGGCAACGGCAGCAAAGTCCGCGACCCGTGAGTTGCCGCCTCAATCTTTGCTGCGCCTTGCACCAACGGCCGGTTTTTCCACCGCCTTGCAGCGCCATGAACCAAGCTGATGCAGCGATTTTCGTGCTGCGAGCGCGCGCTGCGAGAAAACCGAATTCAAACAATGGGCTCATTTGAGGCATTCGCCGCATTGCCCTTGAACGGCTGCTACGCAGCAAACGATCCCTGCTGGACGGATTGACCGGGCTGTCCTGGCAAGGCTGCCCAGTCAGATTTTTGAGAAGGTAATGACCGAGCGCGTAAAATGTTACAGAAAGTCGTTGCGAACCTCGGTGCAGCTGAGCTGGCCATTGATGCCAGCACAAGCGATATCGTTCAGATACGAGTCAATTTTCGTCTAGCCACTCACTCAGACCGTGCTTCGCATCTCTCCGCGCGTAATACACGCGATAGATTGCTTGGTCGATCAAGTCTGGGTCTTTCGTGGCATAAGCTTCTTGAAGCAACTTAAGCTGCGCATCTGGATCTGAGGCAATTTCCTCGTCTGTCATCTTCAGCCGCCCTTCCATTTTTACTGAAACCCTTCTCTGCTTCCAGCCTGGCACCTAACATTCACACTCTGATAGTCGAACGATTTGAGCGTTCCCGGGCATAGTCAGATCAATCTCTGCGCGCGAACACCGTTAGATTTCCCACCCCACAACCCCCGTCGTTCAAGGGCAGATCGTGCAGTTTTCCAGGCAACACCTGCTGCCATTGCTGCTTTGTTACACGACCTAGTATACCGGTAAGTCTCGACAATCATTTCCTCGTCATATCGTTTTCGACTGTTTGCAACTGGCACCATCCGTCCAGTTTTCTTGATCCAATTCGATACCGTGTGTCGGGTCACACCATGACGGCGGCTCAGTTCACGAATTGATACATCCCGCTCCCAATCTTTTGCGACCTCCTCGCAGATGTCGATCCCGACGTCTCTCAAGACTGCTCTACCTTCACTCTGGGTCAGGCCGTGCCAGAAAGAAAAACTGCGAATTGACTGAACAAGCCGGTACCTTTCCAGGAGCACATCCCGAGACGGCAGCGTCGGTCGTGCCGGTTGATCCAGGAAATTTTGCCCATTGCAAACGACCATCTCATTTGCTCTTTGGGGGTAGCAGTACCGGACACAATCTGGATTGGACGCTCCTCCATCCCCCAAACTTGGCAGAGGTTCTGGTCTCTTGGGCCAGAGTTTCATTCGTTTTCTTCCGCGGAATTCTGTTCTCCGTTTCTCAAGATCTTCAATGGCAGCACTATATTCGTCGACAATGGCTTGAGCTTCATGGAGTTTCTGCGTGAGCTCTAGCAGCTGGATTTCTTGTTCCTCTGACAGACCTTGGTTTTCAGGATGTCCAACCGCCGAATTCACTTCATTTTGCATGATGCCCCCTGGTTCCACGACTTCTCCACCTAGGTAAACTCAATCGCCTTTTGACTCGCAGGTCATGCAAATTCGCAATCACACAAGTTGAACTTCGTACTTTGACCGAGTTTTCTAAGGGCAAACTCAGACAAACGCAGAGTTTGAATCTTTTGAATTGAAGACTGCTCGCTTTTTCGAATCACTGATGCACAGAGCAACTACGAAGTCTAAGGACTTGCACTGGCCATGAAGATCGACCTGGAAAATCACGAGCTTCTAAAATTCCGCCTTCGTATGGCCGGCTCGTCGATGGCAGAAATTGCTCGGCACCTAGGGATCAACCAAAGCAGTGTCACTGTGGTGAGCCAAGGATACCGACGGTCACATCGTGTGCAGGCCGAAATCGCCCGTCAACTGGGCACGACACCTCAAGAACTCTTTCCCGAACGCTATGCAACAGAGGAGGATGTCACGAAACACAACTGAAATCGGGAAAAGAAAAAGCCCTTCCACTGCAATGGAAAGGCCTTTTCGGAATAAGTGTCGTTTTCTACCCGACGCCCCATTCTTCCCCCGATCCAAACCGAAAGTCAACCTGCCGGAACCCTCTCCGGCGGGTCTGTTCAACACATCCAAATCAGGGGGAGATCGCACCCTCCAATTCGCTCAGCACTCTGCGCGGGTTGGAGGTCTGCACTCCATACAGAATGAAACAAACACTTGTTTACCGCGGGCCGGATCCGAGCCACGCGACCCGCCATATCACACGCCGTTCACGCGCTAGCCTGCGAGGTTCCTTGGTCGCCAAACTTCCTGGATACGAACGACCCCGCATTCTCCAGTTCGAAAGTGCGCTAGAATACGCCTTCCTATGCCTGATGCTGGTGCGCACCGATGTCGATCACATCTGGGACCAGCCTGCCGCTGTTTCATATGTCGGCGCAGATGGTCGCTGGCAAAGCATGTCTTTGATTTCCTTGTTACACTGTCAGATGGAGAACGTGTCGCAATTGCCGTGAAGCCAATGCAGCGTGCTATCCAACGAAACTTCCTTTCCGAGCTGGAACGGGTTGCCGCAGCGATGCCAAAGAGATTTGCCGACCGCAGCCTGCTCATCACGGACAAACATCTGGATCGCAAGGCTGCGGCGAATGCAGCACGAACGCTGGCCTTTTCCCACCGGAGATTTGAGGAGGCCACCGCATGACTACCCGCTATCGATTTTCCAATTCTGATATGCTGGCTTCTCGCGGCGCGGCCCTGCGCCCTACCGCAGTGGACGCAAATGGTGTCCACTTTGAGCGCCTCGGTCAGCCTGGCATAACTGAACTGCTATCTCATGAGGAGGTCAGCAATCTCCTTCGCGGACCGGAGACAACGTACTACGCAGGTTACTTTGATCGCAGCATCCAGGAGCTACGGAACCGGAAGCCTGTAAACGTCATAAACGAATTGTGGACGTGTCCCGCTTTCGTGCCGCTCCAAGTGCTCGTTTAGGCCACTTTCCGTTCGAATGCGACGGGGCTTTTCCAGCCCAATGCTGAGTGCCGCCGTCGCGGATTGTAGAAGCCATTGATGTAGTTGAAGATGGCCAGTTCAACGGCCCTACGCGTTGGCCACGACCTTCGCCAGATCAGCTCTGCCTTGATCGTCTTGAAGAAGGTCTCGATGGCCGCATTGTCATAGCAATTTCCTTTGCCGCTCATCCACTGCCCCGGCAGTGCATGTTTACATGCATGAGAGGGGGACACGCTGAACCCGTGTTGTCGCAGGATTATCTGATAGTCATGAGAACAGTATTGCGATCCACGATCCGTATGATGAATGCAGCCCATAGGCGGTGATCTGAAGGCTATAGCCATGTTCAGCGCCCGGATCGCCAAGTCCCGCTTCATCCGATTGCTGATGGCCCAACCGATCACCCGCCGGGAATGCAGATCAAGGATCACCGCCAGGTAGAGCCAGCCCTCGCGCGTCCACACGTAACTTATGTCACCTGCCCATTTCTGATTGGGCGCATCTGCGCAGAAATCCCGGTTCAGCAGATTGGGTGCGATGTTGAAGGCGTGGTTGCTGTCCCCCTCTCGGCTGATTGCTTCGCAATCGTCTGCCGGGCAATGGTCGTCACCTTGTATTTCTTAGATCGTTCGACACGGATGCCATTCTCACGCATCAAACGCCCGACGCGACGATGGCCAATGTTCAGGCCCAACTCCTTCAGTTCCTCGGTCATCCGTGGGCGGCCATAACTGCCCAGGCTGAGGCGAGATTGTTCCTTGATATGCGCCAGAACGACCATGTCAGTGCGCTGCCTTTGACTGGCCGGGCGGCTGCGATAGGCCCGTAGACCGCGCTCACTGACATCCAGCACATTGCACATCCGCTTGGCGCTGAAGGTATCAGTGTGTTCTTCGATGAACCTGAACCTCATGGCTTTTGGCCCGCGAAGAACTGCGTTGCCTTTTTTAAGATCTCCCTCTCCTCCTTGAGAATGCGGTTCTCCCGTCGAAGCCGTTCATTCTCTCGGGCAAGGTCGAGGTCTTTGTCGGATACCACCTCGGTGTCGCGATGCGCTGTGATCCACTTGTTCAGGGTCGAAAGGCCAACACCCAAATCAGAGGCCACTTGCTTCCTGCTCAGCCCGCTCGTCAGCGCAATCCGCACCGCATCGGCCCGGAATTCTTCTGTCCGTTTCAGTCCCATAGTTCGTCTCCTTTGCTGCAATAAATGCTATCAAAGGAGCGGCATCAAACCGCGACACGTCCATTCGTATTTCAACGACCGCCAGAGCCGCTCGACGAAGATGTTATCGAGGAAGCGCCCCTTGCCATCCATCCGCTGCCCGGCAGCGCATGTGTGCATGCGCGAGAGGGGAGATCCGCACGCCGGATCGGCGCAATCTGCTCGTCCAGGCAAAAGATGTGAACTGGCTGCCCTGATCCGTATTCATGATTTCCGGCGGGCCAAACCTGGCGATGGCCTCGTTCAGTGCCTCGACGCAGAAGTCTGCTTCCAGCGTGTTCGAAAGGCGCCAGGCCAGCACCTTTCGGGTGTGCCAATCCATGATCGCCGCCAGATACAGAAAGCCCCTGCGCATTGGCAGATACGTGATGTCGGCACACCACACCTGATTGGGACGCTCCAGGCGTAGACCACGCAACAGATAGGGATAGGTCTTGTGCCCTTTCGCTGCTTTGCTGGTGTTTGGTTTCTGATAGGTCGGCATCAAGCCCATCAGCCGCATCAAGCGTCGGATGCGCTTCTCGTTCACAAGGTGCCCGTCGTTTCGGAGGTGCCAAGTCTTCTGGCGGACACCAAAGAACGGCGTTTCCAGGAACTGTTCATCGATCCGGCGCATCAACATCAGGTTCATCGCCGTCTCGCCCTTGGGCGTGTAGTAAAACGACGACCGCGAGATCGACAGCAGCTTGCACTGCTTGCCAATCGACAGGTTGGCATTGGCAGGCTCAACCATCTTGCGCCTCACTTGCCGGTCCACGGCATGAGCTTTCGTGACAAAAAATCGTTGGCGACAGCCAGCTCCCCGATCTTCGCGTGCAGTTCTTTGACCTGCTCCTCGTCGATCTCTGGGGACTTCTTTCCGCCGCGTTCAAACACGCCGGACGCGCCTTCCAGCAGAGCGCGTTTCCAGCTGTGGATCATCGTGGGATGGACGCCGAATTGGCTGGCAAGCTCAGCCGCAGTTCGCTCACCCTTCAAAGCCTCAAGCGCGGCTTTCGCCTTGAACTCGGGCGAGTGGTTCTTCCGTTTCGACATCTCTGATCTCCTCTTCGTCGAAGATCAGCAGACAACAAATCATAGCTTACGTCAGTGTCCGAAATTCAGGGGGTAGCTCAAATTCGTCGAGACCCAACGTGTGGACGCGGGCCTTTGTGGTACGAGAACCGAAGAGCGTGAAGACTTCAACCATTACCCGGACGAGCCGTTACTGAACTATGATGCAACGCTTTTCGTGCGCATGGATTCCAGCTTGACCACTTCCGACCGTAGCCCGCTCTCCGGAAAATCCTTTGCGCTGGTAAAAGGGTACAGCTACGGAGGCATCGACAATGAACTTGAAGCGGACGGCATGTCGCGCGTCGAAGCCACGGGTCGCGAAAGCATGATCAAACTCCTGACGCTTGGGCGGGTCGAAACTGTTCTGGATACGACCCTGCCATTTCTTGCAGATGCCAGGCGGTTGGGGGTCGAAGATCAGGTCCGACCTCTCTTGCCAAGCCTCGCTGAAACGCCGGGATATTTGTTTTTCAGCCGGAAACCAGGTCACGAGACGCTTGCAGATAGGTTTTCGAAAGCCCTGACTGAGTTCAAGACGACACCTAAATTTCTTGCCATAAAGCAACGATATGGGTTGTAATGACGTAAGGTAACGATGCGCCGTTCGGTCTGCGTTGCCACAAAAAATTGGGGGGATTTTTTTCATGTTTACTGCGATGTCTCAGACATGTCGCGCGGCGGCTGCGATCTTTGCACTGTCATGCGCGTCGCCAGCTGTGGCGCAGGATCAGATGACCCACATCTCGACGCTGGATTGGCCACCCTACACCGGCAGTGATCTGCCCAGTGGCGGAGCGACGACAGAAGTGGTTCGCGTGGCCTTTGAGAAGGCAGGGTTCATAACAGATGTTGCCTATCGCCCATGGAAACGTGCGATCGATATGGCAAAAGATGGCAAGGACGGAGTCATTGCATACTTCCCTGGATATCATTGCCGCCACCAGGAAGGTTTCATCGCATCCGATCCGATCGGCAATGGCCCTTTGGGATTTGCTGAAAATGCGGCTGCGCCAATTTCGTGGGACAGCCTCGATTCCATCGGTGAACAGCAGCTGAAGATCGGAACGGTCCTCGGCTACGCGAATACCGACGAATTCGATCAAAAAGTCGGAACCGGTTGGATCCTGGCGGTTCCGTCAAACGACGATCTTACGAATCTGAAGAAACTGGTGCGCAAGCGCATTGACGCCGCTGTCATAGACAAATTCGTGCTTGAATACCTCAAAGCGACGGAACCAAGCCTGAAATCAAACCGAGATGACCTGCAATTCAACGCCACCCCACTGGAAGACAAGACGCTATATCTGTGTTTCCGCGATGACGGGGATGGTCGTGCGATGCTCGAAAAATTCAATGCGGGACTCGCTCAGGTGAATGCGGACGATATCGCGGAGAATTACTTCGCGACTGCGTTTTCGCAATGAAGGCGGCTGTTCGGCGCCGGGTCAGTGACTTTGCAGGCGTGAGATGAAAGCGGTTCGGCGGGTGATGTTGGCCCTGTTTTGCGTCGCGCAGTTGGGTGCGCGCGGGGCAAGTGCGCAGGACGATGTCACGATCGGCTACCAGCTGATGTATAATCCTTGGAAGACGGCGATCGTGAGCGGTGAAATCGAGCAAGCCGTTGGCCAGCCCGTGGCATGGCGAAAGTTCGAGTCCGGCGCAAAGGTCATCAACTCGATGATTTTGGGCAATGTTCAGATCGCGCAATCCGGGTCAAGCCCGATTGCCGCCGGTATCAGCCGGGGCCTGGACATTGAGGTCGTCTGGATTCTGGAAGATATAGCGGCGGCGGAAGCACTGGTTGTTCGGGACGGAGCCGGCGTAATCGCGCCTCGGGATCTGGCGGGCAGGACCATCGGCGTGCCTTTCGCTTCAACCACACATTTCCACCTTCTTTTTGCGCTCGAGCAGTTTGGGATTGAGCAGAAGGATGTCGATATACGAAACATGCAACCTCAGGAGATCGCGGAGGCGTGGCAACGTGGTGAGATCGACGCTGCCTTTGTCTGGGATCCGGCATTAAGCGAAATCAAGAAGTCCGGGAAAGTGCTGATCACCTCTGGTGTTCTGTCAAGCTGGGGGAAGGCCACGTTCGATGCGATGGTTGTCGACAGGACATTCGCCGCCCAGAACCCGGATTTCATGTGCAAATTGATCAAGACCGTTGCGGCTGCGGATGCAGATTATCTCGCCAATCCTTCGGCCTGGACGTCGGGATCGGATCAGGTCGCCGCGATCGTCAGCCTGGCCGGTGGTGATCCCGAAAACGTGCCGGTGGTTCTGGGCCTTTACGATTTTCCAACGCTCAGAGAACAAGCATCGCCGCGCTGGCTTGGCGGCGGCGGCGAGGGAGGTGTCGCCCAGGCGCTGAGTTTCACTGCAGAGTTCCTGCGCGAGCAGGGTAAAATTCGCAGTGTCGTAGACGATTTCGCGCGGCATGTGAATCCTCGTTATGTCGAGATGGTTCTTGAGGGCGCGTGTTGACGGACAAAAGCAAACATAGCGTGCTGCGTACAGAGTGTATTTGATGAAGCAAAAGCCAGGAATATTTTCGTTCAGGTCGATCCGGGCAAAATTTCTTGCCGTTGTGACGCCGCTGGTTCTTGCATCGACCGTAATTGTTTTTGGGCTTTTTGAATTCAATGCGCAGCGCGAAGCCGAAGACCGGCTCAATAACAAGCTCGAAAAACTGGTCGCAATCCAAAGTGCCGTGGTTGCGGAATCGATGTGGAACGTTGCCGACGAGCAGATCAAGCTAATCCTCAAAGCCCTTGCCATTGATCCGGATATCTCGGGCGCGGCGGTCTATGACGATCAGGACATACTGGTTGCGTGGATTGGAAAGGTCGAAGATCTCGAGCAGGAACAGTTCTTTGCGGAAAAAGAAATCGTCTATGTGTATGACGATAGCAGCGAGGTCATCGGGCGCCTGGCCATCGCGCTGACTGACGCCCAGATACGCGCCGCTGCACGGCAGCGACTGACGACGGCCGGAATCCTGGGCGCTCTTCTTCTCGGGGCCATCATTTTTAGCACGTTGATCGCAAATCGCCGCACAATCGGTATCCCACTCGAACGGCTCTTGAATTCGATCAACAGTGCCCGCGTCAAAGGTGAGCGCGTTCCGGTGGACTGGCTCAGCCGTGACGAGATTGGCACGGTTGTCGCGGCATTCAACGAAATGCAGAAACGCCAGCAGGCGGATGAGGCGGCGCTACGCAGGGCGCGCGACGAATTGGAACAGCGTGTCGAGGAACGGACCCGTGAACTGGCCGAAGCGACCCTTGCTGCAAAACGAGCCCAAATGCAGCTGTCTCATGCCATTGAAAGCATCTCCGACGGGTTTTCATTGTACGGCCCCGATGATCGCCTGATCATTTGCAACCGTCGATATCGTGAACTCCTCTATCACGGAATCGAAGACATCGTTGTCGCTGGTGCCTCGTTCGATGAGATCATCCGAAGTGCCGCTGAAAAAGGTCTTATCAAGGATGCGCTCGATGCACCGGAGGACTGGATCGCGGAGCGAAACGCGCAGCACAAGAACCCGGGAGAGACACATCTTCAAGAACGTGCGGACGGCCGCTGGATCCGCGTCAGCGAGCGAAAAACCGACGACGACAGCACCGTTGCCGTTTACACCGACATAACTGAACTCAAGGAACGGGAGCAGGAAGCCGAGGAGGCGAACCGTGCGAAAAGCCAGTTCCTCGCCAATATGAGCCACGAACTGAGGACGCCGCTCAATGCGGTGATTGGCATTACCGAGATGCTGATGGAAGATGCCGAGGAATTCGGACAGGAGGACTTTATTGAGCCTCTGGAACGCATTTCGCGCGCAGGAAAGCACCTGCTGAACCTGATAAATGAAATTCTCGATTTATCGAAAATTGAAGCCGGCAAGTTTGAGATGTATATCGAAAGCTTCGACTTGCTGAGCCTGATCCAAGACGCAACGACAACTGTGCGTCCGATGGCCGAGAAGAACGGGAATGAGTTGACCGTTGATTGCCCGGATGATCTCGGGACGATCGCTGCCGATCAGACGCGAATGCGCCAGATCATCCTTAATCTTCTGAGCAATGCCAGCAAGTTTACCGAAAACGGAAGGATCGCTCTGGTGGCGCGGGCGGTGGAGGATGATCGCGGTTCGACGGTTTCGATTTCGGTTACAGATACTGGCATCGGGTTGAGTGCAGAACAGATTAACCGGTTGTTTGAAGATTTCAGCCAGGCCGACAGCTCGACTACCCGCCGCTTCGGCGGCACCGGACTGGGCCTGGCAATCAGTCGGCGTCTGGCGCGGATGATGGGGGGTGACATCGAAGTGCAAAGCGCGCTTGGCGAGGGTGCAACATTTACCTTTCACCTGCCACGCGTGGCAGGTGTCAGTTCGGGCGACGACGACGCATCACCCATGTCCAAGCGCCCGCCGGCGCTGCCGATCAATTCAGCTCGGCGTGACAACCCACGGATCCTGGTGGTCGATGACGACAAGGCGTCCCGTGAGCTGATGCGCGTCATGCTGGCTAAAGAAGGCTACGATGTCGTGACCGCCGTCGATGGCCGGGACGGACTCGAACTCGCGCGCAGACTGATGCCCTCTGCAATCACACTCGATGTCGTGATGCCGGAGTTGGATGGCTGGGAGTTTCTCAAGGAGATCAAGTCAGACAAGGAGACCGCCGCAATTCCCGTCATCATGGCAACCATGACCGAAGAGCCCGATCGCGGTTTTGCTCTGGGCGCGTCTGAATACATGACAAAGCCGATCGACCGCGAAAAGATGAAAGCCTTGCTGTCAAAATACCATCCGCAGGACCGGACACCAGAGGTGCTGGTAGTCGAGGATGATCCCGATGTACGCGACGTTTTACGCGGAATCTTCTCCAAGAACGGTTGGGACGTCACTGAGGCGGAGAACGGCAATATCGGGATCGAGCGCCTGAATGGATGTCAGCCCGATCTCATTATGCTTGACCTGCTGATGCCGGAAATGGACGGTTTTCAGTTCCTTGAAGCGCTTCGTCAACGCCCTGAATATGGCAGGATAACGATCGTCGTGCTAACCGCGGCAAACTTGACGCCGGAAGATCACCAGCGGCTAAATGGCGGCGTCACGCAGATCGTGCAAAAAACAGATATTGGTCGGAGCGAGCTCTTGGCCACGATCCGTGAGATCATTGTAGAGAACACACCGCAACCCACGCAGGAGGCCGTGGGATGATCCGAGTGCTTTACATTGAAGACAATGAAGACAACATTTTCCTGTTCACACGTCGGTTGGGCAAACATGGTTTTGAGGTCCTGATTGCCCGCGACGGCGCGGTCGGTCTGGAAATGGCGGGCACGACCGATCCGTCCATTATTCTGATGGACCTCGATCTTCCCATTATTGATGGTTGGGAAGCCACCCGTCGGCTGAAGGCAGCCGCCGCCACCCGCGATATTCCGGTGATCGCGGTGTCGTCCTATGCCATGCCCGAGGATCGCAGGCGCGCGATAGAGACCGGATGCTCGGATTTCTTTTCAAAGCCGGTCGATATGAAGGCACTTTGCGGCCGGATCGAAGTCCTCGCAGAGCATGGTCGGCAACCAGGTTCAGGCGAAGGTCATTGACCGAAGAAAAGGAGTTGAAGTGGGAATGGTGAAAATCCTTTACGTCGAGGACAACGAAGACAATGTCTACATGCTCACAAAGCGGTTAGCCCGGAAAGGATACGAAGTTGTCGTGGCGCCCGATGGCAAACAAGGTGTGGACATGTCACAATCGGAAATGCCTCGGTTGATCATCATGGATTTGGGTTTGCCTGTTCTTGATGGCTGGGAAGCGATCCGCCGAATCAAATCGAACGCTGCCACGTCGGACATCCCGATCATCGCGCTGACAGCGCATGCCATGGCCGAGGATCGCGCAAAAGCACATGATGCCGGATGCGACGATTTCGACACCAAGCCCGTCGACATGCCACGCCTGCTCGGCAAGATCGACGCGCTGCTCCAGGCGAGGCAAGCATCTTGACCTCGGATGGACCAGCTCTTCTCATTGTCGATGATAACGAAGACAACCGCTATACGCTCCTGCGGCGCTTGAAGCGCGAGAGCTATGAGAATGTCGATGTGGCCGAGAATGGCCAGGAGGCGCTTGATCTGCTCGGAAAGAAGCCATACGACCTCGTGTTGCTTGACATCATGATGCCGGTTCTCAACGGGTATGAAACGCTGGAGCGGATGAAATCCGACATGCGCCTGCGCTCAATACCGGTCATTATGATTTCCGCCGTCGATCAAATTGAAAGCGTTGTGCGCTGTATCGAAGCCGGTGCCGAAGACTATCTCCCGAAACCGTTCAACGCTGCGATCCTGCGTGCGCGTATTCGCGCCAGCCTCGAAAAGAAGCGCCTGAGAGATAAGGAGGCGGGCTACATGAAACAAATCGAGGTTGAAAAAAAACGCGCCGACGACCTGCTCCATGCGACCCTGCCAGCCGCCGCGGTTCACGAACTGAAATCCACCAATTCTGTAAGACCGCGTCATTTTGAAGATGTGGCGGTTTTGTTCTGCGACGTTGTGAGTTTCACGAGTTATTGCAACGACAATTCGGCAGAAAATGTTGTATCCCATCTTCAGGATCTGGTCCGCGCCTTCGAGGACATCGCGACCCGGAACGGGTTGGAAAAGATCAAAACGATTGGGGATGCCTTCATGGCAACCGCCGGGCTGTTGAACCATGTCGAAAGTCCTGCGAAGGCCAGTGTTCAGACGGGCCTGGACATGATTGATGCCGTGGCGGAACATTCCTCTGGCTGGGAAATCCGGGTCGGCATTCACATAGGACCGCTCGTTGGTGGAGTCATCGGCCAAAAGAATTACGCCTTTGATATCTGGGGAGATACCGTGAATATCGCCGCCCGCATCGTCGGTCATGCCGATCCTGGAACGGTGCTTGTGAGCGAGGCCGTATGGCGAAACTTGCACGATGCGTTCGACGGCAAGTCAAAAGGTATGGTCGAACTGAAGGGAAGAGGATCGCACGAGTTGATCGAATGCGCGTGCACTCGGTAGGGAGCCTTGTTGCGCACGCTCCGTTTCGCCCGATCACCCTTAGATGCCACCTGGCGATATGTACCCTTGGCGGCTTCCGCAAGTTTCTTGGTTCTGAGAAAGTCCCTGCACATATATCGAACCGGAGTTGGTATGTTTCAAAAAGTTGCTGGAAATCACGTCGGCAACCCTGTTGAGGCTCTGTATTTCCGTTTTTTGTCCTCCGATCTTTGAGAGGTGCGCAAACCGACAATCCCTGTATTTGCATTCGTAGCGATCGACATGGTGTGTTTGCGGCGGCCGCTCTCCCTGGGCGAACGAGGTCCGGTAAGATGGGCCTCAGCGAAACCAGCCGTGAAGGAGAACGACCATGTTGCATTATGTTGGTCTGGACGTGTCCGTCAAATCCGTGTCGATCTGTGTTGTTGATGGAGAGGGTAAGGTGCTTGCGCGCGGCGAAACCAGTTCGGATCCGGACGCAATCGCATCATTCATTTCGGAGCACACCGCTGAGCCCGAGCGGATTGCGCATGAGAGCGGCATTCTGGCCATCTGGCTTACCCGCGAACTGGAGAAACGCGGCCTTCCGATCATCTGCATTGATGCACGCCTGACGCACAAGGCGCTGTCTGGGCGGATCAACAAGTCCGATACCGGTGATGCCGAAGGGCTGGCGCATCTGGCCCGCACCGGCTGGTTCAGCCGGGTTCACATCAGAAGCGAGGCGTCGGAGCGGGTTCGCGTGCTCATTGGCGCACGGGAGCGCCTGATCAGGATGCGCAAGGACCTTGAAGCGCATGTTCGCGGTGTGCTGAAGGTTTTCGGGATCTGTATGGGTTCAGTTGGCCGGGCAAACCTGCGGCAGGGCTTCCGTGATCAGTTCGCTGAGGCCGGTCAGACCAACCCGGCACTCGGCGTGATGGCCGGCATGTTCATCCCGATCCACAGGGCCCTGTGCGCGGCTGCGGAAGCGATGGATGAAGATCTCAGGCTCATAGCGCGCCAAGCGGCCTTGCCCGCCGCCTCATGACCGTCCCGGGCGTTGGGCCTGTCGTGGCGCTGTCTTTTTTCGCAACCCTCGACAACGCAGGCCGTTTCCAGAGATCCCGAGACGTCGGTGCTTTCCTCGGCCTCACGCCGCGGCGGCATCAATCCGGAGACATGGACTGGCCCGGACGGATATCGAAATGCGGAGACCGTGATCTGCGCAGATTGCTCTACTCCGCTGCAACCAGCTTGATCACCCAGGTCAGAAAGCCGTCAAAACTGCGCGTGTGGGCCAAGAAGCTGCAAGACCGAAAGGGCTTCAAGAAAGCTGCGCTGGCGGCATCCCGAAAACTCGCCGTCGTCATGATGTGCATTTGGCGCGACGGGACAGATTTCGAACCGGAAAAGGAGCTCATCACCTGACAACCAACTGAGATCCCGCCCACCAGAGACAGGGCGGGTTCAGCGTCCTTCGGGACGGCGGCGGATCAAGCCAGTCAAAAGCGGCTGAAGGAGCGTGACGCTCACTTCGCGAATGACATTCTGGCTGGTCAGCTCCCGGACGCCATCAGGAAGCGGAAACACCGACTTCGTAGAGAACCAGGACCCCGAACGGCAATAGAACCCGCACTTGACGATCCCGCAAACAGAGAGCCGCTTCGGCGGGTAGCACCGCGACTTTGGATCAAATGAATTAGTCTCGATGTGATCTGACACCGCCCCCATTTTTTCAAATTGGATTGGGGGCGGTGGTTCCCTTGAAGGGAGATGGTTGTCCGTTTTGATGGTGGTGCCAACCAAACCATCGAAACGAGGAAACCACGATGTTGAATACTACCGACAAGATCATCAAACACAAAACCGGCCTGCTGAATCTGGCCGAGGAACTGGGGAATGTCTCGAAAGCCTGTCAGGTGATGGGCTATAGCCGGGATACTTTCTATCGCTACAAGTCAGCCGTTGAAGAAGGCGGCGTGGAAGCGCTGTTTGAGCGCACCCGGCGCAAGCCCAATCTGGCAAACCGGGTGGACGACGCGACCGAGCAGGCCGTCATCAAATCCGCCACTGATTTCCCGGCCTACGGTCAGGCCCGCACTTCGAACGAGTTGCGTAAGCTGGGTGTCTTCGTCTCACCCTCGGGTGTCCGGTCGATCTGGCTGCGGCACGATCTGGCGAACTTCAAGGCCCGGCTGAGGGCGTTGGAAGCCAAGGTGGCCGAGGACGGCATGATCCTGACCGAGGCCCAGGTGCAGGCGCTGGAGAAGAAGAAGCTCGACGATGAAGCCTGCGGCGAGGTGGAAACAGCCCATCCCGGCTATCTGGGATCACAGGACACGTTTTATGTCGGCACCCTCAAGGGCGTCGGGCGGGTCTATCAGCAGACTTACGTGGACACCTATTGCAAGGTGGCGCATGCCAAGCTCTACACCACCAAAACACCGATCACCGCAGCCGACCTGCTCAATGACCGAGTGCTGCCATTCCATGACGAGCACGACCTGCCGGTGCTGCGGATCATGACAGTCGCGGGACGGAATACTGCGGGCGCGTCGACAAACACGATTTCCAGCTCTTCCTGGCGATCAACGATATCGACCACACCAAAACCAAGGTGAAATCACCGCAGACCAATGGCATCTGCGAACGGTTTCACAAGACGGTGTTGCAGGAGTTTTATCAGGTCGCGTTCCGCAAGAAGCTCTACGACAGCATCGAAGCCTTGCAGGCCGATCTGGACGAATGGCTGCACCACTACAACCACGAGCGCACTCATCAGGGCAAAATGTGTTGCGGCAGAACGCCGTTTCAGACCATGATCGAGGGCAAAGAAATCTGGAAGGAAAAGTTCCTGAACCAAACTTGACCTGACAGACGCCGCCGGAAAAACGGCCAACTGTCAGATCACATCGGAACCACTACAGATCAAATCGTCCAAGGGCAGCCTTTGGGCCGGACTAACCGCCATCCATGTCGGCTTTCGGTACATGGACGAAACCGCTTTCGCGGTAATGGCGCTTGTTGCGGATAGGCGGTGTCCGCTGCGGCCCGATCAGGCTTCAGGCCAAAGCGCTCTTCCGTCCGGCCGGTCATCTTGCGCATGGCACCCGCCTCTGCCTGCCGGATCGAGCGGCTGGCATCCACGTCAAGAATGATCCCATGATCCGTGTCGATCAGGTAATTGTCTGAATAGGCAAAGAATGCAGGTCCTTTGCGAGCCGCGGTCCATTGGCTGGCGGGATCGGCATGTGCCGTGAACTTGGGTGTTGTCTCACCGGCCGCACCGAATGCTGCGTCATCGAGAGTGTCGAGATACTCGCGCACCGCCCGTGATATATCATTGGGATCGATCTCCCTGGCCACCCATTCTTCGGGATTGCTGGAGTTCTGCTTCTGAACATCCGCAACAATCAGGCTGGCATCCACGGCGACCCCCTGGCCACCGACAAGCCCTTCCGACACGCATCTTTCAACAGTCGTCTCAAAAACATGACGCAGCAGATCACTGTCGCGGAAGCGGCCGTGCCGGTTCTTGCAGAATGCCGAGTGATCCGGGATGCGGTCAGTCAGATCAAGGCGGCAAAACCAGCGACAGGCCAGGTTCAGATGCACCTCTTCGCAAAGCCGCCGTTCGGATCGGATGCCAAAGCAGTAGCCAACCACAAGCATGCGGATCATTGGTTCAGGATCGGCCGATGGTCGGCCCGTGCGGCTGTAGAAACCCGCCAGATGACCCCGGATGCCGCTCAGATCGAGATGCCGGTCAATCGATCGCAGCAGATGACCTTACGGGACATGCTCCTCCAGAGAGAACTCGTAAAAGAGTTCGGCCTGCGCCGCCTGCATCGGTCCCGTCATCGCCAACCCTCCCGTTCAATGCGGATATTGAATCAGCCACTTAATCGCCGATCAAGTAGGAGTTTTTCAACGACATCAGCCCATGGCATATTGACCCCGGATGAGGCCTGTGAAAGCAAAACAGAACCCATGAGAATGGCAGCCTGATGTGAAACCCTGATCCACCTTAAACGGGCTGCAAACAGGTCAAAAAAGCGCGACCACCTCTGTTCAGTAGCGGCCGGAATCACAGCATCAACCGGTCTTGCCTGAACAAGCAGAACGGCATTCGCTTCGTGCCCCTGGCAAGAGTTGGTGCCGCAAGCTCCTTGACCGGGGAATTGAGAGTGTATATCGGGTCAACACCATACATCAAAAGCGTATTAGCAAGATTACAGCCACCTGAACGAAGGTGCAGAGTCCAGTCAAACGTTAAAATTTCTACTGCTGAAGACAGCTGAACGAAACTTTAACAACGGGCGGTGCCCGCCTTTGGACTTAAAATCGGCTATGCGTCTTGCCTTTGCCTGCCTTATGGTTTCCTTGTTTGCTGTTGCTGCTGCGGCACAAAGCTTCCCGGTGAGGCTTGAAACCCGTTTCGGAGACGCAACCGTCCCGGCAAAACCCCGCCGCATCGTTTCAATCAGCTTTATCGGCCATGACTTCCTGCTGGCGCTTGGTGAAACCCCGGCCGCCTTGCGGAATTGGTATGGCAACGATCCTTCCGGCGTCTGGCCCTGGGCCCTGGAGGTAATGGGTGAGAGCCGCCCGGCGGTCTTAAGGGGCGGCATAGATATCGAGGCGGTTGCCGCGCTTGAACCCGATCTGATCGCCGCCCAGTGGTCTGGCATCACAGAACGGGAATATGCCCTTTTGTCCCGCATTGCCCCCACCCTTGCACCACCGGCCGGGTTTGGTGATTACGGTACCCCCTGGCAACTGATGCTGCGGCGGCTCGGCGCTGCCACTGGCACAACGGACCGGGCGGAGGCGGTAATCGCACGCATCGGCAAGCGTTTCGAGGAACTGCGTGCAAGCCATCCCGATTGGCAAGGCGCCAGCGCTGCCATGGTCTGGGCCGGGCAGACCGGAGCATTCACCAGCCGCGATATCCGCGGCCGCTTCCTGGAAGATCTCGGCTTTCAAGTGCCCGCTGAAATCAACACTGCCGCAGGCGTCAACAGTTTTCACGCGCTGATCCCGGCCGAAGCCCCCGCACCTATCGACGCGGATGTGCTGATCTGGCTCGACTACGGCGGTTCTGCATCGGAGATTGCCCGGATGCCGCTGCGCCCGACCCTGCGCGCCTACAGGGAGGGCAGGGAAATCCACGCCGATCCGCTACTGGCCGCTGCCCTCTCCCACTCCAGTCCGCTCAGCCTGGATTACGCGCTCGACCGCCTGGTACCTCTGCTGGAGGCAGCAGCGGACGGGACCCCGGCGACACCGGTTCCCGGAATGGCCGAGGCCGGGCTTCTGCCTGGGGGATCTTGATATGCCTGACACCGCACTTGCCCTGGCAGCTCCGCGCCGCCGCGCCGCCCTCTCCAGCCGTGCGCTTTGGCTGACTGGAACGCTTGTGGCATTGGTACTGCTAGCCGCAGTATCGCTGCGGCTGGGCCTGCGCCCTGTCAGCTGGGCCGAGGTCTGGCAGGCTATGATCGCTTATGACCCGGCCAGCGCCGAACAGATCGTCATCCGGCAGATGCGGCTGCCGCGGCTGTTCGGCGCTGTCCTGACAGGAGCCGCGTTGGGAATTTCCGGAGCGCTGATCCAGGGACTGACCCGCAACCCTCTGGCCGACCCGGGCCTTCTCGGCATCAACGGCGGCGCCGCGCTGGCGGTGACCGGATGCATCCTGCTGCTGGGCATCACCGATCCTGCGGTTTTTGTTTGGGCCGCCCTTGGCGGCGCGCTGGCGGCCGCCCTGTTGGTGGCCGTGCTCAGCGGCGGTTCTCTGGCCAGCCCGCTGAGGCTTCTGCTGGCCGGCGCCGCCATCAGCTCTCTGTTCCTTGCTCTTACCCGGGCGCTGCTGCTGGCCAGCCAGCAGGCGCTGGATGTTTACCGTTTCTGGGTACTCGGCGGATTTGACGGGATCCAAACACAGACAATCGCAGCGCTCGCTCCCTTTTTCGTTTTGGGCACGCTGGCGGCGTTGGCGGCGGCGTCAGGCCTCGACGCCTTGCTGCTGGGCGAAGACAGCGCCCGTGGCCTGGGCGTGCGCACCGGCGCGGCGCGGCTGCTGGCCGGCGCCGCAATCGTGTTGCTAAGCGGCAGTGCCGTCGCCCTTGCAGGCCCGATTGCTTTTGCGGGTCTTATCGTGCCGCATCTGGCCCGCTGGGCCGCTGGGCCAGGCCTGCGCTGGGGCCTTGCCCTGTCTGCCCCCTTTGGTGCCATTCTTCTGCTTGGAGCCGATCTGGCCGGTCGTCTGCCGTTCTTTGGCGGCAGCCTGCAGGCCGGGGTGATGACCGCGCTGCTGGGCGGGCCCGCATTGATCTGGATGGTACGCCGGAACGGAGCCCGAAGCCTGTGAACTGGACCTTTCGTATCGCCTCCCTCTCGCTGCAGATCCCGCGCCAGGCCCTTCTGGCAGGTGCTCTGCTGCTGGCCATGCTGCTGGCGCTGGCCGCATTTGCAGCACAGCTTGGCAGCTACCCTCTTGGCCTCACCCGCAGCTTACAGGTGCTTGCAGGTCAGGGCAGCGCCATGGAACAACTGGTTCTGCTTGATCTCCGTCTGCCGCGCATCTTGTCAGCTCTCGGCGCCGGAGCCGCATTTGGCCTCTCCGGGGCTATCTTCCAAGCGATGCTGCGCAACCCGCTCGCCTCGCCCGATGTGATCGGCTTCAACGCCGGCGCCAGCTGCGGTGCCCTGACGGCGCTGATCCTCACTGGCGGCCTGGTGCTGCCCGGTGCAATTGCCGGGGCGCTGCTGACCGCCGCCGCCGTCACCCTGCTGGCGTGGAAGGGCGGGTTGTCCCCCGCCCGGCTGATCCTCACCGGCATCGGTGCCGGTCTCGCGCTCAGTGCCACCGCCGACCTGCTGCTCAGCCGCCTTGATATCCAAAGCGCCGTCAGCATGGCGCATTGGCTCACCGGCTCGCTGAACGCACGCAACTGGGACGACGCGGTCCAGGTCTGGGCCGGGCTGGCCCTGCTGGCGCCCCTGGCGCTCTGGCTGCAGTTCCCGCTCGCCCGGCTGCCCCTGGGTGAGGAGACCGCCGCCGGGCTGGGCCTGAACCTGCCTGCGCTGCGGCTGGCGCTCACCGTGACCGGCACCCTGCTGGCGGCACTGGCGGTCAGCACCACCGGGCCGCTGCCCTTTGTGGCCTTTGCCGCGGGCCCCCTCGCCCGCGCGCTTAGACCCGGCGGGCACCCTGCCCTGCCAGGCGCGGCTCTTGCAGGCGCGCTGATCACCCTGCTTGCCGACACCGCTTCCCGTGCTCTGCCCGGGATCCAGCTGCCCGCCGGCGTTTTTACCGCCCTTGCCGGCGCACCGCTGCTGATCTGGATGCTGCTGCGCCACTTCCGCAAAGGACCGTTCTGATGCTCAAAGCCTCCAACGCCCCAAACGCCCGCCTGCGTGCAGAGAACCTGTCGGCTGCCTATGCCGGGACACAAGTGCTCACTGACCTGAACGCAGAAATCCCCGATGGCAGCATTACGGTCATCGCCGGCCCCAACGCCTGCGGCAAATCCACCCTGCTGCGTGCCCTGGCACGGCTGCAGCCTGCCGCCGCGGGCCAGGTCGTGCTGGACGGCAAGGCAATCCACCGTCAGCCCAGCCGCTCTGTCGCGCAAAGGCTGGCGATCCTGCCGCAATCCCCCGCAGCCCCCGAAGGGCTGACCGTCCGCGACCTTGCCGCCCGCGGCCGCACTCCGCATCAGTCGCCATTGCGGCAATGGTCCCGCCAGGATGCCGCCGCCATTGATCAGGCGCTGGAGCGCACCGGCATGACCCCCCTTGCCACATCGCCGCTTGAGTCGCTTTCCGGCGGCCAGCGCCAGCGCGCCTGGATTGCCATGGCGCTAGCCCAAGACACCGGTATTCTGCTGCTGGACGAACCCACCACCTACCTTGATCTGCCGCATCAGATCGAGCTTTTGAAACTGGTGCAGGCACTCAACCGCGAGACCGGGCGCACCATCGCGATGGTGCTGCACGACATCAACCTCGCGGCGCGCTTTGCCACCCATATGATCACTCTCAAATCCGGCCGTGTTCATTGCCAGGGCACTCCGGTCAAAGTGGTCACCGAGACCGTCATGCAGGAGGTGTTCGGTCTCCCCTGCCGGATCATCCCCGATCCGCTGCATGGCACCCCCCACGTGATCCCGGAATGAGGCCCGCACCGATGAACAGCCTTCCCAGCTTCCCCCTGCGGGCCGAGGCCAATCTGCCTGCCCTGCCCTTTGCCGCCGCCCGGCCGGCACTGCGCGCCATGGCGCAAGAGCATGAATTGCCGGTCACCCAAGATACTGAAGCCAGCCTCACGATCGAAGTCCCCGCTTTTGGCCGCTACCGATTTACCGCGGAGGGGACAGGCACCGCGATCCGGGTATCAGCTGCGCTGCCGGACCGGCTCCACATGCTGAAAGAGGGCTTTGCTGAACACCTCGAACACCTGCAGCCTGGCGCGGCGGCTTCACTCCGTTGGCCGGATAATGGCGTAGCAAGCACACGGCCTCCGGATGTGCAATTCACCACCTTGCTCTCCGTCATTCCGCTGGGCCGCAGTTTTCTGCGCATCCGCTTGCAGGCGCAGAATCTGTCCGGCTTTGGCGATGATGCCATCCACTTTCGCCTGCTGCTGCCGCCCGCGGGCTGCACCGATCCGGAGTACCCGAAGCTCGATGCCGGTGGCCGGACAGTTTGGCCCAAAGGCGCCAAGACGCTGCACCGGCCGGTCTATACCGCCCGCAACGTCTGCACCCAAAGCGGTCTGCTGGAATTCGACCTGTTCCTGCATGCCGGCGGCCGGGCCTCTGCCTGGGCGCAAAACGCTGCAGCGGGTGATAAGCTGGCTATCGCAGGCCCCGGCGGCGGCGGCATTCCGGATACGGAAGAGATCCTGCTTTACGCTGATGAGACCGCCATTCCCGCAGCAGCCCGCATTCTCGAAACCCTGCCGCCCGGTACTTGCGGCAGCGCCACGCTGCTTGCGGATGGCGGCGCCGCCTGCGGGTATCCGGTCACCGCCCCGCCCGGCATTTCCTTGCGCTGGCTGGACCGGCGGGCCGGAGACAGCCTCGGCCGCTGTGCCCGGGCGGGCTTCCCGCAGCCCCCCGGCGCCTTCCTCTGGTTCGCCGGCGAAAAATCCGAGGCGCAACCCTTGCGCGCCGCCGCCCGGACCGCCGGCGTGCCGCCTGGCCAAAGCTATATCGCAGCCTATTGGAGCCTGCCGTAACCCAACGTCTTACCGCCGCAACGCCGCGGCGAGGCTCTGGTCTGCAGGGCGCTCCATCTCTCTGCCTGCGGACCTGGCGGAAAATGAAGAGCCGGAAAAACCGCTCCAAATCAAGAGTTACGGCGGTGCCACCGTTGACTCTTCACCCGTTAAATGTATGGTGCCGCCACCCAGGAACGTCCCAGGCAACATTTGCAATTTGCCAACCAATAGGGCCGGTTTCCTGCTGCAGCGCAGCCTGGCCGAAAAACCTGGGACTACAGTGATGACAACCCTACCCTCCCCGGCCGCTACCGGTCGGCCCGCTTTGCGAGCGCTGCTTTGCGGCACCGCGCTTAGCGCCTCTGCGTTCGCCGCCCAACCCGCTACAGCACAGGAAGAGGACGTGCTGGAGCTCGCGCCGATCATCGTGCGTGACAAGCTGCAATATGCCGGCGCCGTCGACAGCTACCTCGCGCCCGCCTCCGAGACCGGCGTCAAATCAGGCGTGCCGCTGGCCGAGGTGCCGCAGTCGATTTCCGTCGTAACCTCTACTGAGCTGGAACGGCGCCAGCCCGCCCAGGTCGAGGACGCAATCAAGTTCACTCCCGGCATCAACCCCTCCACCTGGGGCACTGATGACCGGTTCGACCAGTTCTCGATCCGCGGCTTCGACATGGGCACCAGTGCGCTTTACCGCGACGGGCTGCCGAACAAGGCGCACAATTTCGCCAGTTTCAAGATCGACCCCTACATGCTGGACCGGGTCGAGGTGCTGCGCGGCCCGGCGGGTGTTCTTTATGGCTCCAACGACGCAGGCGGCCTGGTCAATCTGGTCACCAAACGTCCCACATTTGAAAACGAAGGCTCTGCCTATGCCGGCTATGGCAGCTTTGGCGCCGCCGAGGCCGGCGTGGACGTGTCCCGGGTGCTGAATGCCGAGGGCACGCTGGCTGGGCGGCTGACGGTGCTGCTGCGCGACGGCGAAACTGAACTGGACAATTCCCACAACGACCGGAATCTGGTTGCGGGCAGCCTGACCTGGGCGCCCAGCGACGACACCAGCCTGACGGTGCTGTTGCATCTGCAGCAGGACGAGCGGACCCCGCTGCAATGGGTGCCGCAAGCGGGTGTAGAGTATGACGTGGCCCTCGGCAGCCTGCCCGAGAACTTCTATACGCGGCAGTCGGGCTTCAATTCCTATGAGAGCGACAGCGGCTCCATCGGCTGGGAATTCTCGCACCGCTTCGGCGACGGCTTCACTTTCAATCAGAAGACCCGCTACGCCCGCGACAAGATCGACTACCAGCACCTGTACCTCGCCTCGACCGACTTTGCGACCGGCAACATGGGCTATACCGCACAGGCCAACACTGAAGAGGCCTATAACCTGGGCTTCGACAACTACCTGGAATGGAAACGCGGCGGTAACAGCCTGATCGTCGGCGCCGACTACCAGCGCCGCAAAACCGAATACCGCCAGCACCTGGCCTATGGCGCTTATTCCGTCAGCTTCGCCAATCCGGTGTTCGATTTCGACGTCGCCTACCCGCCGCTGTCGGCACATAACCGGGAAGAGTATACTGAAAAAGGGATCTACCTGCAGAACCACCACAAGTTCGGCAACGGCCTGGCTGTCACCGCTGGCCTGCGCCGCGGCTGGTTCGAAAATGAAATCGACGATCTGCTGAATTCCACCGCCCAGTCGCAGAAGAACGCGGCAACCACCGGCATGCTGGGCCTGACCTACGAGATGGCCAACGGCATGACCCCCTACGTCAGCTATACCGAAGGCTTCGTCCAGAACTTTGGTAAAACCATCGCCGGCGCGCCTCTGGACCCCTCCGAAAGCAAACAGTGGGAAGCCGGTTTGCGCTATCTGCCGGAGCACGGCAGCTATATGCTCAGCGCCGCCATCTTTGACCTGCGCAAGACCAACGTGAAGGACTACGACCGCAACGACCCGACCTGGAGCAGCTTTACTCAGGAAGGCGAAATCCGCTCCCGCGGGTTTGAGCTGGAGGCCCGGGGCCGGATCACGGATAATCTGCAAGGTGTGTTCGGCTATACTTACCTGGACACCGAGATCACCAAATCTCTGGTTGCAGGCCTCACCGGAAACGACAACGCCATGGCGCCGCCGCATCAGCTGTCGCTGTGGCTGGACTATGATGCCGCGGCCCTACTGCCGGGTCTCAGCATCGGCGGCGGCATCCGCTACAATGACGATGCCTTCGCCACCCAAAGCAACGCACGGGTGACACCCTCCTACACGCTTGCCGATCTGGCCCTGCGCTATGAATGGCAGGAAATGGAGGTAAACCTGCGGGTCTCCAACCTGTTCGACAAGGGCTACGACAGCGTTTGCTACGACGGCTACGGCTGCTCCCGCGGTGAAGGCCGCACCGTGTCCTTCACTATCGGCAGATCTTTCTGATCAAACAAAAAACAGCGGCACGGGGATAACCCGTGCCGCCTTTGTCCGGCCGGCAGCCGGGGCTTTTTCAGCCCCGGCTGCTGCCATTACACGCCTGCAAAAGCCCGCTCCAGCGCCGCCTTGAAGCGGCCATGGAACAGTTGGTCGCCAATGATGTGCAGATGGTTGGTGCCTGGCACCACTTCCGCCGGTTCGGCGCGCGGGGATACCTGCCGCCAGTCCACCAGGTTCAGACCCCGGCTCAGCGTGTCCCCTGCACTAAAGGAGGCCACCGGCACATCCAGCTGTGCCAGCTGGTACTGGCGAAACACCAGCGCGTTGTCGATCAGCACCCAGAATGTATGCTCACGGCTGGAAACCTCGGGGCCGTCAAAGGGCAGCGGCTCTGCCTCGTTGCCGATGAATCGCAGGAACTGGTCATAGCAGAGCGCATCCATCGCCCCGATCAGGGCGTCCCACTGTGACCGCATCCTGGTCTTGCCCAGCCACGCCTGCAGCTCCGCTTCCAGCTTCGCCCGCTCGTCCAGAGCAAAGCGCGGCACCGCGCCAGGGGCAAAATCGCGGCCCAGATCGCAGACATCCACCATGCCGATCATCCGCAGATCCACCTCGCCCTGCAGTTGCCGCGCCGCCTCCCAGGCCAGAAGACCGCCCCAGCTCCAGCCCAGAAATACGCAGGGCCGCCCGGCGCTTTCCCGGCGGATATGTTCGACATAAGGCGCCACCACATCCTGCACTGACACGTTCAAATGCTTCTCTTCATTGAGCGAATGACACAGGAAGCCGGTCACTGGCTGATCCTCTCCCAGAAATACCGTCAGCCGCAGGTATTCACGGGTCGACACCAGCAGCCCGGGGAAACAATACAGCATCGGCCTTGAGCCTGTACTGCGCAGCGCAATCGCCTGCCGCCCGGTGGCATCCCCAGCCACAAGCCGCCGTGTCAAGGCCCGGACCGTCGGCGCATCAAACAAGTCCGCAATGGTCAGCGCAATGCCCGGCCAGGCTTTGCGCATGCGGGCCAGCACCTTCAACGCGGTCAGGGACCTGCCGCCCATGTCAAAGAAGTCATCGGTCACGCCCATATCCGGATTGCCGATCTCTTCCCGCCAAACCGCCAGCACCGCGGCTTCGGCCTCCCCCGCTGGTGCGGCACCTTCGCCGGCCCGCCGCCGCACCCCCGGCAGCGGCAGTGCCGCCCGGTCAACCTTGGCATTGGGGTTGGTCGGCATCCGCTCCAGCACAACAATGGCCGAGGGCACCATATGCCGGGGCAGCTGCGCCTCCAGCGCCCGCATCAGTTGCTCCTCCTGCACTTCCCGCGGCGCCACAGCATAGCCGACCAACCGCTTTTCGCCGCCATCCTCGCGCAGAAGAACCAGCGCTTCGGAGACACCCGGCTGCTGCAATAGCACCGCCTCAATCTCGCCCGGCTCGATCCGGTAACCATTGAGCTTTATCTGGTGATCCACCCGGCCGAGGAACTCGATGGTGCCGTCCTCGCGCCAGCGCCCTAGATCGCCGGACCGGTACATCCGCGCACCATCCCGCCCGTCCAATTCCGGTGCAAAAGGATCAGGGATGAACCGGTCCGCGGTGGTGCCAGGCCGGTTCACATAGCCGCGCGCAACCCCCTCGCCGCCCAGGTGGATCTCTCCCACCACCCCGACGGGGCACGGCATCAGCTGCGCATCCAGCACATAGGCGCGACGGTTGCCCACTGCCCGGCCCAAGGGCGCATAAGCGCCTTCGAAACGGGTGCCTGCCCGCACCTTCCAAACCATCGGCGTCATGATGGTTTCGGTCGGCCCGTAGCCGTTGATCAGCAGGGGCGCCCGCAGCTCCCGCGACAGCAGGTCAAAGGTCGCTTGCGCCAGCCCCTCGCCGCCAAAGGAATAGAGCCGCATATCCGGCGCTTCGCCGGTCTCCTCCGCCCATTCCGCCAGCTGCTGCAGGTAGGTCGTCGGGATAGAGGCATTATTGCAGCCGTATTTACGCATCGCCGCAAAGCTCTGCTCCGGCGTCCACAGCACCCCGTCCGGGATCACCGCCGAGCCGCCCATCATCAGAGGATTCATCCAGCGCTCATGCCCGCCATCCGAGGAGAACGGCAGGAACGGCAGCTCGCGGCTTTCGCTGCTCATCTCATAAACACGCGCCGTATCCTGCAGATGATCGCTGAGCGGGCCATGTTCCACTGCAACGCCTTTCGGCTTACCGGTGGAGCCGGAAGTATACATGATATAGGCCATCTGGTCCCGGTGGATAGGGACATCCGGGTCCACCTCCGGCTGACCTGCCCCGGGATCATCGTCCAGGCACAGGATCCGGGCCTTGAGCCCCTCGGGCAGCTTGCCCAGGTGGCAGCGGCGGGTGATCACCGCCTGCACACCTGCGTCGCTCAGAATGTGGTGATTGCGGCTTTCCGGATGATCCGGCTCCACTGGGATATAGGCGCCGCCTGCCTTCAGCGCTGCCAGGATCGCCATCACCGCCTCGTTGCCGCGTTCGACCATGACGGCCACCGGCACTTCGGCGCCAACCCCCAGCGCCCGCAACCAGTGCGCCAGCCGGTTGGCCCTGCGGTTCAGGGTGCCGTGGCTCCAGGCCTCGCCACCGCAGATCAGCGCCGTTTTGTCCGGCGTCTGGCAGGCGTGGCCGGCGATGATCTCATGCACCATGCGGGGATCGTTGACCGCGCTGTCCTCATATGGCGCCGACAGCGTGTCCAGTTCCTCGCGGCTCAGCAAGGCAATCCGCCCTGCCGCTTGCTCCGGGTCCGCCAGCCCGGCATTCAGCACCCGCTCCAGATGCGCCAGAAAACGCCCGATCAAGGCAGGCTCGAACAAGTCCCGCGCATAACTGGCCCGCAGGATCACCCTGCCATCACCGCTCAGACGCACCAGCAGCATCAACTCCCCCTGCGCCGCAGGTTCCGGCAATGCGCAGAACGCCAGCCCGTCCGGCAGCGGCACATCCCTGCGCACATGCAGGGTGACGGCTCCCAAAGGATGCCGGTCCGCGCCCTCGCGGCGCAGCATGTCCTGCACCAGAAGTTCCGAAGGCACTGCTCGCGCCCTGCCCCGCTCCAATTCCGTTTGCACCTGTGCCAGCACTGCCCCTGCACTGCTGCCCGGATCAATTCGCAGCCGCAGCGGCAGGATGTCTTCACTGCGCCGCCCAGCCTGCGCCTGTACGGAACCGGTTGCAAAGCGCAGATCCCCCTGCCCGCTGCAGCGCGACAGCACAATACCAAGTACCGCAGCGAACCGGGCTTCCGCTCCGGTGCTTTCACTGTTCAGGGTTTCCGCCAGCGCCGGCTGCAGCACATGTTCTGCACGGCCCCGTGCGACGCCTTCGCTGCCGCCGTGCCGGTGCGGTAAGCGGGCAACCGCACAGGCCGTATCCTCCAGCATCTCCCGCCAGCCAGGCAACTGATCCCGGCCCGTTTCAGCTGCAGCCCCAACCGCTGAAACAGCAACATCCGCCTCTCCCGTCAACGCCCGGGCAAAGCCCAGAGCCACAGCGTTCAGCACCCCTGCATCGCCAAAGGCCGGGTGCAAAGCCACGCCGAACAGATGGTCCCTGTCATCCGTTGCGACACAAGCAAAGGCCCCCGCACCGCCGTCCAGATCAAAACGCATCCCGGCCAGCGCGGCCTCCAACTCCTCTGCCGGGCGTTCCGCCAGTCCAATCCGGTTCCTCTCCTGTTCAGAGCGGCGCATCTCGCCGCCCGCCTGGCGGTGAAGGCGGGCACAAAAAACCGGATGCGCTTCCAGGACGGCTTCCGCGGCCTGACGGACCTCTGCGATTTGCCAGCGCGCATCCGCCCTGAGCAGCAGCACCTGCATCCCGTAGGGCGCCAGCTGCCCCACTTGATCATGGGCGCAAACCTGTTTTTCCCCCGGTGTCAGCTCCATCGCCGCATCTTCAAGCGCCAGCGTGCCGCTCATGCCATCGCCTCCTGCAGTGCTTCGGGACGCGGGTCGGCCCAGCGCGCCTCAATCTCCGCGAGGCAGGCGCTGCGGTCCGCTGGCGTGCTTTTGGCCTGCCACCCCGCAGGAACCGGCAGGTTTGCAGGCCAGACGGACCAGCGGCCTTCACTGTTGCTGACGCAGATCCATTGATCGGGTCCAGGTTGGGTCATCTTCGGGTCTCCATTCATCTCTTGTCCCCGGAAAGACGCAGCACATCGCCCGCAATTCACCCCTCCCAGCAGAAAACTTGCACCTGGCTTGTGAATTTCCCCGCCCCGCCTGCGTCAAAGGTCAGGACAGACCCTCATCAGATAGAAGCCCCAGACCATGACCGCCTTGAACCTTGCCAGCCCGGATCTCCTCCGGACGCTGCTGCGCGCAGGCCTGCCCACCGCAGGCGGCCTGTCGATCAATGCCGCCCACCAAGGAGTGGACAGCTACTTTGTCGGCCAGCTCGGACCAGAGGCGCTGGCCGCCGTCAGCCTGGCCCTGCCCCTCACCGGCCTCACCGCCGCGATTGGCGTGGGGCTCGGCATCGGCACCGCCGCCGCGGCCGGCCGTGCCCTGGGCGCCGGCCGCAAGCAGGAGGCCGCCCGCCTCGCCTCCGCCGCCATGGCGCTCTGCCTGCTGCTGGCAGCTCTGTCCGCTGCTGCGCTTTGGCTGGCCCGGCTTCCGCTGCTGGATGTGCTTGGCGCCACGGGAGCGGTGCGGGAGCCTGCCCTGCAGTACATCAGCATCCTTACCCTCTCGGCGGGGCTGGGAATGGTGCAAATCCTGTGCGATTTCACCGCAATCGGCAGCGGCCATGCCCGTTTCAGCCTTTTCAGCCTGATCTTCTGCTTCACGCTCAATATGGCGCTGGATCCGCTGCTGATCTTCACCGTGGGCCTCGGCGTGCGCGGTGCAGCGCTGGCTACCGTACTGGCCCAGATTGCCACTCTCGCCCTCTATGGCTGGTATTTCACGTCTTCCCGCACCCCATTGCGGCTGCGACCGCGCCTTTCCGGCAGCGCCCTTGCCCGCCTCTGGCCGGTTCTGCGCATCGGCCTGCCTGAGGCTGCCTCAGTGCTGGGGGCCAGCCTCGCCTTTCTGCTGCTCTACCGCCTGGCCGGCGAGCACGAGGGCACCGCTGGCCAGGCCGCCATGGGCATCGCCCTCAGGCTCTGGGTGCTCGCCACTCTGCCGGTCGAGGGTTTCTGTCTCGGCGCGCAGGCGGTGCTGGCCTATGCCGCCGGCGCAAACAATACCGCCCGCTTTGCCCGCGCGGCGCTCACCACCGCAGCCATCGCCGCCGCAACCGCCAGCCTGTTTCTGCTGACGGGTCTGCTGGCAGCGCCGCAAATCAGCGCCCTGTTCACCCTTGATCCTGCGGTTCAGTCCCTTGCCGAACCCGCGCTGGCAGCGTTCGCTCTGTCGCTGCCCGCAACCGCCTTGCGCCACGCGGCCCAAGTCAGCCTGCAAGCCACCGCCCGCGCCCGCGATGCAGCTCTCCTGGGGCTCGCACCGCTGGGCTGGCTGTTCCTGCCGCTCCTGTTCACTACCGCCGGTTTTTGGGGCTTCGCCGGGCTTGCCCCAGCACTGTCGCTTGCGGCGCTCCTCACTGGCCTCGCCGCCGTTCTGATCCTGCTGCGCCTGCCGCACGCCACCCTGAAAGGTCTTCCCGCATGAACGATTACTCGCCCACCCTGCCCGCCGCGTCCGACCGGCTCACACCCGATCTCATCGCCCCGCATGATCCCATGCCGCATGGCGCCTGTTCGGTGCCGGTGTTCCAGACCTCTTCCTTTCTGTTCGACCGCTACGAGGACCTGGCCGCCGTCTTTGCAGGCGAGTCCAGCCGCTATGTCTACAGCCGCGGCAACAACCCCACGGTGGCTGAACTGGAAAGCCTCATCGCCCGGATGGAGGGCGTGGAGGCAGCGCGCGGCTTTGCCTCCGGCATGGCGGCCATTGCTGCCGCGGTGATCCCCTTTGTGCAATCCGGCGATCGTGTTGTGGCGGTCGAGAACCTCTATTCCGACGCTTTCCGCCTGTTCGAATGCCTGCTGAAGAAGTTTGGTGTGACCACCCAGTATGTAGACGGCACCGATACCCAGGCAGTGCTTGATGCCCTGCCAGGCGCCGCGCTGATTTATCTGGAAAGCCCGGCCTCCTGGAGATTCACCACCCAGGATTTACGCGCCATCGGTGCTGAGGCGCGCCGGCTGGGGGTGATCTCGGTGATCGACAACAGCTGGGCCACGCCGCTGTACCAGCGCCCGGCGGAATTCGGCATCGACCTGATGGTTCACGCCGCCTCCAAATATCTCGCAGGCCATTCCGACACGCTGGCAGGCCTGATTGCAGGCCCCAAGGCGCTGCTTGCCCGTATCGACCACGAGGCTTATCATTTTCTCGGCGGAAAGCTCTCCCCCTTCGACGCCTGGCTGGTGCTGCGAGGCATGCGCACCCTGCATCTTCGAATGGCCCGCCACATGCAGAACGGGCTTGCGCTGGGGCGGGCCCTTTCTGCCCATCCCGCCGTCGCCCGCGTCCGCCATCCTGCCTTTGAGGCCAACCCGGGCAACGCCTGCCTGTCGGGCTATGGCGGGCTGTTCGCCTTTGATCTGGACAGCAGCGTCGACATTCCCCGTTTCACCAATGCGCTGAAAGTAGTGAAAATCGGCGTCAGCTGGGGCGGCCCGGAAAGCCTGGTGATCCCCGCTCAGGCCGCCCTGAGCCTTTCCGGGCCGGCCAATGTGTTCCAGCGCTTCGGCACCCCCGCCGGATCGGTGCGCCTTGCTGCCGGCCTGGAAAACGCCGATGACCTGGTGGCGGATGTCCTGCAAGCCATCGCGGAGGCACGCCAATGACACCACTGCCCCCTGCCTGCGCCACCGGCGAGACCTGGACAGGCGCCCGCTGGCACGACGTGGCCGACAGCATGACCGGCGTCATCCGCCGCATCTTCATCTGGGTGCCACCTGAAGAGCCCCCCGCCGACGGCTGGCCCGCCCTGTTCATGACAGACGGCAATGCAGTGATCGGCACCGCAATCGACGCAATGCGGGCACAAGCCTGTTATCCCTCAGGCACCAATGTCGGCTGGGGCGTGCTGATCGCAATCGGCTACCCGACGGACGGCGCCTATGACCCTTTCCGGCGCAGCTGGGACCTCGGTCCGCCGCCAGGGCAGACCTATCCTCCGTTCCACGAAGGCGGCGAACCGGTGCGCACCGGCGGTGGAGAAGAAATGGCCCGCTTCCTGCTGGAACAGGTTCTGCCGCTGGCAGAGGCCTGTGCGCCGCTCAACCCTGCGCACCGCGGATTGTTCGGGCATTCCTTTGGAGGGCTGTTTGCCCTGTGGCTGCTGTTCAACCAGCCGGGCACTTTCAGCCACTGGATCGCTGCCAGCCCTGCGATCACCTGGGAAGACAGCTTCCTGTTGCAGCATCTGATCCGTTTCGATCCCGGCCCGCACAGCCCCTATGTGCATCTCTCCGCAGGCGAATGGGAGGGCGCGCGCCTCGCCCCTTTCCAGACGGAGGCCGCAGATGCCTCCGAACGGCTGGCCGAGAAGGAAAAGACCCGGACTATCGCCGCAGCACAGGACATGGCCGCCGCTCTGAACCAGCTTCCGGGGTTTAAATCTGACTATGAAACCTATGCCGGAGAAAACCATATGTCGGTGCTGTCTGTGGCAGTAAACCGCGCCATTCAGAAGGTGTTTTCCCTCAGTTAACACCCGATTTCACTGTGAAACTGTCTCCCGGCCCTGTCTTCAGGCGCCGGGTTTTCAGGTTTCCAAACAGGCTCCTCCGTGCAAATCCGGAAAATACAGAATACCTGATATTTTTTGTAAATTTCCTCCGCCCTGCAGCGTTCTCAAAGCAGTGCCGGCGCACGCCCGCGCCGGCCAGCAAACGGAGGACCCTGCGTGTCATTGGATAACGCCTCAGATCACAGCCCGCCCCATTGGGCCCGGCCCGGACCCGGCGGTGTCACGGTTTACAGCCAGGGCACCGCGCAAGAGATCGCCGTCACGGACCATGGCGGTGGCAAACTGCAGCTCGCGGCGCCCGCCAGCACGCTCAGCCTGGCCGCCCTGCTGGCTGCCTGCGAGGCCCTGACCAGCCACGCGGCCGAGGAAGTGCTGGTCCTGCTGAAACGGGAAGACTTCGCCTTTCTCGAACAAGAACTACTCTCCACCGGTGCTGCCAGCCTGCTGGACGGCAGCTGGCTAGCAGTCTTTCCAGAGATGTTCTGGCAGGTTCCGGACCTATGGCTGGCGCAGCCGCCCCGCAGCTACCCGCAGGCGCAGGTGGCCGGGCCGCATGGCAGCCACCCCCTGCGGCCGCCTAAGCCGTCAGGCCTCCTCTACCATCGCCGCATCCCCTGGCTGCAGCAGACCTTCTCGCTGCGCGCGCTGGATCCTGCTGCGGACCTGGAGCTGTTCCACGCCTGGATGAACGACACACGCGTCGCCGCCTTCTTCGAGGAATCCGGAACCTTGGAATACCACCGGAACTACCTCTCCCGGATGCAGGTTGATCCGCATATGATGCCGGTCCTTGGCTGCCTCGACGGGCGCCCCTTCTGTTACTTCGAACTCTACTGGGCCCGTGAAAACCGCATTGGTGCCCATTACCCTGCCGGGGACTGGGACCGCGGCTGGCATGTGCTGGTGGGTGACCCCGAAGCCCGCGGCGCCGACTACATCACCGCCTGGCTGCCCTCGCTGATGCACTACATGTTCCTGGCGGAGCCCCGCACCCAGGCGCTGGTCGGCGAACCCGCGGCCAGCCACACCCAGCAGCTGCGCAACCTGACCCGATCCGGCTTTGCCGCAGTCAAGGAGTTCGACTTTGCCCACAAGCGCGCAACGCTGGTGCGGCTGGAGCGGGAGCATTTCTTTCAGGCCCGCCTCTGGTCCCGCCCCAGCCCCGCAAATCCCGGCCGTCCGCTGCAACTGTCCCCCTTTGCCCAACTGAAACCCGGAGAAACCCGATGAGCGAACCGCAACACATCCATGACATGATCGGCGTGGGCTTCGGCCCCTCTAACCTGGCCCTGGCCATCGCCCTGCAAGAGCGTGCGCAGGCCGGGGCGCCAAAGCTGGACGCCCTCTATCTGGAGGCCAAACCCCGCTTCGCCTGGCACCCGGACATGCTGCTTGAAGGCTCGGACATGCAGGTTTCCTTTATCAAGGATCTGGTCACCCTGCGCAATCCAGCCAGCCCCTACTCCTTCCTCAGCTACCTGCATGCCCAGGGCCGGCTTGAGCGTTTCGTCAACCGAAAGAGCTTCTTTCCCAGCCGGCAGGAATTCAACAGCTACCTCGCCTGGGCCGCCGCGCAGTTGGAGGATACCTGCCGCTATGGCCAGCGGGTGACCGGTGCCGAACCCGTCCTGGACCCCGGCGGCAGCGGTGAGGTGCTGGCCGTCACCACCGAGGACGAGACCGGCAGGCAGACCCGCTACCTGACCCGCGATCTGGTGCTGGCCATCGGCGGCAAACCCGCCATCCCGGACACTTTTGCTGCGCTGCAGGACCACCCCGGCGTGGTCCACAGCTCCAGCTACCTCAGTGCCGTCAAGCCCAGGCTGGCGGCAGCGGACAAGCCGCTGAAAGTAGCGGTCATCGGCTCGGGCCAGAGCGGTGCCGAGATTTTTATGGACCTCGCCAACGACCCGGCCCGGCCCCAAGTGGACTTCATCTTCCGCAGCCACGCGCTGAAGCCTTCGGACGACAGTCCATTCGTGAACGAGATTTTCGACGCCAGCTTCACTTCCCACGTCTACCAGCAGCCTGCAGACCAGCGCCGGGCGTTGATGGCGGAGTATTCCAACACCAACTACGCAGTCGTGGACGGTGATCTGATCGACCAGGTTTACGGGTTGTTCTACGAACAGGAAGTGGCTGGCGGCTCTGCCTACAGGCTGCTGCGCAGCACCTGCGTCACGGCTGCAGCAGCCAGCGGGCAACAGACGCTGCTGACCTTGCAACCGGCTCAGGGCGGCGAATCCCGCAGCGGCGCTTATGACCTGGTCATCCTGGCAACGGGCTACCGCCGCCGCCTGGGAGAAACCCTGCTGGCCGGGCTCGAGCCGCACGTGCATTTTGAAAGCCCGGACCGGAACTACCGGATGCGGACCTGCGGGACCTTCCGCCCCCGCATCTTCCTGCAGGGCTACTGCGAGGAGACCCATGGGCTGAGCGATACCCTGCTGTCGGTTCTGGCGGTGCGCGTGGATGAGATTGCCGAAGCACTCCTGACGCCGCAGCCCGCACAACTCGCCGCCGCGGAATAACTCGCCTCCGGCGGCCCGCAGCAGCGGGCCGCACACCCGTTAACGGCAATTACCCGCCAATTTCACACGCGAAGATTGACCTTGCAATCCACCTGGTTGATAACGGGAGCGCAACCCAGGGCCTGCACGCCCAAAGGCAGTTTTCCCAAAAAAACATCACCTTTCCGGACATTTATCCGGGTTCATACCGATGGGATTGCCATGCCGAATCATCCACGCCCGCGCGTCTGTGAAGCCTTGATTGAAGAACTTGTAAGCCACCGCAGGCTGCATCTGTGTTCCGCCCTGAAACTGGTAGGCTCGCTAGACGCCGCCGAAGACGTGATCCAGAACACTGCCCTGAAATGCCTGTCTTTCAAGCCCGGCAGCCTGCCGGACAGACCCCGGCCCTATGTGGCGCGGATGGTGCGCAATGCGGCCATCGACTACCTGCGCAAATCGCGCCGTGAGATCCCCACGGATTTCGAGGACGAGGGCCAGCTGGCGGCGGCCGGCGTGACTCCATTGTGCGGACGGGCAAGACTTGAAAGCAAACAGGCGCTGCAAGCGGTTGTCCAGAGCCTTGCAGACAGCACGCCGCGGAACCGCGACGTATTCCTGCGCCACCGGCTGGCCGGCGTGCTGCAAAAGGAAATTGCAGAGGAGCTTCAAGTCTCCCGCGCGTTGATCAATGTGATCGTACGCAATGTCCAGCAGCGCTGTGCCGACGGACTGAAGGGGGCAAGTTGAATTGGCGTCAAGCTTCTCCTATTGAATGGCTTTGATCGGCTTTGCCGCGCAAATCGGGTGATGAGATTCATCTTGCGGATCCAGCATGATAGCTGGGAACCATGAGCAGTTGGTCCCCGGCAAGGTACAAGATCACGAACTGGCCATCGTACAACGAGCCATTGATGCGCGTTGGTTCGAGCACAATGGCGAGCGCACTGAACGACTACCGGCTGGCGCCGGTAGGATCGGCAATGTGATTTTCCAGGTACTGAAGTGCGATGTCTTCGGTGATGGCGCCGTTGGTGGTTGAAAAATACCCGCGGCCCCAGAACCGGCAGCCCCAGTAGCGCCTGCGGATCGCAGGGAATTCCCGTTGCACCCGGTAAGACAAACGGCCCTTCATCATGCGCACCAGACCGGAGATGGCGAGTTTCGGCGGTACCGGCACGAACATATGCACATGGTCGCTCGACAGCACCCCGCGCAAGATGGCGACCCTGTTCTCGGCGCAGACCTGGCGGCAAATATCGCGCACCCGCAGGCGCAATGCCCCGCGCAGCACTTTGTAGCGGTATTTGGTCGACCATACGATATGGTAGCGGTGGTAGAAAACGCAGTGTTTGCCGGTATCATATTGCAACGCGGATCGCTTTCGATCTGGTTCGATCCCGGGATGATCAGGGGGCCGTCTCCAAGCGGCAAACGGGGTCGGCAGCGGCAATTCAGTGACGCAGCGATCCAGACTTGCCTGACCACTGCCCGGCAGGGCATTGCAAAGCAACGTCCCGAGAGGAATGAACGTCCTGTGAGGGATGCCGCTTCGGCAGACCGCGGATTTCGTGGAAAGTCTCTAGTGGCTGGCTGGCCTGAATTGTGCGGTGCCAGATATACGCACCCTGTGCCGGCGCCAGCGGACGCTGGACGTGCGCCTGCCCTATCGCAGTGGCACCGGCCCGCTGCATCTTCTCCTCGACAGCACCGGCATCAAAGCTGTGGGTGAAGGTGAGTGGAACGCCCGCAAGCCCCCTCTCGCACATGCTCATACGGCACAAAGCTGGCGCGCTCTTCTTCAAACACATCCCAGATTACTTTGTCCCGCATCTCTGGATGCGAGCTCGCCCGGACATAGGCCAGACAGCGATCTTCCAGCCAGGCATTCAGGCCCAACATGGGCATCGGCGGCATGACACCCGCCCTGAAGTTGAAAACAGCCGCCTGAATTCTACGGCTGGCCCCCATTAAAAATGGGGGGACTACCGGACCGCCTCTCAAAAGCGCGGCAGGTCCAGAACTCACCTACTTTAGAGCTAGGCCACGCTTCTTCAAAACTAGGCCGTGTTGACAAAAGGGATTCACAGCTCCCGCTGAACGTGTTTCATATGTGGCCGCCCCCTGTGGCAAGGGCTGATTTTGTCGTGTTGCGTTGATCGGTTGCTTTCATATGTCCGGCCTGTTTGTGCGGTGTGCTGTTCCGCTGGCCTTGATGGAAATCCGCCGGTGAGGTCCCTGATCAAGCTGGCGCGTTTGCGAAGCGCATTGAAACAGACGGGTTTTCCTCGCCATTGGCTCGGTCGTTACGCATCATCGACTGCCATTGCCAATTCGGGTTTGGGCTGCATGCCTTTCAGGCGGGCACCCCCTATGGCCGGCAGGTGTCTCCTCTCGTCAGGATCGCCCAGGCGATGCGGGCGAGCTTGTTGGCCAACGCGACAGAGACAAGCCGGAATGGCTTTTTCTCCAGCAGGCTGTTGACCCGATCAGTCATCGGTGACGGTGTCCTCTTCGCATGGCGCATCACGGCAGTCGCGCCGACCACCAGCAATCTTCGTAGATATCGGCCGCCCTGCTTCGGGATGCCGCCGAGCCGGGTTTTGCCGCCGGTCGAGCGCTGCTGAGGTGTGAGACCGAGCCAGGCAGCGAACTGCCGGCCCGAGCGGAACTGACCGGGGTCCGTTACAGTGGCAGCAATGGCGGTTGCGGTGATCACGCCGACGCCGACGCCGGGGATGGCCGCGAGCCTGCGGCTGGCTTCGTTTTCGGCATGCCAGCCCCGCAGTTCCCGGTCGAGCATGCTGATCACTTCGGTCAGTTCGGCAAGTCGCCGGATCAGGATTTCAAAGGCTCGGCGGGCATAAGACGGAAGGTCGTTACCGGCGAATGCCCGGTCAGCCAGTTTCACAAGATTGGCGATGCCAGGATTGGCGGCAAGGCCGAATTCGGCCAGATGGGCGCGCAGTGCATTTGCAGCCATCGTGCGCTGACGAACCAGCAGTGAGCGGGTCCGGTGCGCCACGAGAATACCCTGCTGCTCGACCGTTTTCACCGGCACGAAGCGCATGGTTGGACGCTGAACCGCTTCGCAGATCGCTTCCGCATCCAGTGCGTCACCCTTACCGCGCTTGACGTACCCTTTCACAAACGAAGGCGGCATCAGTCGGGCTTCGTGCCCCATGGCGATCAGCGTGCCTGCGTTCAATGATCCTTCCGGCGCGTCTTTGAACGCGGATCCTGTCAATGTGCGTAATATCTACCGACAGCAGTTTATCAGCATCACCTTCGGGCAACGGGTGATTGCCAGATCTGAAAGCGGCTACGAGCCCGCACCTCAACAGCCGCAGATGCCGGGTGAAACGCTTCTCCAGTCTTTCCCTGGTTTCCTCAGGCGGGAAAAAACGGACATCAATGAAGGGTATCAACGGCATTCTATTGAACCTCGGCATGCTGCTTTTGAAAGAGAGCGGGACGGTGATACGGCGCAGAAGCGACCCGGCGCCAATCTATCCCTTCGAACAGGGCCTCGAACTGAGCCTTCGTCAGGGTCATTGCCACATCCGACAATTTCGGCCAGATGAAACCAGTGCCTTTTACTTTGAGCTACTCCCCAATGTTTGGACAGGTTTTGACGTAGGTTAAGCTACTCTCTGCTCCTGCTGATCGGTTTGGGTTTCTTCTTTTCTCAGCCAATAGACCACGGCTGGGGGTTTGCCGCCAAGGGCGGAGTGTGGGTGTTTCCGGTTGTAGAAATCGATCCATTTCCCAACGCCCGCCTTCGCCTCTGATCCGGTCTCCCAGGCGTGCAGGCAGACGCATTCGTATTTCAACGACCGCCAGAGCCGCTCGACGAAGATGTTATCGAGGAAGCGCCCCTTGCCATCCATCCGCTGCCCGGCAGCGCATGTGTGCATGCGCGAGAGGGGAGATCCGCACGCCGGATCGGCGCAATCTGCTCGTCCAGGCAAAAGATGTGAACTGGCTGCCCTGATCCGTATTCATGATTTCCGGCGGGCCAAACCTGGCGATGGCCTCGTTCAGTGCCTCGACGCAGAAGTCTGCTTCCAGCGTGTTCGAAAGGCGCCAGGCCAGCACCTTTCGGGTGTGCCAATCCATGATCGCCGCCAGATACAGAAAGCCCCTGCGCATTGGCAGATACGTGATGTCGGCACACCACACCTGATTGGGACGCTCCAGGCGTAGACCACGCAACAGATAGGGATAGGTCTTGTGCCCTTTCGCTGCTTTGCTGGTGTTTGGTTTCTGATAGACCGGCATCAAGCCCATCAGCCGCATCAAGCGTCGGATGCGCTTCTCGTTCACAAGGTGCCCGTCGTTTCGGAGGTGCCAAGTCATCTGGCGGACACCAAAGAACGGCGTTTCCAGGAACTGTTCCTCGATCCGGCGCATCAACATCAGGTTCATCGCCGTCTCGCCCTTGGGCGTGCAGTAAAACGACGACCGCGAGATCGACAGCAGCTTGCACTGCTTGCCAATCGACAGGTTGGCATTGGCAGGCTCAACCATCTTGCGCCTCACTTGCCGGTCCACGGCTTGAGCTTTCGTGACAAAAAATCGTTGGCGACAGCCAGCTTCCCGATCTTCGCGTGCAGTTCTTTGACCTGCTCCTCGTCGATCTCTGGGGACTTCTTTCCGCCGTGTTCAAACACGCCGGACGCGCCTTCCAGCAGAGCGCGTTTCCAGCTGTGGATCATCGTGGGATGGACGCCGAATTGGCTGGCAAGCTCAGCCACAGTTCGCTCACCCTTCAAAGCCTCAAGCGCGGCTTTCGCCTTGAACTCGGGCGAGTGGTTCTTCCGTTTCGACATCTCTGATCTCCTCTTCGTCGAAGACCAGCAGACAACAAATCATAGCTTACGTCAGTGTCCGAAATTCAGGGGGTAGCTCACTTTGGGCAGCTCAGACAGGCGCACAAATGCGCGTGAAAGCTCCCCAAAGGGACAGATTATAGGTAGCTGAAGCTACCTCGTCTGCCCCTTACGCCGGGGAGGTGCTCCAGCAGCCCTGCGGGTGCTTGCGCGGCCGGTTCCCGGCCTTGCGTTTGGACTGTTTCGAACGGCTTGAAATGCGTTCGAGTGTCCAACTCGGCTTCAACGCGGCCAGCTTGCCAGCACTTTTTTACACAACTCAGAGTTTTTGGCTATCACAAGGATGCTCCGAAATCCTAGGTCAAGGCTCGCGTTACTTAGCAGGCCGCACTCCGGTAGAAAAAAGCAGTTTCAGTATTGCTCCCACCTGTTTCAAGAAGCTCAATCACAGTCTGATGCCGCGGTGACTTCCGGCACACGGGATCGGTTGCGCCTGCATCCCCGGCCAGGGCCAGCGCCTGACAGCGGCAGCCGCCAAAATCGGTTTCCCTTCGGTCGCAGCTGTGGCAGGGCTGCGGCAGCCAATCCGTGCCCCTATAGGCGTTGAATGCCGCGCCCTCGTACCAGATCGCCGCCAGCGGTTTGCTGCGTATATTGTCGAAGTTCAGATGCGGGATGGTCTGGGCCGCATGGCAGGGCAGCACGGTGCCGTCTGGCGCAATGTTCAACCCGGCTGTGCCCCAGCCGCCCATGCAGGCCTTGGGATAATCCGCATAATAGTCCGGCGGCACAAAGTCGAAGGCCAGCACCCCGCGCAGCCGCTGCTCTGCCTCTGCGACGATGCGTTTGGCGTCCTCAGTCTGCGCGCGCGTCGGCAGCAGCTGGGCCCGGTTGCGGGACGCCCAGCCGTGGAACTGGACGCAGGCGACCTCAAGCCGCCGGGCGCCCATTTCGACAGCCATTTCGATGGTGCGTTCCAGATCATCCAGATTGTGCCGGTGCATAACGGCGTTCAGCGTCAGGGGAATGCCCCGGGCCTTGATCTCCGCCGCGATCTTCATCTTGCGGTCAAACCCGCCCTTGTAACCGCCGATCCAATCGGCAATCCCGGCGCTGGTGCCCTGCAGGGACAGCTGAATATGGTCCAGCCCTGCGACCTCCAGCGCATCCAGCCGCCTGGGCGTCAGGCCGATGCCGCTGGTGATCAGATTGGTATAGAGCCCGCAGCCCTGTGCTGACGCGGTGAGCTCTGCCAGATCCGGGCGCGCGGCGGGCTCGCCGCCGGACAGGTGCAATTGCAGGACACCCAGTTCGGCAGCCTGGCGGAAGGCATCCTCCCATTCAGCGGTGGTCATCTCCGCCTCGCGGCCCAGCAGGTCCTGCGGGTTGGAGCAATAGGGGCAGGCCAGCGGGCAGCGGTGCGTCAGCTCAGCCAGCATCGCGATGGGAGGAGGCACGGTCATGACCGCACCGCCAGATACATGCGGGCCCGCAGACCAGCCAGAAAGCGCTGCACATCCCCGGCGATCTGCTCCGACGGGGCATCGTAGGCCGCCGCCAGACCAGCAACGATTTCCTTGAACGAAGCGCGTCCATCCACCCGCGACAGGACCGCCTCGCCGATGGCATCTAAAGCAATGGCCTTTTCCGGGCAGAGCAGCACCGTGCCGCCCCGCACCTTATCCGTGATCATCCGCACCCCGCGCGGCAGATAGGGGCGGTCCGTGGGGGCAAGCGCCAGTGTCATGCCAGCCCCTCGCCCGGCTGCCAGGCGCCCGGCGGAGTCCGCCCCGGCTCCACATAGGCGCCCCAAAGCGCATCCAGCTGCGCCCACAGGACATTGGTCTTGAAGATCAGCGCCGCGCAGGCGGCGTCTTCCTTTTCCGGGGTGTTGGCGTTCTCCAGCACCCAGGCCAGGCCGAATTTCACGTCCTTCGGCGCCTCGGTCAGCCGTTTGCGGAAATAGGACAGGCTGGCGGCATTGGCAAAATCGTAGTGCTGCAGCAGGCCTTCGATCCGCCGTTCGTGGATGGAGGGGGCGAATAATTCCGTCAGCGACGAGGCCACCGCCTGCAGGAGCGGCATGTCGCGCACGTAGCGGACATAAGCGTCGACAGCGAATTGGGTGGACGGCAGCACGCCCCGGCCGGAGGCCACATAGTCCGGATCCAGCCCGACCGCTTCGGCCAGCCGCAGCCAGCGGCGGATACCGCCGCCCTCGCTGACGCCGCCGTCATGGTCTTCGATCCGGCTGCGCCAGGCTCGGCGCATGGCGGGATCGGTGCAGCGGGACAGAAAGGCCGCGTCCTTCATCGGGATCGCCGCCTGATAGGCCCAGCGGTTGATCACCCAGGCACGGACCTCGTCAGGCGAACACTCCCCGCCGTGCAGCCTGTGGTGAAACGGATGCTTGTCGTGGTAGAGCGCCGCGCCGATGGCGCGCAGGCGGGTCTCAAGCGGTTCTCTGGCCGGCATTTCCCGGGTTTGGGCTTTCATAGCGCAATCTCCATTCCATCCGCTGCAATTGTCCACCCTGCGGCCAGCACCTGCGCGCGCTCGGCGCTGCCGGGCTGCCAGACGGGATTGGTGTTGTTGATGTGAATGAACGTCTTGGCGGCATCCACATTCCGCAAGCTGGCGATGGAGCCTAGGGGGCCGCTGATGGAGATATGCCCCATCCGCTGGCCGGTCTTGGTCCCCGTTCCGCTCTGGATCATCTCCTGATCGTGCCAGAGTGTGCCGTCAAAGAAGATGTGATCAGCATCCGCCAGTATCCCCAGCAACCCTGCGGAGACAGCGGAACAACCGGGAATGTAATAAGCGGTTTTGGTGCCGTCGGTCAGCCGGACGCCGACTGTCTGCTCGCCCATCAGATCCGTCTCCACCTGCCCGCCTTCCAGGAACAGCGGCACCTTGCCCGGCACCGCGAAGACCGTTGCCTGCAGGCCCGGAAGCAGCTCGAAGCCGTCGCTCAAGCGCACGGGGTTGCGGTCGACAGCCGCCGGAAGCGCGTTGAACACCGGGTTCGCCGACAGCAACTCCAGCAGCCCCGCCGTGACGAACAGGGAAAACGGCGATTGCTCCCGCAAGGACAGCAGCCCCGCGATGTGATCAATATCGCCATTGGTCAGCAGCACTGCGCGCAGTGGGCAGTGGCGCAGCGACTGCGGGTGCATGGACGGGCAGTTCTGCAACTGAACACGGATGTCGGGAGAGGTGTTCAGAACCGCCCAGTTCTGCCCGTCCAATGTCACGGCCAGCGAGGACTGGGTGGCGGAAGCGATCCTGCCGAGACGCGCGTCCCGGCAGTTCCGGCAGCCGCAATTCCATTGCGGCAGGCCGCCGCCCGCTGCTGCACCAAGAACCAGAAACCGCATGGCCGTTTTCCTGTTTCGCGATCAGAACAGATCGGGTTCGTATTCGCGGCCTTCGTCCTCGGACGGGGAGTACATGTTGATTTCCATGCCGCAGTTTATTTCTTTCAGTTTCGGGGCAGACCAGGCCATTTCATCCTCCTTTGCTGGCTTTAATCCCGTCAGCCTACCCTCCCGTCCCGGGCCCCGGTATTGGCCTTTGGTCGTAGGGACGGCCTCAGACTTTGGTCCAATGGCACGGGACGTATATGCCCGGCAGACTGCCAGCCATGCGCGTATCCTGGTTCATACTCTGGCTTCAGGCCTGGCTGTTTGCGGCCAGCGCGCTGGCGGCGTCACCATTGCCGCGTGAGGAAATCAGCGCCCTGATCATGCCGCCGTTCTCCTTGGGGGAGCCGGTGAACGGCAAGGGCGTTTACACGCTGCTAAACTCCGGCGGGGCGGAGGCGGGCTATGCCTTTGAAACCGAGCCCCTAGCCCCCCTGCCCGGGTTTTCCGGCGCGCCGGTCAACGTGCTGGTGCTTCTGGACCTGGACGGCACCTTTCTGGATGTCCGGCTGATCAGCCATAACGAGCCAGTCTTTGTCTCTGGGCTAGGCCCAGCCCCGTTTCACAAGTTCTTTGAGCAATATCCCGGCCTGTCAGTCTTTTCGGCGATCACTGTCGGCACTCCCTACGGCGAGGCGAGCTCCGGTTCATCCCTCGTTTATCTTGACGGGGTAACCAAGGCGACCGCGTCGGTGCGGATCGCGCATGACTCGGTTATGGCGGCAGCGCTGGCGGTCGCGCGTGAGAAGATGCACGGCGTCATCACCGCCCCCCCGGCCCGGCCGGACCCGGACTACAGCGAGGCGCTGGACTGGGCCGACCTGGTGGATCAGGGCTTGGCCACCCACGCCACCATCTCCAATGAGAAGGTTGACGCGGCTTTTTCCGGCACGCTTTGGGCCGATGACGATCCGGAGGCGCAGCAGCACCCGGAGGCTGCCTATCTCGATCTCTGGATCGTTGACCTTGGCCCGCCGTCAATCGCACAGGCGGTTCTTTCACCAGACGGTTATGATGAGCTGCAGGAGTTCCTGACGATCTCCCCCGATGATGAGCCGCTCTTGCTGATCGAGACCGGCCGTCACGGGCTGGTCAGTTCGGATTTCATCCGCAATACTGCGCCGGACCGGGTTTTTGCCACACAGAACGAGCTGCCGGTCGCGCTGCGGGACAGTGATCTGCTGGTGGAGCTATCGCCGGACCTGCCCGGCCCCTTGCACGACGGTACAGCGATGATCCTGCGGGCGGACCGCCGCCTCGGGTTTGACCCAGCGCAGGAGTGGACGCTGCACGTCCAAGCGCTACGCGCGCATGGCATGTTCCAGCCTGAGACAGGCACTGTGGAACTCCCCGTTTCGCACCAGACCCACGAGCGTTTTTTCCTGCGCGCCGCCCCCCCGGCACCGGTGCCCCCCTGGCTGGAGGCAATGCGCAGCCGCCGTACAGACCTGATCGTTCTGGCGTTGCTGCTGACCGCGCTGACCGCCGCGCTGCTGTTGGCTCAAGGCCGGATCGCCGCCCGCAAGGTGCTGACACCGCTACGGCTGACGGTGCTGGCGGTTGTCACCCTGTTCATCGGCTGGTGGGGCCAGGGTCAGCTGTCCATCGTCACTGTGCTTGGCGTGCTGCGTACCGCAGCCGAGGGCGGCAGTTTTGCTTTCCTCGCCTACGACCCGTTTTCGCTGCTGCTTTGGGGATTTGCCATCTTTGGCCTTTTCCTGTGGGGCCGGGCGCTGTTTTGCGGCTGGCTGTGCCCGTTCGGCGCGCTGCAGGAATTCGCACACCATCTGGGACGCAGGCTAGGGCTGCCGCAGGTAGCCCTACCGCCGATCTGGGACGGACGGCTCAGATACATCAAATACGGGGTTCTAGCCGGACTGGTATCTCTGCTGTTCCTAGCTCCCGCGCATGTGGATACCGCGGCAGAGGTTGAGCCTTTCAAGACCGCGATCACCACCTATTTCCTGCGCGAATGGTATTTCACCGCCTATGCCGCCTTCTGGCTGGTGGCGGGGCTGGTGCTGTTCAAGCCGTTCTGCCGCTACCTGTGCCCGCTGGGCGCGGCCATGGCTGCGGGCGGACTGCTGCGGCAACGCAACTGGATCGCGCGGCGCACCGCCTGCGGCAGCCCTTGCCAGCTGTGCCGGGTGAAATGCGCCTATGGCGCTATCGAACCATCCGGCTCGGTCCGCTATGACGAATGCTTCGGCTGCCTCGACTGTGTGTCGATCCACGACGACGCGGCCCGCTGTGTGCCGCTGATCCTGGCGGCACGCAAGAAACAACAGCTGGAGGCTGCGGAATGAGCGCAAAACTGACTCGCCGCCGGTTCCTGACAATCTCTGCCGCCGCCCTCGGCGTCACAACTCCTGCGGCGCGGGCCGTACCCGTCACTTGGCAGGGATTTGCACTTGGCGCCGAGGCACGCCTTACCATTCACGCGCCGCAACCGCAGGCAGACCGAGCAATTGCCGCCGCGCAGTCGCAGCTGCGTCAGGCCGAACAGCTGTTCAGCCTTTATGATCCAACCTCCTCGCTGTCCCGGCTGAACCGGTCGGGATTTCTGAAAACACCGCCCTTGCCGTTTCTGCGCCTGATCCGGATTTGCACCCGGATGCACACAGCTACCAAAGGCGTGTTCGACCCGACAGTCCAGCCGCTGTGGCACGCCCGGGCACGCGGAGGCCGCGTAGACGAGGCAGCCCGCCTCGTGGGCTGGCATAAGGTCTCAGTGACGGAAAAGGCGATCCGGCTGGCGCCGGGCCAGGCGCTGACCTTCAACGGCATTGCCCAGGGCTATGCCACCGACATGGTGCGCACGGCGCTTGGCCGTCTGGGGTTAGAGCGAATTCTGATCAATGCCGGCGAGTTTGCCGCCCTCGGTGGTCCGTTCCGCGTTGGGCTGGCCGATCCTGAGCGCGGTGTCTTTGCAGCGCGCAGTTTGACTGACCGGGCCATCGCCACCTCCAGCCCCGGCGCACTGGAATTGAAGGGCTCGGCGCATATTCTACATCCCGCCCTTGACCGCCAGCCGCAGTGGGCCACGGTCAGCACCGTGGCTGCGAGCGCCGCGCTGGCGGATGCCGCCTCCACCGCCTTTTGCCTGATGCAGGAAAGTGAAATCACCGCCGCGTTGGCGCGCCTTCCGGGTGACTTCAGCGCGACCCTGCTGACACTGGATGGCCGAGTGAAAACAATGGGCTAAGGTCAGCGTAACTCCGGCGGCCGGTGGGTCAGGCTGTGGGCTGCGAAAATGGCGGCAATCCGGCCGTCCTGCAGCGCAGCGGCAATGGCATCCTCCACCGCATAGGCCAGCGGGCGGTAGGAGAAATGCACCGCCACCCCGGCAGTCCATGTGCCTGCGGAGAACCCGGGCAACGGCGGCGTGTGGACGGCTGTCTGCGCGGTCAGCCCGGCCTCCAGCTGCGCCAGCGGCCCCATTGCGGCCTTGGTCTCGGCCCGGTCCAGCCCCGCCATTGCATCTGCCGCCGTCGGATAGCGGCGGATATTACTGCTCAGCTGCCCGCCGGGAAAGGCCGAGAGGTAGAAATCGGCTATTGAGTCGTTCTCCACCGCAACGCTGTCGAAGCGGAAATAGGCCGGCACCGGCGGGTCTTCGGGATAGGCCTCCCGGCGGTAGGCGATGGCGACCTCCTCGACGTGGTACTGACCGGTGAACACCACCTGTTCGACCCGGCAGGCAAATTCGCTGTCATAGGGCACATGCAGCATGACGTTGGCCACGCCGCCGCCCACGATAGGCCCCTTCCAGATCCAGTTGCGCAGATCCGCGTCCAGATTTTCGCCCGCCGGGACCAAAGTGAATCGGGCGTCGACGCCCAGTTCCCCGGCAATCAGCCGGGCGAGGTCGATATCGGCGCCTTTGATGCGGCCCGCTTCCTCATAAGACCAAGGGGGAAACTCCTCGTAGGCCGCAAACGTGATGAAGCCGCGCTCAAGGATAGTCTCGAGATCCTGCCCGACGATGTCGCGCGAGGCGTTCTGCGGCTTTGGCTGCGGCACGTGATCCGCACAGCGGGCCTGCCCCGCCTGCGCCCAGCCGCAGCCCAGCGCGGCAATCACAAGCAGTCCGGCCAGCTGCTGTCTCATGTGCCGCCCCCCGTCTTAGTGCGCCGCCGAAAGGCCGACGGTCAGGACCTCCGCGGCACCGGCGAAGTCCGGCTGAACGCCGCCGATCAGGCTGGCGGCACGGTAGGCCGCGCTGTCAGCAACCGGGGCGCCGGACCCGGTCTCAACCCCTTGCGCAATCTCCGTCAGTTCTGCCTGCAGCGCCGCTGCATCACCGCCGCTGCCCCCGGCCAGCGCGGTCAGCTCGTCGCGAATTTCCAGCAGTCGGCCAGTGGCCTCGTCCAACGCGCCGTCATCAGGCCGGGTTTCCAAATAGGTGCGGATCGCCCAGGCGGCCTTCTGGCCCAGCAGCTCCCCGAAAGCGGGCATCTTGGTGATACCGTTCTGAGTGTAGCCAGTGCGGAACCGCTCCACAAACCACTCGTCGCCCATCTCCTCGGCCTCCAAGTAACGAAGGTCCGGGGCCAGCCCACCAGAGACCCCGCCAAGCCCGTGGCAGCGGGCGCAGTTCTGGTTGTAGCCGCTGCCGCCGATGTCGATCGCCGCCTGCCAGACTTCCGCCTCCTGGCCGCGATAGGGGTTTTCGGTCAGCCATTCCTCGCCCACTTCGGGCAGGGCATCGGTATTCACAGGCTGCGGCGCGACGTCTCCGTGGGCCTGCACCGTGGTGGCAAGAGCCGCGAACCCGAGGGCTGCAAGAGGCAATTTGAACATAAGTTCCTCCCGTAAGTTTGAGCTTGCCGCAACCATAGCCAGTCCGGGCCATGCCCCGATACGCGACTTAAGTCGGCCACCGGCCCCGAAAGCCTACGACCTTGGTCCAATGGCCGCGGGGCTGCAGGCGGCAGTACGCTCGGCCCATGCAGCCAGAACAGGGTGCCCCGATGCGCTTTCTAATCATACTCCTGATGGCCCTTTGCCCCACCGCCTTTGCCGCGCCCAACATGATTGAGGTGCCAGTCATTTATCTGAAACAGCAGGAGCAGCAGCCCCCCACCCTTTCTAATCTCGACCCGCCACCCGCAGACCTGGGCGAGACCGGCGCCCGGCTGGGGCTGGCGGACAACCGGACCACCGGAAGCTTCCTTGGCCACAGCTACAGCCTGGAGGTGGTGGTGGTGCCGCCGGGCGGCGATTTCACCGCTGCGGTACAGGCGGCGCTGGCACGCAGCGCGCTTCTGATCCTGGATGCGCCCAAACCGGCGCTGCTGGCCGCCGCCTCCCTGCCGGAGGCGCAGGAGGCGCTGCTGTTCAACACCACCAGCCCGGACACCGGCCTGCGCAGCGGCGACTGCCGCCGCAATCTGCTGCACACCCTGCCCTCGGACCTAATGCGGAGCGATGCGTTGATGCAGTTTGCGCTGTCCAGGCGCTGGACCGGGCTGGCGCTGATCTCCGGCAAGCACCCGCAGGACCAGGCTTTTGCCGGTGCCCTGCGCCAAAGCGCCGCCAAGTTCGGGCTGGAAATCACCGCTGAGCGGACCTGGGACTATGGCGCCGACATGCGCCGCAATGCCGCCCAGGAGGTGCCGCTGATGTCGCAGGGGCTGGGCCGTCACGATCTGCTGCTGGTCGCCGACGAGTTGCAGGATTTCGCCCGATACCTGCCCTACAACACCTGGTTGCCCCGACCGGTTGCCGGCTCCGAAGGTCTGGTGCCGACCGCCTGGGCACCGGTGGTTGAGCAATGGGGCGCCGCGCAGTTGCAGTCGCGGTACCAAGAGCTTGCCGGGCGCAAGATGCTGGCGCGGGATTACGCCGCCTGGGCAGCGGTGCGCAGCATCGGCGAGGCTGTGACCCGCACCGGCTCAGCCGATGCAGGCGTCTTGCGCCGCTACATGCTGTCGGACGCGTTCGAATTGGCCGGGTTCAAGGGGCGCCCGCTTAGCTACCGCAGCTGGAACGGCCAGCTGCGCCAGCCGATCCCGCTTGCAACCCCCCGCGCGCTGGCGGCGCAGGCGCCCCTGCCCGGTTTCCTGCACCAGCACAGCGAACTTGACACTCTGGGCCTTGATGCGCCCGAAAGCCGTTGCGGAGCCTTCCAATGACCCATTTTTTAAAATCCTTTGCCCCCCTCGCGCTCTCGGCACTGCTGGCCCCGGCGGCGCCGCTTAGCGCCGCGGAAATCTGGGTGACAAACGAAAAAGACGACACCATCAGTGTGATCGACATCGCCACGCTGGGGGTGGTCCGCACTATCGCAACGGGGGAGCGGCCACGCGGCATCACCTTTTCCAAGGATTTTTCGCGGGTCTATGTCTGCGCCTCCGACAGCGACACGGTGCAGGTTCTGGATGCTGCCACCGGCGAGATCCTGCACGACCTGCCCTCTGGCGAGGATCCGGAGCAATTTGTGCTGCACCCCAACGACCGGCACCTTTACATCGCCAACGAAGACGATGCCGTGACCACCGTGGTCGACACCGAAACCCGCAAGGTGGTTGCCCAGATCAATGTCGGGATCGAGCCCGAGGGCATGGCGGTCTCGCCCGATGGCAAGATAGCCATCACCACGTCGGAGACCACCAACATGGCCCATTGGATAGACACGGAGACGCGACAGCTGTTTGCCAATACGCTGGTCGACGCCCGCCCCCGCCACGCTGAATTCACTGCCGGAGGCAGCGCTCTGTGGGTCTCCTCCGAGATCGGCGGTACCATCACTGTCTTTGACACCGCAACCCAGGCCAAAACCGGCAAAATCACCTTCGAGGTCAAGGGCGTGCATCCCGACCGGGTGCAGCCGGTGGGCTTTGTCTTCACCGGCGATGAAAAGACTGCCTTTGTGGCGCTTGGCCCGTCCAACCATGTGGCGGTGGTCAATACCCAGACGCTGGAGGTGGAGGATTACATCCTGGTCGGCCGCCGGGTCTGGCACATGGCGTTTTCCCCCGACAAGTCGCTGCTGTTCACCACCAATGGCGTTTCCGGCGATGTGACCGTGATCGACACCGCCCAGCGCCTGGCACTGAAATCAATCAAAGTCGGCCGTTTTCCCTGGGGCGCGGCGCTGCGCCCCTGAGACTTGCCGCGCCCCGGCGGCGCGGCGTATCCTGACAGGAGGATCCACGATGCTTAAACCCCGCTTTTTCGCCGCGGCGCTGTGCCTGGCGCTGCCCGCCGCCGCCCTGGCCGATGACGATAACGATCCGGGCAAGGCCAGCCTAGGCCTTGCCGGACTGCTGTCCGCCGACAACAAGAAAGACCTGCCGCCGATTGCCCTGTCGGCGGGGATGCCGCTGGCGGAATCGCCCTGGGTGCTGAAATCCGGCACCTATTACGAGTTCGAAATCCAGGGCGACGGCAGCCAGGAACTTGCGTTGACCGGGGCTGATTTCTTTCGCGCTATCTGGATCGACGAGATCGTGGTGGAGGGCCTGGAAATCCGCCCGCTGGGGCTCGACAGCATCGAATTCGACGAGGCCGGCGAGATGGAGATCGGCTTTATCGCGCTGAAGCCGGGGAATTACCATCTCAAGGTGCCCGGCTCCACCGGCGATACTCAGCGATTAGAGATAACCATCCAATGACCGGTCTGCGGGTCGATAATCTGAGCTATGCTTACGGTACCCGGCAGGCGCTGGACGGGGTCAGCTTCCGGGTTGAGCCCGGCACTTTCTGCGCACTGCTGGGCCCCAACGGGGCTGGCAAGTCGACGCTGTTTGCGCTGCTCACCCGGCTGTTCACCGCGCCGCAGGGCAGGATTGAGATTGCCGGCCACGACATGGCCCGCGCCCCGCGCAAGGCGCTGCAGCAGATGGGGGTGGTGTTCCAGCAGCCGACACTGGACCTGGACCTGACGGTGCAGCGCAATCTCAGCTATTTCGCCGCCTTGCACGGCCTGTGCGGCGCCAGCGCGCAGGCCCGGATCGAGGCCGCGCTGGAGCGGCTGGAGATGCGCGGCCGGCTGGGTGAGCGTGTGCGCGACCTCAACGGCGGCCACCGCCGCCGGCTGGAGATCGCCCGCAGCCTGATCCACCATCCCAAGGTGCTGCTGCTGGACGAGCCAACGGTGGGGCTGGATGCAGCAACCCGGCGCGCAATCACCGCCCATGTCCATGACCTGTCCCGGCGCAAGGGGCTGACGGTGCTCTGGGCCACCCATCTCACCGACGAGGTAGAGGACGCCGATCAACTACTGATCCTGCACCGCGGCAAACTGGCGCAAAACGGCACCACCCGCCAGCTGCGCGGCGGCCTGGGGCTGGCCGATCACTTCCTCAGGCTTACGGGTCAGGCCGCATGACCGCCTGGCTGACAGCCCTAGTGGCAATAACGCAGCGCGAAGCGCTGCGGTTCATCGGCCAGCGCGGACGTTTCGTCGCGGCGCTGGTGCGGCCAATGCTGTGGCTGGTGGTCTTTGCCGCGGGCTTTCGCGCCGCGCTTGGCCTGTCGATCACCCCGCCCTACGCCACCTACACCACCTACGAGGTCTATATCGTGCCGGGGCTTTGCGGCATGATCTTGCTGTTCAACGGCATGCAAAGCTCGCTGTCGATGGTTTATGACCGGGAGATGGGTTCGATGCGGCTGCTGCTGACCAGCCCGCTGCCGCGCTGGTGGCTGCTGGTCTGCCGGCTGCTTGCCAGCACCGCGATCTCGATCCTGCAGGTCTATGTCTTCTTGGCACTGGCAGGGTTATTCGGCATCCGCTTCAGTTGGGGCGGCTATGCCGCGCTGCTGCCCGCCCTTGTCCCAGCCGGGCTGATGCTGGGAGCGCTGGGGCTGGCGCTGTCTTCGGTGATCCGCCAACTGGAGAACTTCGCCGGGGTGATGAATTTCGTGATATTTCCGATGTTTTTCCTGTCCACCGCGCTCTACCCCCTGTGGAAGATGGCCGAAAGCTCGGCGCTGCTGCGCGACATCTGCGCCGTGAACCCTTTCAGCCAGGCAGTCGAGCTGATCCGCTTTGCGCTTTACCAGCAACTGAACGCAGGCGCGCTGGCCTGGGTTCTGCTGTCGGGGCTGGTCTGGCTGGGGCTGGCGGTCTGGGGCTACGACCCGGCGCGCGGGCTGATGCGCAAGGCCGCGAAACCGGGGTGAGCTGCCACCCTCTGCACCGCGCGGCAAATTCACCGCAGACCCGGTCCGCAAGGCTCCGGGCATTGCTGCGTTGCGCTGGCCTCCCCCTTACCGCCGCCCGCATACGACCATTGTGCAATACCGCCGGCCCGGCGCGCCTTGGATACTGTGGCAGGCCGGCAGCCCGCACCGGGTCGTGGCTGTTGAGGATCCAATGAGAGGGAGGAGCCAGAATGAACCGCTTCATCACGGCGGTCGCCGCAGGGACCATGATGGCGGGCGTCAGCCACGCCGGGGTCACCGAGGACGACCTCAAGAACGATCAGACGACCACCACGCAGGTGGTCACCAACGGGATGGGGCGGCACCTGCAGCGCTACAGCCCGCTGGACACCCTAAACAAGGACAACATCGCTAATCTGGTGCCTGCCTGGGCCTTCAGCCTCGGCGGCGAGAAGCAGCGCGGCCAGGAAACCCAGCCGCTGATCTACGACGGCATCATGTACATCACCGGCTCCTACAGCCGGGTCTATGCCATCGACATCGAGACAGGCCAGGAGATCTGGCAATATGACGCCCGTCTGCCCGAAGGCATCCTACCCTGCTGCGATGTGGTGAACCGCGGCGGCGCGATCTATGGCGACAGCTTCTATTTCGGCACGCTGGACGCCCGCATCGTGGCGCTGGACCTCAAGACCGGAGACGTGAAGTGGCGCAAGAAGGTGGCCGACTACAAGGCCGGCTATTCGATGACCGCGGCACCGCTAATCGTCAACGGGCTGGTGATCACCGGCAACTCCGGCGGCGAGTTCGGCATCGTTGGCGAGGTACAGGCACGCGACGCCGAAACCGGCGAACTGGTCTGGACCCGGCCGGTGATCGAGGGCCACATGGGCACCTTCAAGGGCGAGGAAAGCACCGTGACCGGCACCCTGAACGCCACCTGGCCGGGCGACATGTGGAAGACCGGCGGCGGCGCCACCTGGCTGGGCGGCTCCTATGATGCGGAGACAGATACGCTGGTCTTCGGCGCGGGCAACCCGGCGCCCTGGAACAGCCACCTGCGCAACGCGGGCACACCGGTTGAAGGCAACGCAGGCGACAACCTTTATGCCGCCAGCCGCATCGGCATCGACCCTTCGAACGGCGAGATCAAATGGCACTTCCAAACCACCCCGCGCGAGGGCTGGGATTATGACGGCGTCAACGAGGTGGTCGCCTACACCGACCGCAGCGGCAACAAGCGCTTTGCCACCGCCGACCGCAACGGCTTTTTCTATGTTCTGAACCGCGAGGACGGTAAATTCGTCAGCGCAACGCCCTTCGTCAAGGACATCACCTGGGCTGAGCGCATCGACGACACCGGCCGCCCGGTGTTCAACGAGGACAACCGCCCCGGCAACCCCGCGGACGCAGCCGATGGCAACAAGGGCGAGGTGATCTTTGCCTCGCCATCGTTCCTGGGCGGCAAGAACTGGATGCCGATGGCGTTCTCGCAGAACACCGGCAATTTCTATGTGCCCTCGAACGAATGGGGCATGGATATCTGGAACGAGCCGATCAGCTACAAAAAGGGCGCCGCCTATTTGGGCGCGGGCTTTACCATCAAGCCGAACTACGAGGACCATATCGGCAGCCTCAAGGCGATTGACCCCGACACCGGCACGGTCAAATGGGAGTTCAAGAACGACTCGCCGCTATGGGCCGGGGTGATGACCACTGCGGGCGGTCTGGTGTTCACCGGCACGCCCGAAGGACGCTTCATTGCCTTTGACGACGAAACCGGCGAGGAGCTTTGGTCGTTCCAGACCGGCTCCGGCATTGTCGGCCAGCCGATCACCTGGGAACAGGACGGCGAGCAATATGTCTCGGTCATTTCCGGCTGGGGCGGCGCGGTGCCGCTGTGGGGTGGCGAGGTTGCCAAGAAGGTCAACTATCTGAATCAGGGCGGCATGCTCTGGACGTTCCGCCTGCCCCGCCAGCTAGCACAAGCAGACTGATTCCGGCCGGCAGAGGGCCGCAGGCAACAAACTCAGGCGCGCCTCCTGCGGGGGCGCGCCCGCCATATGCGACTTTAGGCGTATACCGCTGCTGCAGCCGGCTTGCTAAGCTGGCAGGAAAACAACAGCTCTGGTGCAGATATGCCGAAACACACGGACACGCCGACCACCCCAGGGTTCCACGCGGCGCTGCTGGTGGATGACCACCCGCTTTTCTGCGACGCCCTGGCGATGACACTGCAGGCGGTCACCGCAATCAGCAGCATGCACACCGCGCCGGCCCTGCAGGCCGCGCTCGACATGATCGCCGACGGCATCCGCATCGACCTGGTGGTGCTGGACCTGAACCTGCCCGACGTCAACGGGCTGGACGGGCTGCTGCGGCTGCGCAAGGTGACGGACTGCCCGATCCTGGTGGTCTCCTCGATGGCCGACAACCGCATCGTCAGCTCGGTGATCCATGCCGGCGCCAACGGCTTCATTCCCAAACACAGCCAGCGCGACGTGTTCCATAAGGCGGTGGAAGCGATCAATCAGGGCAAGGTGTTCCTGCCCGAGGGCTGCGTGCTGCTCGATGACAAGGCCGGGAGCAGCGACGACGTGCTGCAGCGGCTGTCGCAGCTGACCAATCAGCAGGCCCGGATCCTGCAGCTGATCTGCGAAGGCAAGCTGAACAAGCAGATCGCCTATGAGCTGTCGATCGCCGAGACCACGGTCAAGGCCCATATCACCGCCATCATGCGCAAGCTGGGCGTGCAGAGCCGCACCCAGGCGGTGCTGGCCGCCAAGCAGGCGAGCTTTGCAAACGTCTTGCAAGACGCGCCGCCGCCCGCCTAGTCTGACGGGCGGAATTTGGGGAGGAGAAAGAGGATGGACCCTGTCGATGGCCCGTCAGGCGCGCCCGTGGCGGAGCCGCAGGTTGTCCGGTCCGGCTCGGTCGACTGCCGGGCGCCGGACGCTGTCGAACAGCTGGCCCAGGCGCTGAACCCGAACGGCCTGTCGCTGGTGGTGCTGTTCCTTTCGCCGGACACCGACGTTGACCGGCTTATCGGGGAGGCGCAGCGCCGGTTTGCCCCGGCGCAGGTCGTCGGCTGCACCACCGCGGGGGAGATTTCTGCGGGCGGCTATGTTGAAGGCGAGATCGTCGCCATCGGCTTTGCCCAGTCGCATTTCCAGACCCGCACCATCCTGATCGAGGATCTCGGCAGCTTCGATCCGCACTGCGTGATCGAGCGGATGATCAGCAACCGCAACCACATGGCACAGAACACCGTGGACTGGGTCTCGGACTTCACCTTTCTGCTGGTCGATGGGCTCTCCACCAAGGAAGACACGCTGACCTCGCAATTGTCGATCGGGCTGGGGCCCGTGGCCTTCTTCGGCGGCTCGGCAGGCGACGGCACCAACTTCGGCAGGACCTTTGTTCTGCATGGCGGCCAGGCCCATTCCAACGCCGCCATTCTGATCCAAGTCCGCAGCCGCTGCCCGATCGAGGTGTTCAAGACAGACCACCTGATCCCGTCGGAAAAGCGCATGGTGGTGACCGGGGCGGATCCGGCCCGGCGGGTGGTGCATGAAATCAATGCCGAACCGGCCGCCCGCGAATACGCCCGGGTGCTGGGCAAAGACCCGGAGCAGCTGACCGCCTTCACCTTTGCCGCCCATCCGGTCGCGGTGCAGTTCGGCGACCAGCACCACGTGCGTGCCATCCAACGCGTCGCCGACAACGACGAGCTGGTGTTCTTCTCAGCCATCGACGAGGGCGTAGTGCTGACCCTGGCCGAACCGGAGGACATGGTGACCCACCTGGAGCGCGAGATGGCCGCCCTCAGTGCCAGGCGCCGCCCCGAGATCATCCTGGCCTGCGACTGCATTCTACGGCGGCTTGAAGCGCAGCAGAAACAGGTCTCACAGGACATTTCCCGCATCCTCCGGGACAACAGGGTCGTCGGCTTTTCAACCTATGGCGAGCAGATCAACTCGATGCACGTCAACCAGACCCTGACCGGGGTGGCGATCTACCCGCCGGACGAGGGCTGAGCGATGGTGCATGAGCTGATCGACCCCCGCGACCCGCCGGAACGGCAGAACGAGAAGCTGCTGAAAATCATCGAGACCCTGATGCGCCGGGCCGAGCAGAGCTCGGAAGCCTCCGGTGAGGCCTACGCCCAGTTCCAGCGCGCGGTGATGCTGGAGGAGGAGGTGCGCCTGCGCACCCGCGAGCTGGAGCACGCGCTGGACCTGCTCAACGAGTCGAACGCCCGGCTGGCGCTGGCCAATGCCGAGACCGAGGCCGCCCGCGCCAACCTGGCCAATGCGATCGAGACGGTGCAGGAAGGCTTTGCCCTGTTTGACGCGCAGGACGTGCTGGTCATGTGCAACACCCGGTTTGGCAAGCACATGACCGATATCTACCATCTGCTGCGCCCGGGACTGAAATTTGCCGACTATGTGAACCTGGTGGCGACCAGCGCTCATCTGGCGCTGCCAGAGGGGGAGACCGCCGTCGGCTGGGAAGCTTACCGGATCGCCCGCCACAAGGACGAACATGCGGTGTTCAACGTGATGATGGCCGGCAACAGCTGGCTGCAGGTCAGCGAGCACCGCACCCCGGACGGCGGCACCGTGATCCTGCAGACCGACATCACCGACATGATGCGGCTGGAGCGGCAGGAGCGCGAGCGGCTGCTCGACGACCAGTCGCGGGTGATCAAAGCGACGCTGGAGCATCTCGACCAGGGGGTCTGCATCTTCGACGCCCAGAACCGCCTGGTCGGCTGGAACCACCGCGCCGGAGAACTCCTGTCGATGCCTGCGGGCAAATTCCAGCTGGGCATGTTTTTCGCCACCCTCTACCGCCAGGCCGCGGACAGCATCCGCCTGCTCGGCGGCACCCGGCCGGAAGAGGTCGAGGCCTGGGTGGCCAGCACCGCCAAGCGGGCGCCCCTGTCGTTCGAGATCGGGTTGGGCCGCGACCGTATCCTAGCGGTCTTTGCGCAGCAGATGCCGGACAAGGGCTTTGTGATCAGCTTTACCGATGTCACCGCCGAACGCGCCGCGGTCCGCACCATCTCCCAGGTCAACGAAACGCTGGAGCAGCGGGTGGCCGAACGGACGCTGGAGCTGGAGGACGCGCTGTCGGAGGCGGAGCGCGCCAATGCCTCCAAATCGCGGTTCGTCGCCGCCGCCAGCCACGACCTGCTGCAGCCGCTGTCCGCCGCCAAGCTCTATGTCGGCTCGCTGGAGGACGACCTGCAGGATGCGGGCTTCAGGGACCGGGCGGCCAAGGCTGGCAACGCGCTGGTCGCGGTTGAGCGGATCCTCGGCGCCCTGCTGGACATTTCCAAGCTCGACTCCGGCCTGGCGGCAATCGACCGGAGCGCCATCAGCCTGGGCGGCATGCTGGACCAACTGAAGGACGAATTGGAACCCGTCGCCCGGCTTAAGGGGCTGGAGTTCCGGGTCGTGCGCAGCGGTGCAGTGGTGGAAAGCGACGCCGCCTACCTGCGCCGCATCCTGCAGAATCTCGCCTCCAACGCGGTGCGCTACACCACCAGCGGCAAGGTGCTGATCGGGGTGCGGCAGCGCCGCGGCCGGGTGCTGCTCGAGGTCCGCGATACCGGCCCCGGCATCCCGCCGGAGCATCAGGACAGGGTGTTCCAGGAGTTTCAGCGTCTCAACGCCAAGGCCAGCCCGTCGGACGGCATGGGGTTGGGTCTCGCCATTGTCGAACGGGCCTGCCGGCTGCTGAAACATCCGCTGAACCTCACCTCGGAGGTCGGGCGCGGCACCTGCTTTTCGGTGGAGCTGCCGCTGAGCACGGCGGCGCGCCCACCGTCGCCCTTGCCCGTCCCCGGCACCGGCGCCGCGGTGCCGTTTGCGCACCGGATCGTGGTTCTGATCGAAAACGACACCGGCCTCAGGGCGGCGTTGGAGATCACGCTGGATAGCTGGGGGCTGAATGTGCTGCCCTGCGCCAGCTGCGCCGAAGCCAGCGCGCTGTTGCAGGAAATCGACATTGGCCCGGATGCGATCATCGCCGATTACCAGCTGGACGACGGGGTACTTGGCACTGATGCGATTGCCACGCTCCGGGCGCAGCACGGGCCGATCCCGGCCTGCCTGGTGACCGCCAACCGCTCTCCGGATCTGGCGGCTGCCTGCGCCGGGCTGAACGCGGCGCTCTTGCATAAGCCGATAGACACTGGCGCGCTGCGCGGCTTCCTTGGGCGCGCGCTGACCTGACCATGGTGCGGCGCGACTCAGCGCAGGCACACGTCCGAGCGGGTCAGGAACCGCTTGCCGCTGCCGTTCTCCAGCGAGAACATCCCGCCGATACCGTCAATTGCGTCGATCACCAAATTGGTGTGCTTCCAGCGTGCATGCTGATCGGCATTCATGTAAAACGGCACCCCTCCGATTTCCCCAACCAGCACATCGCTGCCGCCAATGATGTAGTCGCCCTGCTGAAAGCACATCGGCGCGGACCCGTCGCAGCAGCCGCCGGACTGGTGAAACAGCAGATCCTGCCCGAACCGCGCCTTCAGCGCGCCGATCAGATCCAGCGCCGCCTCTGTTGCCGTCACGGTCATGCCAGTAGCCCCGGTCATTGCAGTCTCCCCCGGTTGAATGAAAAAAGGAACGGCCCCGGACACCCGGAGCCGCCTGCAGCGCGATTTGCTCAGAAGAAGCCCAGCGCGTTGGGGCTGTAGCTGACCAGCAGGTTCTTGGTCTGCCGGTAGTGGTCCAGCATCATCTTGTGGTTCTCCCGGCCGATGCCCGACTGCTTGTAGCCGCCAAAGGCCGCATGGGCCGGATAGGCGTGATAGCAGTTGGTCCAGACCCGGCCCGCCTGGATGTCACGGCCAAAGCGGAAGGCGCGGTTGGTGTCGCGGGTCCACACTCCGGCGCCCAGCCCGTAAAGCGTGTCATTAGCGATCTCAAGCGCCTCGGCGTCGTCCTTGAAGGTGGTGACGGACAGCACCGGGCCAAAGATTTCCTCTTGGAAAATCCGCATCTTGTTGTGGCCCTTGAACACCGTCGGCTCGATGTAATTGCCGCCTTCAAGCCCCTCCAGGGCAGAGACATTGCCGCCGGTCAGCAGCTCGGCCCCCTCGTCCTTGCCTAGCTGCAGGTAGGACGCGATCTTCTCCTTCTGCTCGGTCGAGGCCTGGGCGCCGATCATCGTGTCCATCGACAGCGGGTTGCCTTGCTTCACCGCCTTCACTCGTTCAATCGCGCGGGCCATGAAGTCGTCGTAGATCGATTCCTGGATCAGCGCCCGGCTGGGACAGGTGCAGACCTCGCCCTGGTTCAGGGCAAACATGGTGAAACCTTCCAGGCATTTGTCGAAATAGGCGTCATCGGCGGCCATCACATCCTCAAAGAAGATGTTCGGGGACTTGCCGCCCAGCTCCAGCGTCACCGGGATCAGGTTCTGGCTGGCATACTGCATGATCAGCCGCCCGGTGGTGGTCTCGCCGGTAAAGGCGATCTTGGCGATCCGGTTCGACGAGGCCAGCGGCTTGCCCGCCTCCAGCCCGAAGCCGTTGACGATGTTCAAGACGCCCGCGGGCAGCACATCGGCAATCAGCTCCGCTAGCACCATGATCGAAGCCGGCGTCTGCTCGGCCGGTTTCAGCACCACGCAGTTACCGGCAGCCAATGCTGGCGCCAGCTTCCACACTGCCATCAGCAGCGGGAAGTTCCACGGGATGATCTGCCCGACCACGCCCAGCGGTTCCGGAATGTGATAGGCATAGGTGTCGGCGTCGATTTCGGAGATATGGCCTTCCTCGGCGCGGATGCAGCCCGCGAAATAGCGCCAGTGGTCGACACAAAGGGCGAGGTCGGCTGCAATCGACTCGCGGATCGGCTTGCCGTTGTCCAGCGTCTCTGCCGCCGCCAGCAGCTGTGTGTTCGCCTCCATGATATCGGCGATCTTCAGCAGCATGTTGGCGCGCTCGGTGGTCGAAGTCTTGCCCCAGGCCGGAAACGCCGCATGGGCCGCGTCCAGGGCTGCCTCGACATCCTCGGCGTTGGACCGGGCAATCTCGCAGATCACATCGCCGGTGATCGGGGTGGTGTTCTCGAAATACTGACCCGAGCGGGGCTCGGTGAATTCGCCGTTGATAAAGTTGCCATAGCGCTGCTTGAACGGAAAATCGACGCCCAGATGCGCCGTGTCCAGTGCCGCGTTGGCCAGCCCGTTCGTGTGGATGTTCATGCCATTCCTCCCAAGAATTGATCCAAGAAATGCAGCGGAACTGGTGGCCATGCACCTTAGATTGCAGGCACTGGGTCCGGTGCTGCCTAAAGGCTTAGACCATCGGCAAAAGCCGCGGTATTCGACCAAAGTCCCTGCCGGCCACTAAGTGGGGGAGAGGAAAGCTGTGCGCACAACCTGTTATTTCGCTACGGTTGGCGCACCTATGCAAGGTGCGGCCACCATGATTTCCGTCTAGCGTGAAAAGCCGCAAAGATGGGCTTGTGAAACCGGCAAAATGACATTTGCCGAGAGCCTGGCAAAGCGCTGTTTAGAGATGCTGGGTAAACCTTGGAGCAATCTTGAAGTGAAGAAATGACATTCCAAAGTCTTCCAATAGAATTGGATACACTTACTGCGGCAGGTACCCTTTTTCTTTGAGGTGGTCGTTCAGAAGCCGTTCGACATAAGAGGCCACTGACCGGTCATCCTCCGCCGCGGCCTTCTCTACTGCTTTCTTGGTTTCATCCGTTACACGAACAGATATCGCTGATGCTTTGGGCATGTGTTCATTTGTGTGCAGCTGACATTCAGTTGCACACATTTGCAACGGGCCGCGGGGAAAGTAGAAGCTCCCAGCCCGGCCTTAACCAAACCGATCTCGTGGAAGGAGTCCGACTATGGCTGATACTTGCCGTATCACGCGCCCGGGCGCGCTGAAAGCCCTGTGGCCCGCATCTGCCGCAGATAACAGCCCCACGTTCAACACCCAAACTTTCGACACGCTGACCAAGGCAGTGGACGAAGCCCTCGAACTGGGGCGTGGCCTGTCCCACGCGCTGTCGTGGGATCCCGCAACAACCGATTTCCAGGAAGCCGCCGAAGCGCGTTGGCAGGATTGCCTTAAACTCAGCGGCGACATCCTGACCGCTCAGCTGGCCAGCGCCGATGATTTGCCTTTGCAGCGCATGAGCAGGCTGCTGCACATCCTCATCGAATCTTCAGGGCCGGAAGAGGTTCTCAGGTTTCAGCAGCTGCTCCATGAGAACCAGGAACTTCAGCCCGGTCATGGTTTGATTGCGCGTACAGATGCTGCTGCCGCTATCCATCAGATGCCGCTGGAAGTCCTGCACATCATCGGGTGCCGCGGTCTCGGGGGATCGTCCGAGCCAGGCTGCAAACTGCTTGCAGGCCCGCAAGCGGCTGGTTTGAGAAGCCGGTCCCAGAATGCGCGCCGACATATCGGTAATCATCCGGGCGCAAAGGGGGGTCATCGGTGTGGGCTGCTGAACGGTCATGGGAAATTCCTCTGTCAACCGAGGCAAAATCACCTCGGCCGACAGCACACACCCGTCATCGAAATCCGAGAAGTAAATCCCGGTTCCGCGCAACGCCAGCCACAGGCGCCCATATCGCGGAGCAATTTAGTGCCTGGGCTCACATGTATGTACCGGCTGCTGTTCGCAAGTGATTTTTTGCATGGTCTTGGAAGTCGCTCACGTGTATCCGGCCTGTTGATCGGCACGCGGGCCGTGGCCTTGTTGGGGTTACGCACGCGCCGTGATCTCTTCAGCCGCGAGGTCATTTCTGACCGAGTGAGCCCTCAGATTTTGGGTGCGTAGTTGCTCCGTTCCAGCTTTCGATTAGTCTCGAACTCCTTCGGGCCGTGTCAGCTCAGATGCCGGCGACGACCTCATCTTTTGACGCATCAAAGGTCGTTTTTTTGTCTCAAAACACTCCAAGCCGTTCGTGCCGGCTTATTGGCCAGCGCGACTGCAAGCTTGTTGTTGTTCATCCGCTCTGCTGCTTTAGTCAGCCACTCGCCAAAGCTGTAGTCTGGCCATCTGTTTGGTCGCATCAGAATGACCTTGGCTGCTTGAACGAAGAGCATTCGCAGGTATCGGCTTCCTCGCTTGGTGATGCGCCCAAGGACCGTTCGCCCGCCCGTGCTGTGTTGACGGGGGACCAATCCCACCCAGGCCGCAAAGTCACGCCCTCGACCCAAGGCCTCTCCTGTGCCAATGGCAGCAACCATGGCCGTCGAGATCATCGGACCAATGCCAGGGATCGTCATGACGTTGACGCAATTCTCTTCGATGCGACTGATTTGTTCAATCTCTTTCGAGACGGTATCGATCCGGTCATCCAGCCAGAGCCAATCCCCAAAGAGACCAATCAGGATTGTCCGCCTGCGCGGCGATATCTCGTCCTTGCGCTCCTCCAGGATCGTCTCAAAAGAGTTCTTCAGAGCCCGCAGACCTTTGCGCACCGTGATGCCCTGTTCGATTAGAAAGGCACGGATCCGATTGATCGTCGCTGTCCGGCGCGACACCAGCCGTGACCGAACGCGGTGCAACGCTTGCAGGTCCAGCTGCTCCTGGCTCTTCTCAGGGACGGTCGGCAAGTTAGGTCTCAATGCCGCCGCTTCGGCGATCGCCTCCGCGTCGTTGTAGTCGTTCTTCTGCCCCTTGATGAAAGGCTTCACGTAGATCGCGGGAATGATCCGCGGCTCGAAGCCCATCTTGCGAAGCGTTCGGCTGACAAAATGCGCACTCAAGCACGCCTCCATGCCAACTACGCACCGGGGCAGTTTCTCAAACGCAGAAACCAGCGCCAAACGCTTGATCTGTTTGCGCATCACCAGCCGCCCGTCAGGGTCGAATGCCACGATATGGAATGTGTCTTTGCCGATATCGATGCCAATCGAAATCAGTTCATCAAATGCCTTCTTCGTCATGCTACTTCTCCTTCTCGCAGAAATAGGCAAAGCCTAACCTGCGGGGTGAAGCAGCCGGTACATCCCATCAGCCGCCGAATGCATCGGCAGAAATGGTGTTCTCGGCTGACTTTCGAGAGCATGCATTCACTCCGCTTGTACGATGACATCGTCAGCGCGGTGCTGATGTCTGGGGATGGAGGGAAGATCGGAGGGCAAATCATGCCAAGAGTCCAACTTCCCGCTGTCACTCCGAAACGAAGAGCCTGGAACAAAGGCCGGATCATTGGCCAGAAACGACTGCTCCTGCCGAAACAGGTCTGGGCGATCCGTGCGCGTCTCGAATTGGCGAAAAACTTGCGCGATCTTGCGCTGTTCAATGTAGCGATTGATAGTAAGCTTCGCGGATGCGATTTGGTCAAACTGGCCGTCACTGATCTGGTGAGGGATGATCGCGTTCGCGAAAGGGTGTCTGTGATCCAGAGCAAAACCAAGCGGCCCGTTCAGTTCGAACTCTCTGAAAACACGCGGGACACAATTGCCGCGTGGATCAAGTCGCCGGAAATGATCGGCTGCCGTTTCATGTTCCCCAGCCGGTTTCACGACCGCCCGCATATCTCAACGCGCCAATATGGCCGGCTTGTGCGGGATTGGGTGGCGGCGATCGGGCTGGAGCCCAGTGGATACGGCATCCATTCGCTGCGTAGGACCAAAGCAGCGGAGATTTACCGCAAAACCGGAAATCTAAGAGCGGTTCAACTTCTGCTCGGACATACCACGGTTGACAGCACAGTCAGATATCTTGGCGTCGAACTTGAAGATGCGCTGAGTATCGCCGAGCAAATCGACATTTGAACCACGTTGGCGGGCGGCACTTGCCGGTCGCCAATTCGAACCGGACCTACGTTCGCGCCGCAGCGGTGGTTTGAATCGAGCCCAAGCCAGGCAAATGTTGCAAAACGCACAAATGTCCTAAGCGGTCTGAGAAGCTGCCATCAAACGATGGCTCCGGGCCCTCCGCGAGGAATGGCGGCAAACCGAAACTCCGCCGGCAGAGTCTGTTACACCCGGGACGCCCTATTCATTCATCACAAGAGCGGACTGTTGGCCGGTCATCCTGCGGACCTCGGACACAGCTTCGGCAAGTGCCGGGCCAACCTCGTCAGAGATGCGTTGATCAGTAAGTTGCTTTGAGGTGGAACTTGCCAGAAAAGCCACCGGCTCACCTAAATCAGACGGACGGTATGGCACAGCAGCAGCGTTGATGGTCTCGGAAAACCGGCTTACGCCCCTCACCTGAGTGTAGCCGTCAGCCAGGATCTCATTATGCGCAGCAAGTCTTATTGCTGCGAATTCCGCCAGCAACTCTGCTGGCTCATCGCCTTGGCTTTCAAGAAAACGGGCAAATTCCTCATCGTTGAGCGCACCCAAATACGCTTTGCCGCTGGAAGAAGTATGAAGCGGCATCCGATAGCCGACATCCAGCCAGATTGCCGAGGAGTTCACTGGCCGCCAGGCCCTGGTCAGCAGCATCCGCTGGTCATCTTTGATGCTGATCGCCGTCAGCGTGCCGGTTTCATCCGCCAACCGCTGCATCACCGGCGAGGCGATCTCGACAAAGGCAAAGGAGGCAGCCGCGATATTCCCCAGTGCAAGCGCCGCCGGGCCGAGACGGTATTTGTCGTGCCGCCGTCCATGGGTCAGGTATCCAAGCGCGCACAGGGTGAAGGTCAGCCTGGACACTGTCGGGCGCGGAATGCCGGTGCGCTCTGAGATTTCGAGGTTGCCCAATCCATCATCCGTCGGCCGGAAAGCCCGCAGAATTGTAAGGCCCCGCGCCAGTGTGTTGGCAAATCTTTTGTCCGATGCGTCGGCTGGCATGGTATTCCCTGTATCTATGCGGGCGTCCGGCCCGAGCCGGGTATTCGCTGTCCGCTGGCCCCCAATACTACCGAACCGCATTTGACAGCACCAGAGAGATTGACGGGAAAGACACCAGCAGAAGCAGCACGACCACGTCAACGCTCAGAAACCGCCAGATGCCGGAAAAGACCATGCCCACCGGGGCGTCCTTACCGACAACATTAGACAGCACAAAGACATTCAGCCCCACCGGCGGGGTGATCAGGCCGATTTCAAGCAGTTTGACCACGACCACACCGAACCAGATCAGGTTCAGTCCGTAGGATTCCACCAGCGGCACCACCAGCGGCAGGGTCAGAACCATGATTCCGATCGGGTCCAGGAACATGCCCAGCATCAGGTAGACGACGCAGATCGCAAACAGCAGCGTGCCCGTAGACAGCTGCGCCTGCGCCACCCAGTCCACCAGCGCGGGCGCCATGCCCGTCAGCGCAATCGCCGCGACAAATATCTTGGCACCCGCCGCAACAAAGAAGATCGCGCCGGTCTGTACACAGGTTTCCCGGACCGCCTGCCAGATGCCTGCAAGATCAAGCTGCCGCTGCACCAGGCCAATCAGCACAGTCAGCACAACGCTCACCGCCGCCGCCGCGGTGGCGGTAAAGTACCCGCCGTAAATCCCGATCACGATCACCGCAAAGATCACGGCTGCGGGCCATGCTCTTCGGAATGCTGTCAGCTTGTCGGCAAAGCTGGCAGCTTCACCGCGGGCTGGTACCGCCGCCGGGTCCGCCCTGATCCACATCGCAATGACCAGGACAAAACCCGCCAGCGTCAGCAGCCCCGGCAGAATGCCGGCAATGAACAGTTTGTTCACCGAGGTCTCGGTGAAGATCGCATAGATGATGAACAGAATGCTCGGGGGGATCAGAGAGCCGAGTGTACCCCCGGCAGCGACGCTGGCGGTTGCCAGCCTTGGGTCATAGCCAAGGCGCAGCATTTCTGGGGTACAGATTTTGCCCATGGTCGACGCACAGGCCAGGCTGGAGCCGGTAATGGCGGAAAACCCGCCGCAGCCCATCACCGAGGCCACTGCAATGCCGCCGCGCAGGCGCAGCAGCCAGACCTTGGCCGCGTCATAAACCGCCGTGGTGATCCCGGCACGATAGGCAATGTTGCCAAGCGCGATGAACAGCGGGATCATCGACAAATCAAAGGAATGCAGCAGATCGAACGAGTTATTGAAGACCAGCGACGAGGTCGCCCGGAAGGCACGTTCCGGCATGAAGGTGCCTGTGCGGAACGCAAAGATTGTAAAGGCCGCCAGCGTCGCCACGCCGATCAGGGCAAAGGCAATCGGCACACGGATGGCCAGAAGCACAAGCATAACGGCAAAGGCCACAAGGCCGATCAGGGCAGGATCCACGGGCAGTCTCCTCGGCAGGTCTGTTGAATGTCAGATGGGTGTCAGGTCTTGTGCAGCACGATTTCGCCGCCGCGCAGCAGGGTCAGCGCATCGCCGGCAGCCATCACCGCAAGCCGCAGCCATCCCAGCGCAATCCCAAGGGTAAAGGCCAGCCGCCCCGGCCATTGCGGCAGGTTCAGATCGCCGTAGAACACACTGCCGGTCTGCCACTGATGCAAAAACTCCCGGCCGCCGGAATACAGGATCGGCGTCAGCGCCAAGAGGCCGAACAGGGTGCCGAACACCGCCAGCCATCCCGACACCCGCGGCGACAGCAGATTGGTCAGAAACTCCACCGCGATATGCGCCCGCTGCGCGGTTGCGGCGGCCAGGGGCATCACAATCGCCAGAACCATCAGCTCGCGCACGATGACAATGGTGTCCGGCACCGAGCTGTTGAACAGGTTCAACGCCACCACATCGGCAAAGATCAACAGCGCCAGCAGAATGATAGCCGCCGCCGATATATCTACAAAAACCCGTTCCAGCCTGTGCAGCATCTTGTCCTCCCTCACATTTGCCAGGCGGCGCTGCCGCCGCCCGGCCCCTGTTCCGCCTTGATCAGTTGCTGCGCGTCCAAGGGTAGCCCTTGGCTTCGAACTCAGACGTGAATTCAGCCACTGCTGCGGTGTAGGTGGCCATCAGCCGGTCCGCATCCAGACCAACGCTGCGGGCATTTTCCATCCAATCCGCAATAAAGGGTTCCGCCGCCGCATTCAGTTCAGCCTTGTCAGCCGCGCTCAGCTCGATGACCTCGATCTTGCGGGCGGTTTCGCCTGCGGTCATCGCCCTCATCGCCTTGCTGTTGGCACCGGTCACAATCTTGGCAAACTGATCCGCCAGTTCCTCGCCCGCCTGCATCAGCACCTGCTGCTGGCCAGCCTCCAGACCGTCAAAAACCTGCTTATTCATGAACATGCCGTAGCCGCCGATCTGCCCCCAATTCAGGACAGTATAGCTGTCGATCACCTCGTCCCATTTCAGCGAGGGAACGATGTAGTCATAGCCCTGGCTGCAGTCGATCAGCCCGGTATCCAAACCCTGGTAGGCTTCATAGACTGACAGGTTCACGCGGGTTGCGCCCACTTCACCAAAGACTTTGCCGTAGACGCCGGCACCGCGGACTTTCTTGCCCTTGATGTCCTCAACCGAACGGATCGGCTCTCCGGCGCAGGCCACGTTCACAGCCGAGGCGGTGAAAGTGCCGATATAAACCAGGTTCTGGCGGGCCAGATGTTCGGTGATCTGCGGTTCCGACCGCATCAAGCGGTCGGCTGCACGCATGGCGACCCAGGCATTCGGCCCGCCGATGGGAAAGTCCGCCAGCGAATAGGCCGCCATTTCCTTCTGGAAATAGGCCGCAATGATCGACCCGGCATCCGCCACCCCGTCGCCGATCCCCTGCACTGCCGCGCTTGCCTTGAACAGCGCGCCGCCCCATTGGACGTCCATCCGCAGATCGCCTTCCGACAGCTCGCCGATACGGCTGTTGTACCATTTCAGCGCGGCAGGAACCGTGCCCCGATCCGGGCCGCTGTGGCCGTAGTAAATCACGGTCTCCGCAGAGACCGCCGTCGCACCAAGACCGGCCGCAATGGTCAGTCCTCCCAGAATATTCCTGATCATTCCCATGACTGGCATCTCCTCCTCGAAAGCCATTCGCTTCATTTTACTATGTGGAATTTTGACGTTCTGTCCAGAATTTTATTTCACATAATGGAATTTACAATGACTGCCTGCGCTCGACCCGCAGCAGAACAGGACTTCCTCTTCTGCGCCTCTGCAGGACAAGAAATTGGCGCAGCAGATCAAACGCCTTCCGCCAGCTCGCTGGCAAAGGTTTCGATCAGTTTCGCTTTCAGGATTTTCCCAGTCGGCGCGGCAGGCAGGGCCGCAGCCACGATAATACGTGCCGGCCGCTTGTAGGGCGCAAGCCGGTCGTGCAAAAAGGCTTTCAGCTCTGTTTCTTTCACGCTGCTGCCAGTGGCGGCGCTGACAAAGGCCAGAACCTCCTCGTTGCCTTCAACGGTACGGCCCACGACACTTGCCACCACTACATCGGGATGCTCGGTCAGCGCTGCCTCAATCTCTACCGGATAGACATTGAAACCGGACCTGATGATCAGCTCCTTGGTGCGCCCGGCAATATGCAGCCGCCCTTCATCGTCAAAGCAGCCCAGATCGCCGGTGCGGAAGAACCCGTCCTCTGTCAATGCCGCCGAAGATTGCTCTGGGTCACGGAAGTAGCCCTTCATGACTTGCGGGCCGCCCACCAGGATCTCTCCTATACCTTCCTCCGGAGTGGCGCCCGGCGCCTCCAAGTCGAGCTTAAGGGTGCAATCGCCCATCGGCAGGCCGACACTGATGTCAGGATCGCCGAATGCGTTGCAGGTGGCGCAGACACCCGCCGTGCCCTCAGTCAGCCCATAACCGTTTTGCAGCGGCAGGCCATAAAACGCCTCTGCCTCGCGTTTCCAGGCCGGATCCAGGGGCGCACCGCCCGAGGACACAAACCGCAGCTTGCCCGCATCATAGCGCGGCTTGCCGTTTGAGCGGGCATAGTTGAACAGATGCGCATGCATCTGCGGCACTGCGGGCAACAGGGTCACATCCTCTTGCAGCGCCTGATACAGACGCTCTGCCGAGAATTGCGCCTCCATCCGCATCGCCGATTGCGCAAGGGTGACCGACAGCATGGTGACAAGCCCGAAAATATGGCTGAGCGGCAGCGCCAGATAGGTCACATCCGCCTTCTGAATGCCCCGCACTTCGGCTGAGGCCGCCGCCCCTGCGATCAGGTTGGCATGGGTCAGCATCGCCGCCTTGGGGGTGCCGGTTGTGCCCGAAGTATAAAGCAGAAGAGACACCTGTTCGCGCCCGTCCTCTGACACCGGTTCCGGCGCGGCCCCCTCGCGCGGCATCAGCGCCGCCGTGCCAAAGGCGCCCTGCACGTCCTGAGCGCCATAGTGCTCCGCATGGGCGCGGGCTGCTGCGGATGAGGCGGCTGTGAACATCACAGCGCTGGGGTCGGAGTGGGCAAAGATCCGGTCCAGTTCAGCCGTGGTCAGCCGCGCATTGATGGCAACCGCGGATGCATCCAGCAGGCTTGCGCCAAAGAAGAATGCGATCACCTCGGCGCAGTTTTCAAACACCAGAACCACCCGGTCTCCGGGCCGCACGCCTGCGGACTTCAGCTGCTCCGCCGCGGCATGTGCCGCTTGGGACATCTCCTGCCAGGTCAGGCGGCGGCCATCCTGATCCATCAGCGCCAAAGCACCGGGGCGGGCCTCAGCGGCTGCCTGCAGCAACCCGTGTACGCGGTTATGCATGTCTATTCTCCTCCCTTTCCCGTCACGCCGCCAGGCCCAGCCGCCCGAAGACCGCCAGCGCCTCAGCCTCCAGCCGGGCGGTGATTTCGGCGAAGGGCTCCACCTTGTCGACAAACCCCAGCGCATGGCCCGCCGACAGCAGCCCGCGGGAAACGTCGCCAGTGGCATAGGCTTGGCGTCCGATTTTGCCGGACACATGCTTCAGCAGTTCCTGAATGCCGATCTCCGGATTGTCGCGCTCCAGCCGGGCGACAGTTTCCGTGGTCTGATTGCGCAGGCTGCGCACAGTGTTACGCACCGAGTGCATGGTCAGCTGCGTATCCAGCTCGCTCGCATTCACCATTGCCTGCTTGTAATCCGGATGTGCGGTCAGCTCACTGGCAACCAGGAACCTGGTGCCTATCACCACGCCGGCCGCGCCCATCACAAGTGCTGCCATGATCTGCTTGCCGTGTCCGATGCCGCCGCCGATCAGCCAGGGGATGGTCAGCCGGTCCCCGGCCAGGCCTGCGTTGACCATGCTGCCAACCATATCCATGCCGGGGTGGCCGCCGCATTCAGCACCGACAATCGACACCATGTCGACCCCCACCTGCTCCGCCTTCACCGCATAGCGCAGGCTGGGCACCTTATGCAGCACGGTGATCCCGGCATCCTTGAGGATGGGCATGAACGCCTCGGGGCTGCGGCCGGATGTTTCGACAAACTGCACGCCTTCGTCCGCGATCAGACGGAACACCTCCTCGGTCTTCTCGCCCGGCACCAGCTTGGGGATCATCGAGACATTGACGCCGAAAGCCCTGCCGTCGCACATCTCGCGGCAGCGGCGGATCTCGGCGCGCAGATCGTCCATCTCCGGAAAACTGGCAGCCGTGATGAACGAGACAATCCCGGCTCGCGCCGCAGCCGATACATATTCGGCATTGGCCAACCATTGCAGGCCGCCCGCCACAACCGGCAGCCGGGTGCCATAGGTCCGGGTCACGGCTGTATCGAAAATCACCGGAAGCGCAGAAGTATGCATCATGTCGGTCTCCTTACCGGAATACTGGGGAGGTTTTGCTAAGAAAGGCGCCGATGCCCGCCTGGGCTTCGTCACCGCCAAGGGCCTGCGCCATGGCATCGCGTTCATGGGTCATCTGGTCTTCGAAACTGGCGGTTTCGGCCTGGTTGAGCAGCATCTTGATGTCCGCAATCGCCATCTCAGGGCCACGGGCCACCGCATCGGCCAAAGTTTCGGCCTGCGCCAGGGTACGCCCCTTGGGTGCCAGTTCCGTCACAGCCCCCAACTGATGCATCCGCTCCGCGCTGAGCGGTTCCGCCAGCATCGCCATCCGCGCCACGGTTGCCCGCGGTAGCGCCTGCGTCAGCGCATAGGTGGCGCCGCCATCCGGCACCAGGCCTGCCTTGACATAGGCCAGCGTGAACATCGCCCCCTCTTCCGCTACGATCATATCCGCCGCCATTGCAAGCGATAGCCCGGCCCCTGCCGCGCCGCCTTCGACAGCTGCAATCACGGGCTTGGGACAGCCCCGGACCGCACGGATCAAGGCGTTCAGCTTGCCGATCTGCACTTGCCGCTCCTCATAGGGCATCGCGCGGCGTTCCTTCAGCATGTTCAGATTGCCGCCGGAACAGAAGAACCCGCCCGCGCCCGCCAGGATTACCGCCGCAATCGCAGTATCCTCTGCCGCCCGCGCCAGACCCTCCTGCAAGCCTTGGTAATACTCATACGACAGCGCATTGCGCATGCCTGTGTTGCAGTTCCAGATAATCAGGGTCCCGCCGCGGACCTCATGCCGGTAAAGCGCGCTCATGCCGTATCCTCAGCTGCTGCCCCGCGCACCCGCTTGAAAACGCCGGTTGAGGCCGCAATCAGCCGCCCTTCCCCGTCGCGCAGATCGCAAGAGACAAATTTGGTTGTGCTGCCGCCGCCGGTGATCCGGCCGGTCGCCCGCACGCACCCCTGGTGGGCCACTGCCAGATAATTGACGTTCAACGACAGGGTGACAAAAGGGGTGATCCCTTGCGGATCGCAGGTGAGGCTGGCGGTGATCCCGCTGGCCGTATCCAGCAACGTTGCCGCCACGCCGCCATGCAGGCTGCCCTGCCGGTTCAGATGCAAAGGCGAAATCTCCAGCACGCAATGCGCCTCAACCGCCTCCGGGTCGAGTTCAATGCCGTAGCCCATCGCCTCAAACAGCGGGATCAGGGGCCTGTCGGGACGGACCAGCGGCATGTCTTACCCCGCCTTCAGCGCAATGAAGCGCTCCAGATGGTAGTCCGTGTCGCCGAACAGATGGTCGATCATCGTCAGCCGGCGGGCGAAATGGGACAGCGCATATTCATCGGTCATACCGATGCCGCCATGCATCTGGATGCATTCCTCGGCCACCAGCGCCCCGGCGCGGCCAATCAGGTTCTTGGCAGCGCTGGCATGGATTTCGCGCAGAACCCGCGGCTGATCCAGATTGCCTGCGAGGTTGATCACCGCCGAACGCGCCTGCTCCACCTCGATCAGCATGTCCGCCATCCGGTGCTGCAGCGCCTGAAACTTGCCGATCGGCATGCCGAACTGCTTGCGCTCCTTCAGGTAGCTGATGGTCAGATCCTTGGCCGCTTCCATCGCCCCCAGCGCCTCAGCGCAGATGGCTGCCAGACCACGGGCAACAGAGGCTTCCAGCGCCTCCAGCCCTTCTCCGGCCACGCCCAGTCGCGCCGCAGCCGTCAGGCGCACCCCGTCCAAGGCAACCGTTGCAGAGGAAATACCATCCATATTGCGGTGGCCGCTGACGGTCACACCGGGCGTGCTGACCGGCACCAGAATCAGCGAAATGCCTGCCGCATCCGCAACCGCGCCAGCCTCCCGCGCCGACACCACCAGCGTCTGCGCCTCAGCACCATAGAGCACATGGGTCTTGAGACCGTTCAGCACGATATCATCGCCGTCGGCAGACGCCGTGGTTTCCACATGGTTCAGGTCATAGCGCGCGCCTGCCTCGCCCTGCGCCAGTGCGACCACATGGGTACCGGCGATAATCTCATCCGCCAGCCCGCGCTGGCGTTCAGTGCCGAGGGCAGCAATCAGCCCGCCCGCTAGCACGGCCGGCAGCACCGGTTCGACCACCCCGGCGCGGCCCAGTTCCTCAAACACCACCGTCAGGTCAAAGCCCTGGCCGCCAAACCCGCCCTGATCCTCGCGGAACATGGCGCCAAGCACGCCCATCTCAGCCAGCCCGGCATAGATGCCTGCGTCATAGGCGCCCCCTGCCGCAATCAGCGCCCGCCGGTTCTCATGCGAATACTTGTCCGCCAGAAACCGCTGCAACGTATCGCGGAGCATCATCCGTTCGTCGGTCAGATTGAAATCCATGTTACCTGCTCCCGTTACAGACCCAGAATGGCCTTGGTGATGATGGTGCGCTGCACCTCGTTCGAGCCGCCGAAGATCGACAGCTTACGCATGTTGAAATACGCAGGTGCCGCCGCTGCCGCATGGTCCGGCCCTAGCGCCGCCGCATTGCTGCCGCCCTCCAGGAAATCAGGCTGGAACGGCAGCGCATCCGGCCCCATTGCCCGGCGCAAGAGCGATGTCAGCTCCTGCCGGATCACCGTGCCCTTGACCTTCAGCATCGAGCTTTCGGCGCCGGGTGCCTGCCCCTTGGCCGCAGCCGAGACAACCCGCAGGTTGGTGGTCGCCATCGCCATCAGGTCGATCTCTGCCTGCGCCATGCGGGCCGCGAAATGCGGGTTCTCCGCCAGCGGCCGCCCGCAGGATGCCACCCGCCCGGCCACATGTTTCAGCGTCGTTAGCAGCGCGTTTGAAAAACCGACCCCGGCGATGTTGGTGCGCTCATGGGTCAGCAGATACTTGGCATAGGTCCAGCCCTTGTTCTCCTCACCCACCAGGTTCTCCGCAGGCACCCGGACGTTGTCAAAGAACACCTCGTTCACTTCCGGTTCGCCATCAATCAGCACGATGGGGCGGACCGTGACTCCGGGGGTGTCCATGTCGATCAGCAGAAAGGAGATGCCTTCCTGTTTCTTGGCATCCGGATCGGTCCGCACCAGGCAGAAAATCCAGTTCGCGTGCTGGCCCAGCGTGGTCCAGGTTTTCTGACCGTTGACCACATAGTGGCCGCCGTCACGCATTGCCCGGGTCTTGACTGCCGCCAGATCGGAACCCGCGCCCGGCTCGGAATAGCCCTGGCACCACCAATCCTGGCCGTTCAGGATGCGCGGCAGAAAGCGCTGCCGCTGATCTTCCGACCCGAAGGCCAGCAGCACCGGTGCCAGCATAGACAAGCCAAAGGGCAGGCTGCGCGGGGCATGGGCCAGACAGGCTTCTTCTTCAAAGATATGGCGTTGCACCGCGTTCCATTCACTGCCGCCATAGGCCCGCGGCCAGTTCGGCGCCAGCCAGCCGCGCGTATTCAGCAGGCTGTGCCATTGCTCAACGTCCGCCTTGGCCAGCCGCTTGCCCAGCCGCACCTTCTCGCGCAGCTCATGCGGCAGGGTTTCCTTCAGCCATTGGCGGACCTCTGTCCGGAACGCCTGTTCTTCCTTGGTGTAATTCAGATCCATCGCGCGGTGCCCCTCAGAAGATTTCAAACAGGCCGGCCGCACCCATGCCGCCGCCGATGCACATGGTGACAACGCCCAGCCTGGCGCCGCGCCGCCGCCCTTCCAGCAGCAGATGCCCGGTCATCCGCGCACCGGTCATGCCAAACGGGTGGCCGATCGAGATCGAACCGCCGTTGACGTTGCAAATCTCCGGGTCGATCTCCAGCCGGTCGCGGCAGTAAAGCGCCTGCGAGGCGAAGGCCTCGTTCAGCTCCCACAGTTCAATGTCGCTGACCGTCAGCCCGTGACGCTTCAGCAGGCGCGGCACCGCATAGACCGGACCGATGCCCATTTCATCCGGCTCGCAGCCGGCCACGGCAAAACCTTTGAAGGCGCCGAGCGGCTCGGCGCCTTCACGCTCTGCCACCGCGCTGTCCATCAGCACCAGCGCCGCCGCCCCGTCGCTCAGCTGCGAGGCGTTGCCGGCAGTGACGAAATGCCCCTCGCCCTGCACCGGGGCCAGCCCGGCCAGCCCCTCCAGCGTGGTGCTCGGACGGTTGCAGTCGTCCATGGCAAAGGTCACCTCCTTGCGGGTGATCCCGCCGCTTTCCTTGTCCTTGAAGGCCTGGGTCACGGTGATGGGCACAATCTCACCATCCAGACGGCCCGCAGCCTGGGCCGCTGCCGTGCGCTGCTGGCTGGACAGCGCCAATTCGTCCTGCGCCTCACGGCTGATGCCATAGCGTTGGGCGACAATATCGGCAGTCTGGATCATCGGCAGATACAGCTCCGGCTTGTTCTCCAGAATCCAGCTTTCCTGCGCCTGCGGCGGGCGGGCGGGCGGCATCTGGCTGATGCTTTCCACCCCTGCCCCAATGGCGGCCTCTGCGCCCTCCATCACAATCGAATGCGCAGCCATCGCCACCGCCTGCAATCCGGACGAGCAAAACCGGTTCACGGTGGCTGCGGAAACAGACACCGGCAGCCCGGCGCGGATCACCGACTGGCGGGCAATGTTGGACCCGGTCCAGCCTTCGGGGTAGCCGCAGCCGACCAGCGCGTCCTCGATCAGGTCCGGCGCAATGCCGGCACGCCGCACCGCGTGGCTGATGGCATGGCCCGCCATGGTGGCGCCGTGGGTTTCATTGAAGGCGCCGCGGTAGGATTTGGCCAGACCAGTGCGCGCAGTGGAGACGATGACCGCCTGTTTCATAAAATACTCCTTCAGGTGTTGAGACTGCCAAAGCTCCGGCCTTCGGCGGCCAGCCGTTCCAGCAGCGGCGCAGGCTGCCAGAGGATCGGATCTTCCTCATGGAAGCGGCAGATGTCCTGCAGGATCCTGTCCAGCCCGATGGTATCGGCATAATGCATCGGCCCACCGCGCCAGCGCGGAAACCCGTATCCGTTCAGCAGGGTCACATCCACATCCAGCGGCCGCTGGGCGATGCCGTCCCCGACCACGCGGGCGGCCTCGTTCACCATCGCTGCCATGTAGCGGCTGATGATCTCATCCACGCTTATCGCCCGCGGCGTGATGCCCTTGGCGGTGCGCTCTGCTGCAATGATGTCTTCCACCTCAGGGTCAGGCTTCGGCCCGCCGGCGCCCTCTTCATAGATGTAAAAGCCGCGCCCGGTCTTGCGCCCGAACCGGCCCAATTCGCACAGGCGGTCGGCAAACTCGGGGTAGGTTTCCCTTGGATCGCGCTCAGCCGCCAGGCGCTTGCGGTTGGCCCAGCCGATACCCAGCCCGGCCAGATCGCCAACCGCAAACGGCCCCATCGCCAGCCCAAAGCCGGTCAGCGCTTTGTCCACGGCATAGGGGCTCGCCCCTGCGAGCACCATGCCGTAGACCGCCTTGCCGTAATGCGACAGGATCCGGTTGCCGATGAACCCGTCGCAGACGCCCGCGCGCACCGCTACTTTCTTCAACCGCTTGGCCAGCGCAAAGCCCGACGCCACCGCATCAGGGGCGGTATCTTTGCCCACCACAACTTCCAGCAGCCGCATCACATGCGCGGGCGAGAAGAAATGCAGCCCGATCACATCCTGCGGGCGGCTGGTCATTGCCGCAATCCGGTTCAGATCCAGATATGAGGTGTTCGAGGCCAGAATGGCGCCCGGCTTGCAGACCTCATCCAGCCGGGTGAACACGTCCTTCTTGACGTCCATGCTTTCAAAGACGGCTTCGATCACCAGATCTGCCTGTGCGAAATCCTCGTACCGGGTGGTGGTGCGGAACGCTTGCGCCAGAATAGCATCTCGCTGCGGCGCTGCCAGCTTGCCGCGTTTCACAGCACTCTCCAGCATCCTGCCAACGCTGTCTGCCGCCCTGTCTGCCGCAACTTCGTCGCGCTCGGCCAGGGTCACATCCAATCCGCTCAGTAAAGCGCTGACAGCAATCCCCGCCCCCATAGTGCCGCCGCCAACAACGCCCATCCGATTGATAGCGCGTGGGTCAACACCTTCGATTTCCGGCAGTTTCCCAACCTGGCGCTCAGCAAAGAAAGCGTGGATCAGGGCGGTGCTCTGGTCCGAGGCCATCAGCTCCTGAAACAATGCGCGCTCTTTCTTCAGCCCGTCCTCGAACGGCAGCGACATCGCCGCCTCCACTGCATCGAGGCAGGCGATTGGGGCAATCGCCCCGCGTGCGGCCCTGGCAACTTTGGCCCGGACGCCCTCCAGTTCCGCCGGCTCCAGTATATTGCACAGCAGGCTCCCGGCCGGGCGCGGCTCCTTGCCTGCCGCGATCAGCTCCCGGGCAAATGCGATACCTTCGGCGCGGGCATCGGTGCCGTCCGCCACCCGGTCAATCAGCCCCATGGACAACGCCGCATCGGCACTAACCGGCTTGCCGCCGGTGATCATACGGGCCGCATCTGCCGCCGGGATCAGCCGCGGCAGGCGCTGGGTGCCGCCTGCGCCCGGCAGCAGCCCCAGCGACACTTCCGGCAGGCCGAGACGGGTGCCCTTTACCGCGATCCGGTAATGCGCGCCCAGGGCCGCCTCCAGCCCGCCGCCAAGCACATTCCCGTGCATCGCCGCAATGACCGGCACCTGCGCTGCCTCGATTTCAGTGATCAGATCCGGCAGGAACGGCGCCAGCGGCGGCTTGCCGAATTCGCGGATATCCGCGCCGGCAAAGAAACTGCGCCCCGCGCAGCAGATGACAACAGCCTTGGTTTCCGCGCGGCTCAGCGCGGCCCGAAAACTCCCCTGCAGACCGACGCGCACCGCATGCGAAAGCGCGTTCACCGGCGGGTTGTCCACCCGCACAACAGCAACGCTGCCATCCATTGTCAGATTAACCTGATTTGCCATCCTGTTCCTCCGCCCGTTGTTCGCGCATCTCTTGGCTTGGGTTTCTGAGTAACAATTTCGATTTCTAATTTCAACATGTAAAATTATATTCCTTTTTGCGGAATTTGCTTCCACCGAGACGGCTGCTCATCCGTGAGGTCACACAGGACGCGGCGGAGAAGGCAAGCCCGCACGCGTCAACTGCCAACCATGTTGCATGTCGACCAGTCGGGTTCCGGACCAGACCTCAGCCACAATTTTCTTTTTCAGAGCATTCGCGGCGTCAGCCGCTTTTTCAAACTGCACAGCCTCTGCCTCCGCCGTATCGCGGCGGCGGATCATCTTTGCAGTTTCCCGCGCGGTCCGCTGTTTGCGGGCCCGCGCTTCTTTTATGGCGCGCTTGCGCGATTTCTTGACCGTGGCCTTGGCCAGGTCCCGGCCGTTTTCAACGGCCGCCTTTGCCTCATCCTGGGCGTCGTCCAGGATGCGTTTCTTCTCCGCCTGCGCCTTTTGGCGCTCCTCGGCACGCCATTTTGATGGCGGCACATGCTGCCGCTTCTCGGGCAGAGGTTTTCCCTCTGCCCGCGCCTGGCGCCGGGCTTTGGCACGGCGCTCCCCCCTGGCAAGCCCGATTGTCTCAAAAGCTTCTCCGGCAAGATCCTGGGCATGCTCAGAGCTTTTGATGAGCGGGTTGTCAGATGCCTGCAGCAGGATCTGATGCCCGCGGTTGGCGGATGGTTTCTCGGTCCAAACGGCCACGACAAAGTGGATATGGTAAGCCTCTTCATCGACGTGGGCACTGGCATAGCGCAGCTGACCATTTGGAAAGTTTTCACGGAGGAACGACATGGCCGTTTTGCGGAAAGCAAAGACACGTTCCGGATCCCATTCCAACAGACCTGCCCCGCCAAACCAGTCTTTATTGACAGTGATGATCCCTTCACGAAGCGGGCCCCTGCTGCAGGACCGCCAGGGGTCTGCAGGCCCTTCCGCCTCCAGCTTCCTGGCGTCCTTCATGCGTGACTTGGCCTTCAGAGCGCGCAAATGCTCCTCGTGATTGTGACGGCGCATCTCAGCAATTTCGCCGCGTATCTGCTGCTGCCAGCCCGGCTCGCCGGCCAGCACCTGGTTCAGCCGGGACAGCTCCTGGTCGACATGATCCAGGTCGCCACCACCGCGCTCGTCATGCATCTTGAATTTGCCGAGGCCCTGCGGGCAAGCCTGCAAAGCGCAGCACAACCGGTGCTTCATCAAGAATTACGGGCTGGGCTTGGGTGAACTTGGGCTGTACGGTCATCTTGCTGCTCGGATCTGCTTCTCTGATCCGAGTCTCCGCGAAGACGACGAAAATCCCGATAGACTTATTTTGTTTTTGTGAGGCTTGTACTCACTAGGTAAGTTGCAATCCCGGGCTGGGCCCCGGAATTGCAACTTACCAGTTCGCGAGGGGGATACCCCCTTCGATCCCCTCCTCGGTCGCAGTCCGGGCTCCGCCCAAACATGCTTCCTGCGGCCAGAAGCCTGCTGGACCCGCCCTGCCGGGGGCCTGGGATGACTTATTGTTTCTCGATAATCTTAAATGGCAGAAGGGTGTTTCGCTTCCGTAGCCTGTTGCCGATCAGCTTGTTTTCTCCAGCCAGTCAACCAATGCGCGCCTAATCATTTCCGGACGGGTTGGGAGATCAGGCTCAAGACGACGTCGGTCATCGATTGCATTTATGAGTTCTCGCGACAATCTGAGCGTTAGCGCTTCTGTGTCTTTCTTGGGAGGGGCCATTCCGATATTACCATTTTGATGCTGACATCATGATGGCATCATCGCACATTGTTCAGGCGAGGCAAGAGCTGGAACCTCTTACCTCGCCCTAACCACACTGATCTCGGCTAAGGAGACCAATATGACTACCATCCCCGTTATCACGCGCCTCGGCGCGGCAAAAGCTCTGTGGCCCGCATCAGCCGCAGATGACAGCCCCACCTTCGTCACCCAAACTTTCGACACGCTGACTAAGGCAGTGGACGAAGCCCCAAATTTGGAGCGTGATCTGTCGCACGCGCTGTCCTGGGATCCCGCGTCCACCGATATCCAAGAGGCCGCAGAAGCCAAATGGCAGGATTGCCTTAAACTCAGCGGCGACATCCTGACCGCACAGATGGTCAGTGCCGAAGATTTGCCAATGCAGCGCATGAGCATGCTGCTGCACTTCCTCATCGAGTCCACGGGGCCGGAAGAGGCTCTCAGATTTCAGCAGCTGTTCCATGAGAACCTGGAGCTGTTCACCGTCGAAGATGGTGATTGCCAGGCCCTGCTGCAGACCGGCACGCGACAGATGAACGCTCTCATCGAACTCTCTGTGGCGGCTGAAGCGCAGAACTTTCTGCCCAACTAGGCCCACCATCCCAGCATTCTTCTGACCCGGCCCGCGGCGGACACGCCGCTGCGCCCGGCTCAGCCATGCCATTTCTGAAGTTTCAGCAAGCGCCAGTTCCGGCGCCTGCCCTGTCCATTTTTGCCTATGCGGAGGCTGCCATGCCCACTCAACCTGCGAACATTTCCCGCAAACGGTCCATCCCCACTGGCGCGCCGCCGCCAGCGCAAAAGGTTTCAAAATCGTCCAGCGCATCAAGGACCGCTATCACCTGCTCCTGTCCTGCCACACCTGCCGACGGACACACGCCAGCAAGATCTTTGTTCTCATGAACAACCAGCCGCAGTGCCCGCACTGCATTCAAGACCGGTGGCAGGCCGATGCCGAGGCCGCAGGTCTAAAGTGGGCAGGCCGCGATCCGCAAAGCCGCCATCATGGCATCTACATCGCGAACTGCGGCCACCGGCTGCGACGGCAGTTCGAACTGATCAAAAGAGCTGCCGCCGGGACCTGCGACGTACGCTGCGAACTCTGCCAACAGCAGAAGGAGCAAGAAGAAGCCTCCGCGCAGGGTTGGGAGCTGATCGAACCGGATCCGAACAGGAACCAGAACTACCGCCTGTACCAGCACCAGGCCTGCGGCCATGTTCAGCGGATTGCCCGTGCCAACATGCAGACTGGCCGGTTTCAATGCAGCAACTGCGGCGAGGGCTGGAGCAGTGCGCCAAGTTTTCTCTACGTCATGAAGCTTAAACTCGCCAAAGGTGCCAAGCTGATCAAACTCGGCTACAGCCGCGATCCCGTCTCCCGCCTTTACCACCAACTTCTGAAGACCAAGGAGACGGAGGCGCAGGTCCTGCGGACAGTTCCCATCAGCTCCGGCCACACAGCTGTGCAAATTGAGAAAGGCCTGCATGCGCGGCTGAAGGCAGAGCACCCCGACAGCGTCGCGCCGCCAGACCTCTACGCAGATGAATTGAGGGTCAAAAGTGAGGTCTATTTTCCGGATGTGTGCCAGGTGATCTTCGCGATGCTCGACGCCATCAAGGCGGAAGAAGACAGCTAAGCGCCTCCCTCCCCTTCAATTTCCGACCTGTTTTCCGCCCGGCCCCGCTGGGCGAGCGATCCCTTTTGCCTGTTCACAGGAGGCTTGCCATGAACCACTCCCCCGCGCGCCCCGATTGGTGGCAGTTCGCCGAAGACTGCGCCCGCCGCTATCATCTCTACTGTGAAGAGCTACAGCAAACGCGGCGCAAGACACTCAAAGAAGACGCACCAGACGGCAGTGCTGGCGCCGAGGAGCCGCTTGTGCCCCCAGCACCGGAACAGCCCCATTCTTTGCTGCACCATCTGAGCGAGCAGCCGGACGCGCGGCATCTGCCTCCGGATCTTTGGGAAGCGCTGGAGCAGGAAGGCGCCGACCCATACGCATGTGATGACGTGGGCCGCTGGCTGCCGGCCACAGACCTGCCCCCAGACAGGCTGCTTCTGCTGTTGCGGATCGCCGCGGCCTTCGGCTCCCCGGCTGCGGTGGACGCGCAGCTAATCCGCGGCACCGTGCTGATCCTGCGCAACGTTCCTCGCTGCGGGTATTCAAGTATGGAAAATCTCCTCAACCACGCCCTGCTGCCGCCGGGCTGGCAGGCCTATGACGCCCGGCGCCAGGTGCAGCTGCCTCAGCGCGTGACCCTCGCTGTCCCCAGTGCCCGCGATGGTGCGATTGAACAGCAACACTTCGATGAACTGCAGGATCTCATCATCAAAGGCCTGGCGCACAGCCAGCCTTTGTGGATCTGCCTGCCGGATGAGATGGCACTGCCAGCGCCGCTGGTGGCGGAGCACTGTCATCAGCTGACACTGCCGCAAGCGGACGCGGATTTTCTGATCGCCCTGCTGCGTCAGACCCACAGCCGGACGGGCCGCATTGATGAAGCCGCCGCCCGCGCGGCGCTGCCCCCGAACGGCCAGTTGCATGAGCTCTCCACCCCCGCACTGTCTTTCGCCCTGCGTGCGCCCACAGCGAAGAAGATGGCGCAGCGCTTGTCCCAGGCGCTTGCTGCCGCTGCCGCTTCGCCACCCGAAGCCTACACGCCGAGGGAAGAGATCACCGGCATCGGCCCAGCCTATGACACCGCCCGGCAACTGGTTGCGGACCTGCGGCTCTGGGCCGAAGGCGAAGTGGCCTGGAATGAGATCCCGCACTCCTTGCTGCTTTTTGGCGCGCCGGGCACCGGCAAGAGCCACCTCGCCCGCGCGATGGGCCGGAGCGCCGCTGTCAATTGCGTCGAGACCAGCTGCGCCGAGTGGCAAAGCGCCGGTCATTTGGGCAACCTGCTGCACGCCATGCGCAAAAGCTTCGATGAAGCCCGGAAGAATGCGCCCTGTATCCTTTTCATCGATGAGATCGACGCGATCGGTTCCCGCGACAGTGCCGGCGACAACAGTGCCAGCTACAGGCGCCAAGTGGTTGCTGGTTTTTTGGAGCAGATGGACCGCATCAGCCGGGAGGCAGGGATTATGGTGGTTGGTGCCTGCAACCATCCACAGCACCTCGACCCCGCGGTGCTGAGAGCCGGGCGGTTTGACATCAAGATCCAGATGCCGCTGCCAAGCATGGCGATGCTGCAGCACCTCCTTGCAGAACGGCTGCAGGACGCATTCCCCGAGGATGCGATGTTGGAGCTGGCGCGGGACTGCATTGGCAAAACCGCTGCCGACGTGGACGCGGCGGTGCGCTCAGCCCGCAGTGAGGCCCGGCACAGCGGCTGCCCGCTCGACCTGCAGCTTCTGCGCCGCCATTTGCAAGTCATGGCACAGGAGGAGAACCACGACCTCTTGTACCGCATCGCCATTCATGAAGTCGGTCACGCCATCACCTCGTGGAGCTACGGCGAGACGATCACGCGGATCAGCCTGTCTCCATCTGGCGGCACAATCGAGCGGGATGTTCCCCCGAACGCGGGTCTGCCGGCAGACTTTGAATGCCAGCTGTCTATCCACCTCGCAGGGCGGGCGGCGGAGCGGCTCATCTTCGGGGTTGTTTCTGCCGGGGCCGGCGGGGGCGCAACGTCCGATTTGGCACAGGCTGCGCGGATGGTCCTGGCGATGGATTTTGAACTGGGGCTTGGGGCCATCGGCAACGCCTGGCTCGGGCCGCCAGACTTTGCCCGCCTGTCGGAAGGCGAGCGCAAACGCCTGCAGGACCGGCTCGACCATGCCGAAGACGTTGCCCGTGCTTTGTTGTACCCCTACAAGCACTTGCTCAAAGAAATGGCCTCGGTTCTAGTTCGAAAAAGGGAGTTTGACGGCGAGGCCATCAAGTGCTGGCTGCGCGAGGTGCCGCGCAAAAATGGTCCAGAGCCGGTCCTGGACCAGTAGATTCGCCCGCCAATCAAGCGGCCCAGCCACCGGATTTGCACAATGTTTTGTGCAAACTCCCGCGGCGCAGACTCCGGTTGGTCCAAAATCCGGATAATTCCCTTCCGGAAAGGTTTTGCCCGCGCGGCAAACGCCGCCGGTCCGGCCGCAACGGCGCGTACCTCAGCTCTCCGCCCCCCCCCCGCAAACCACCCCAAACGGCAGGTTGTCCACATAAACCCGGCCTTGGGCAGCATCTTCCCCTCTTTCACGGGGCCCGCCGCGCTCCCGCGCCCGCTATGATGAAGCCTACAGAGGCCGGAGCAGTTCCCGGCCGGAGCAGCAGCATCAAAAGAGCGCCCCGGGCATTGGCCCGGGAGCGGCGGGAGACCTCGGCCTATGGCACGGGACCAGAAGAGCTATGTCAATTGCCAGGAGACAGCCTGTCTTTCCGGCACATCTCAGACAAACGGCCGGGCCAACTGGCCGGACCCGCTTCTGCACATCATACGGCTCCTCGCCCGCCAGGCTGCTCAGGAAGACATCGCGGCACAGAGGAGCCAACCGCCTTCGAAGGAATAAACCATGAATGCAACACCCGGTCTCCGCGCTGCCATCTACGCCCGGTACTCCACAGACAAACAGAAAGACACATCGGTCGAGGACCAGATCCGGCTGTGCCGCCGCCTGTGTGAACAGAAGGGGTGGCAGGTAACGGAAGTTTTCACCGATCACGCGCTCAGCGGCAAGAATGCCCTGCGTCCGGGATACCAGCGCCTGATCCAGGCCGCAGAACACGGCGGGATCGACGTCATTGCCGCCGAAAGCCAGAACCGCCTCTCGCGGGATATGGCGGATTCCGCAAACCTGCTGAAGCGCATGAACTTCTTCGGTGTCAAGATCCACACGGCTTCGGAGAATGAACTGGATGACATGAAGGTCGGCGTTGGCGGGCTGGTGTCCACCATGTTCCTCAGGGACCTGGCCCAGAAGACACGGCGCGGGCTGGAAGGACGCATTGCCAGGGGCAAATCTGCTGGCGGGATTGCCTACGGCTACCGGGTGAAGCGTGAGATCCTGCCCGACGGCACGGTCAGCACCGGCGACCGGGAGATCGAACCGGAGGAGGCCGCCGTCATCACCCGGATCTTCCGGGATTACGCAGACGGGCTTTCCGCGCGCTCAATCGCAGCCGCGCTGAACGCCGAGGCAGTGCCTGCTCCCCAGAGCGGCAAGGGCACCGGAGTCTGGAATCCCTCAACGGTCTCCGGGAACATCAAACGCGGCTCCGGCATTCTGAACAATGAGCTCTATATCGGGCGCCTGGTCTGGAACCGGCTGACCTACGACACCAACCCCGACAGCGGGAAACGGCTGTCCCGCCTCAATCCGCCGGAAGACTGGATCACGGAGGATGTCCCCGGCCTGCGTATTCTGGATGATCAGCTCTGGCAGGCGGTGAAGACGCGCCAGGGGGAGGTGCGGCAAGCGATGAACCCGGCGGGTGTTCTGACGGAACGGCCGAAGCTGGAACGCGCGCGCCGCCCCACCTATCTGCTGTCAGGCCTCTTGCGCTGTGCCTGCTGCGGCGCCAGCTACACGCTGATCAACAAGACGCGCTATGGCTGCGCAGGTGCCCGCAACAAGGGCGCTGCGGTCTGCACTAACCGCGCCACCATCGGCCGGGCAGAAGTGGAAGAGCGGGTTCTCTCCGGGCTGAAGCAGCGCCTCCTGGCACCGGACCTGCTGGCGCAGTTCGCGGAGGAATACCGCAAGGCCTTCAACGACGCCGCCGCGGGGGCCTGCCAGGACCGGCAGAAGGCCGAACACTCCCTCCAAAAGGTGGAGAGCCGGATCGCCAACATCCTGACAGCTATCGAGGACGGCATGTACACCGCCTCGATGAAGGACAAGATGTCGGAACTGGAGAGAGAGAAGGCCCGCCTTGAGGCGGTCATCGCGGACAACCCGGAGCCCCCTGCCCTGCGGCTTCACCCGAGCCTGTCGGCGCGGTACCGGGAGCTGATCGAAGATCTGGCTGGGTCCCTGAATGCGCCGGAGGTACGGCGGGAGGCGACGGCGTCGCTGCGGGCTTTGATTTCGGAGGTGCGGATGGTTCCGGACGCAGATGCGCCGGGCGGCCATCAGCTTGAACTTGTTGGGGAATTGGCGGGGCTGATGGCTTTGGGGAGCCCTGAATCGAAGAAGCCCCCGCTGTGTGCAGGGGCTTGGTCGGAAACGATGGTTGCGGGAGCAGGATTTGAACCTGCGACCTTCAGGTTATGAGCCTGACGAGCTACCTGGCTGCTCCATCCCGCGTCAGGTTTTTTTGAGACCGTATTGAGAGATTATTGGATTTTACTAGGTTTGGCGGTGACCTACTCTCCCAGGGCTTGAGCCCAAGTACCATCGGCGCGACAGTGCTTAACTTCCGGGTTCGGGAAGGGACCGGGTGTTTCACTTGTGCTGTAGCCACCAAACCAAGAAAAATCCAATTCCGACGGCCTTGCGAAGCAAGGCTGGCGAGCGGCAGGCAGCGTATTTGCTTCAGCAAATGCGCGAGATGCCGCCCGGTTGCTGTGTCACCGCCGGGTGGCGGCAGGCACGTGCAACTTGCGTCGGTTACAATCAACGTTGTCCAGGTCTTGTATTATGGGATGTGTTTGCTTGTTTGGTTTTGAGTAACACTGTCTGTTACTGGATCAAATCAAGCCTATCGGGCGATTAGTACCGGTCAACTGAATGCATTGCTGCACTTACATCTCCGGCCTATCGGCGTGGTGGTCTTCCACGGCCCTCAGGGATACCTTGTTTTGAGGGGGGCTTCCCGCTTAGATGCCTTCAGCGGTTATCCTGTCCGAACATAGCTACCCTGCACTGCTGCTGGCGCAACAACAGGTCCACCAGTGGTTCGTTCACCCCGGTCCTCTCGTACTAGGGGCAACTCCTCTCAAGTATCCTACACCCACGGCAGATAGGGACCGAACTGTCTCACGACGTTCTAAACCCAGCTCACGTACCTCTTTAAACGGCGAACAGCCGTACCCTTGGGACCTGCTCCAGCCCCAGGATGAGATGAGCCGACATCGAGGTGCCAAACACTGCCGTCGATATGGACTCTTGGGCAGTATCAGCCTGTTATCCCCGGCGTACCTTTTATCCGTTGAGCGATGGCCCTTCCACTCGGGACCACCGGATCACTATGGCCGACTTTCGTCTCTGCTCGACTTGTCAGTCTCGCAGTCAGGCTGGCTTCTGCCATTGCACTCAACGAGCGATTTCCGACCGCTCTGAGCCAACCTTCGCGCGCCTCCGTTACTCTTTAGGAGGCGACCGCCCCAGTCAAACTACCCGCCACGCAGGGTCCCGGATCCGGATAACGGACCGCGGTTAGATATCAAGAGTGCGAAGGGTGGTATCTCAAGGGAGGCTCCACCGCGACTTGCGTCACGGTTTCGATGCCTACCACCTATCCTGCACATCACAATCCTGATACCAGTGCGAAGCTGTAGTAAAGGTGCACGGGGTCTTTCCGTCTAACCGCGGGAAGCCTGCATCTTGACAGGCAATTCAATTTCGCTGAGTCGATGTTGGAGACAGCGGGGAAGTCGTTACGCCATTCGTGCAGGTCGGAACTTACCCGACAAGGAATTTCGCTACCTTAGGACCGTTATAGTTACGGCCGCCGTTTACCTGGGCTTCAATTCGGAGCTCTCACCCCTCCTTTTAACCTTCAGGCACCGGGCAGGCGTCAGACCCTATACGTCGTCTTGCGACTTCGCAGAGCCCTGTGTTTTTAATAAACAGTCGCCACCCCCTGGTTTGTGCCCCCGGATTCCACTTGCGTAGGACCCGGGCCTCCTTCTCGCGAACTTACGGAGGTATTTTGCCGAGTTCCTTCAACATCGTTCTCTCAAGCGCCTTGGTATTCTCTACCTGTCCACCTGTGTCGGTTTAGGGTACGGTCTGATGGAGGGCTATTTCCAGGGACTGATCAGCAGCCCATTCAATCCGATAAGGATGAACTACCTTCACAATCCGTCACATCCTCCTGGCCCACGAATATTAACGTGGTTCCCATCGCCTACGCCTTTCGGCCTCGGCTTAGGGGCCGGCTTACCCTGCTCAGATTAGCTTTAAGCAGGAACCCTTGGACTTTCGGCGAGAGTGTCTCTCACACTCTTTGTCGCTACTCATGTCATCATTCTCACTAGTGATCTCTCCACGGGATCGCTCACGCGCCCGCTTCATCGAAAGCTCCTTGCGTCCAATTCTTCCCGCAGGAAGATAAGGACGCATGGAACTATGTCACACTACGCTCTGCTACCATGCACTATGTGCATCCTCGGCTTCGGCTCATGGCTTGAGCCCCGTTACATCTTCGCCGCAAGACATCTTGATTAGACCAGTGAGCTGTTACGCTATCTTTAAAGGATGGCTGCTTCTAAGCCAACCTCCTGGTTGTTTTGGACGTCTCACCTGCTTTCCCACTTAGCCATGAATTGGGGGCCTTAGCCGGAGGTCAGGGTTGTTTCCCTCTCCACGACGGACGTTAGCATCCGCCGTGTGTCTGCCATCTAGTACTCCCGGGTATTCGGAGTTTGGTTAGGATCAGTAAGCCTGTGGGGCCCCATTACCCATCCAGTGCTCTACCCCCCGGGGTATTCGGATGACGCTCTACCTAAATAGATTTCGCAGAGAACCAGCTATCTCCGAGTTTGATTGGCCTTTCACCCCTAGGCACAGCTCATCCCGATCCTTTTCAACGGATGTGGGTTCGGTCCTCCAGTGCGTGTTACCGCACCTTCAACCTGGCCATGCCTAGATCACTCGGTTTCGGGTCTGATCCCACAAACTCATTCGCCCTATTAAGACTCGCTTTCGCTGCGCCTACACCTAACGGTTTAAGCTTGCTTGTGAGACCAAGTCGATGACCCATTATACAAAAGGTACGCTGTCAGCCCTCAAGGGGCCTCCAACTGATTGTAGGCGTTCGGTTTCAGGTACTGTTTCACTCCCCTCGCCGGGGTGCTTTTCACCTTTCCCTCACGGTACTGGTTCGCTATCGGTCAGTAAGGAGTACTTAGCCTTCGGAGGTGGTCCTCCGATCTTCAGACAGAATTTCACGTGTTCCGCCCTACTTAATACGTCCCTCAGAGCTTAGAATACGGGGCTGTCACCCGCTATGGCCATGCTTCCCAACATGTTCTTCTCACTCATCAGGCTCGGCTGGTCCGCGTTCGCTCGCCGCTACTAACGGAGTCTCTATTGA